>JAGOZU010000104.1 GCA_018058545.1 Promineifilum sp. | reverse complement strand
CATCAGCGGGGTATTGCCATCCGCGCCCTGGGCGCCCTTAAAGCTGCTGCCGTTGTTGACGGCGACACTCTTTGCGCTTTATATCAACAAGCGCCGCGAGCCGCCCGGTTCCCTCTTGTCCGAGGTAGCTGGATCGATACGTCCGGCTCTGCTGCCGCTGCTGTTCATCCTGCCTGCCGTCGCCGTAGGAGTCTATGCCGCGGCCACGACGCTGGCTCCGCCGGTCGAGGCCATCTATGTGATCACGGCCTATGGCGGTGTCATGGGCACGGCTGTTCTGGGCGGGTTGGCTTTTCTGGTGGCGCTGGTATGGACGGTGGCGAGCCGTCCATCCAAAGGGGATGCGGACAAAAACGGGCTTTGTTAGCTGGGGCGGATGGATTCGAACCAACGAATGCCGGATTCAAAGTCCGGTGCCTTAAACCACTTGGCGACGCCCCAAGATGAAGGCCGATCATACCATCCTCACGGCCGCTCTGCAAACGCCAACTCGCCCCTGTCGCCACGAGAGCCGCTTCGTTTTCCGGCATCTCCGTCGTCCCGGCCACCAATAACCGTTTCATCGCTTCACCTACGGGTTTGCTGCTCCTAATCATGCGGACGGGGTTCAAGCCGCTTGACAGGCCCTGATCTCTAAGGTATGATTCGTCGTACAACCATACCAATATACAAATTGATTGGATGCGATTGTCCAGATAGATGTTGCGACGCGCGCCCTCACTGACCGACCAGGTCAAAACCCATATCAAGGACCTCATTGTCCAGGGGCAGTTTGCCGACGGCCGCGTCCCGGCCGAGATGGAGCTGGCCGAGTTGCTGGGCGTCAGCCGCACCACCGTCCGCGAGGCCCTCAGTCGTTTGGAGATGGAAGGCACGATCAGCCGCCGGCAAGGGTCGGGCACGTTCGTCAACAGCCCTGTACTGCAAATCCATTCCCGACTGGAAGAGATCTGGTCCTACGAGGCGATGCTTCAGGCCCACGGTCTCACGCCATCCACCCAGGTGCTGGACGGCCGTGTCCTGACCGTCGAGACCGGCGGGCTGCCGGGGAATATCGCCGATGAGCTGGCTCTGGCCGCCGGCGAGCAGGTGCTGTTCACCAGCAAGCTGTTTCTGGAGGACGACGTGCCGGTCATATTGGCCCATAACTATCTGCCGCTACGACTGTTGACGGAGTCCTATACGACCAAAGACCTGAAGCGGCCGATCTATGATTTTCTGGAGGAATTCAGCCGCCGCCGGCTGGCCTATTACCTGTCCGAGATCATCCCTCTATCCGCCGACAACGATATGGCCAAAACGCTTCAAATCGCGCCCGGCACGCCGCTGATCGCCTTCGATGAAATCGGCTACGACGACGAAAACGAACCCATCCTGAAAGCCGCATCCTATTTCCGCGATGACCTGTTACGTTTTCGCATCCTGCGCCGTCGAGTTTGACCTTAAAACCATCCGGGAACGGACATTACCTTACTGATGAAACCGGACGCCCGAATATCCGTGGTTTTTGTAATGAATGAAGTGGGAGTTGACAAACATGAGTGACCAGATTAGTGAACTGAATCGACGTGTTGCCGAGGCCCGCGAGGAACTGCTGACGTTCTTCCGCGAGATCGTGGCCATCCCCAGCATGGACAGTGACATCGAGGCCGTCGGCCGACGCATCGGCGAGGAGATGACTCGCCTGGGCTTCGACGAGGTCTATGTCGATCGTTACGGCTCCATCGTCGGCAAGATCGGAAGTGGCCCCAAGATCCTGCTCTATGACAGCCATATCGACACCGTCGGCATCGGTGATCCGTCCCAGTGGAAATGGGACCCGTTCGTGGGCAAGATCGAAAACGGCAACTTCTACGCCCGTGGCGCGCTGGACGAAAAGGGCAGCACGCCGGGCATGATCTACGGGTTGGCCATCGCGCGTGACATGGGCCTGCTCGACGGCTACACCGCCTACTACCTCGGCAACATCGAGGAGTGGTGCGACGGCATCGGCTGCCAGGCGTTCGTGGAGTGGGAGAATATCAAGCCCGATTTCGTCGTCATCGGCGAGCCGACCAAAATGAACGTCTATCGCGGCCACAAGGGTCGCCTCGAGCTGGAGGTCATCTGCAAGGGCGTCAGCGCCCATGCCGCCAGCAACTTCATGGGCGACAATGCCGTCTACAAGATGTTGCCGGTCATCGCCGGTATCCGCGACAGCGACGCCACGCTGCCGAGCCACGACTTTCTGGGGCAGGGACGCATCACCGTCACCCGCATCTCCAGCGTCTCGCCCAGCGACAACGCCGTGCCGGACGAATGCCGCATCTTCATCGACCGCCGCGTCACCTTCGGCGAGACGCCGGAATCGGTCATCGCCGCCATCGAGAAGCTGATCCCCGCAGAGACGCGCAAGGATTTCTCGGTCAACCGCCTGGTCTACGACGAACCCAGCCACACCGGCGCGGTCTTCGTCTACGACAAATACTTCCCGGCATGGGCTTTGGAGGAAGACGATCCGTTCGTCGTAGCCGGCAAGGAAGCGATCAACGCCTTGTGGCATCGCGACGTCCCGGCCGGCAAGTGGGACTTCTCCACCAACGGCAACTACTGGCGCGGCAAGGCCGGCATCCCCAGCATCGGCTTCGGCCCCGGCGATGAAATCTACGCCCACGCCGTCGAGGAGCACGTCCCGCTGGAAGATGTCGTCGAAGCCACCAAGTTCTATGCCCTCCTGCCGTTCATGCTGAAGGGTAAAATCTAAACACGTACCTCTCAAATTAATCTGCTTATCAAATCAGGAAAATCGGAGAAACCATGCAAACAAATTTACGCGGTCGTGACTTGATCACCACGCAGGAGTGGACGAAGGAAGAGATCGACACCCTGCTCGACGTTGCCTTTGACCTGAAGCGCAAGCGCGCCCTGGGCCAGCCCCATGCCTATCTGCGCGACAAGGTGCTGGGCATGTTGTTCTTCTTCAGCAGCACCCGCACGCGCGTCAGCTTCGAGGCCGGCATGGCCCAACTCGGCGGCCACGCGGAGTTCATCGAGAGCCAGACGACGCAGATCAGCCACGGCGACACGGCCAAGGAGATCGGCGAGATCATCGGTCGCTACACCGACGGCATCGCCATTCGCCAGTGTGACTGGGACTTCGGCAACAAGTACATCCGCGAGGTCGCGGCCGCCTCTCGCGTGCCCGTCCTCAACATGCAATGCGACGTCTATCATCCCTTCCAGATTTTGGCCGATATGATGACCATCATCGAGAAGAAGGGCGACCCGCGCGGCAAGACCATCAACGTCAGCTACGCCTATGCCAGCAGCTACCAGAAGCCCATCAGCGTGCCTCAGAGCCTCATCCTGCTCATGACCCGCTTCGGAATGAACGTCCGCCTGACCCGTCCGCCGGAGTTCAAGCTGATGCCGGAGATCATGGAGCAGGCCAAGGAAAATGCCCGCAAGTCTCGCGGTTCGTTCGAGGTATTCGAGGACTTCGACGAAGGCTTCAAGGACGCCGACGTCATCTACGCCAAGAGCTGGGGCTCCATGCTGACGACATCGGACCACGCCGAATCGGCCAAGATCAGCCAGCAATACACCGACTGGATCACCGACGAGCGGCGTATGGCCATGGCCAAGGAAGATGCTATCTACATGCACTGCCTGCCGGCCGACCGCAACATCGAGGTCACCGACGGCGTCCTCGACGGTCCCCAAAGCGTCGTCTATGACGAGGCCGAGAATCGCCTGCATGTGCAGAAGGCCGCCATGGCACTGACCATGTAGCCGATGCGAACAATAATAACGTAACGATGGCGACGGACGACGGGCCGCGACCGGAACATACCAGTTCCCGGCCTGTTGTCCGTCGTTTGTCGTTTTTCAGCCCTGTACACCAGGAGACATATCATGAATGGAAAACTGGCGGTTATCGCCATCGGCGGCAACTCGTTAATCAAGGACAAGCAACATCGGAGCGTCGAAGACCAATACAAGGCGGCCTACGAGACGGCCGGCCACATCGCCCAAATGGTCAAGGATGGCTGGAATGTCGCCATCGCCCACGGCAACGGACCGCAGGTCGGCTTTATCCTGCGTCGTTCCGAGCTGGCTCGTCACGAGTTGCACGAGGTGCCGCTCGATGTTTGCGGGGCGGATTCGCAAGGAGCTATCGGCTATGCCCTGCAGCAGAGCCTGCAAAATCACTTCCTCGACATGGGCATCGATCGCGATGTGGCGACGATCATCACCCAGACTGAGGTCAGCGCGGCCGACCCCGCCTTCAAAAACCCCACCAAGCCCATTGGCTCCTTCATGGATGAACAGGAAGCCCTGAGCCGGCGCGAACGAGACGGCTGGGATGTCGTGGAAGACGCCGGTCGTGGCTGGCGGCGGGTCGTGGCCTCCCCCCTGCCGACGCGCATCGTGGAGGAACCGGCCGTGCGCGCGCTGATCGCCGCCGGGCAGATCGTCATCACCGTCGGCGGGGGTGGCATCCCGGTTGTCGCCGATGAGAGCGGCCACCTGCGGGGCATCGCCGCCGTCATCGACAAGGATTTCGCCTCGTCGTTGCTGGCCACGAAGCTGGGCGCGGACACGTTCATCATCAGCACAGCCGTGGAAAAGGTCGCCATCAATTTCGGCAAGCCCGATCAGCAGTGGCTCGACCGGGTGACGCTGGCCGAGGCCAAGGCCTATCTGGCGGAAGGGATACACTTTGCCAAGGGCAGCATGGCCCCCAAGATTCAGGCCATCGTCAACTTCCTCGAAGCAGGCGGCACCCACGCCATCGTCACCGATCCACCGAACATTCCCCGCGCCCTGGCCGGAGAGACGGGGACGCATATTGTGCGCTGATCATGGATCACGTATTACACCTCAGAAGCCTTATTAGCGGCCGCACCTTCCGTACGGACGAGATCGACTACGTCGATCCCGAGTTCGGGCCGGACGGCGTCGTCGATGTCGTCTACGATTACGATCTCATCCGGCGCCACATCAGCCGCGAGAGCCTGCGCGACAGTCGCGACGACTCCATGTGGCGCTACAAGCCGCTGCTGCCGGTTGAACCGGATGCCGAGGTGCCGTCGCTGCAAATCGGCTGGACGCCCATCTACACCACGCCCCGGCTGGGGGCCGAACTGGGATTGCGGCATCTGTGGGTGAAGGACGACGGCCGCAACCCAACCGCCTCCTTCAAGGACCGCGCCAGCGTCATCGCCGTCGTCAAGGCCCGGGAACACGGAGCGGCGATAATCACCACGGCCAGCACCGGCAACGCCGCCGCCGCCCTCAGCGGCATCTGCGCCTCCGTCGGGCAAGCCAACGTCATTTTCGTACCGGAGAAAGCGCCGCCGGCCAAGGTCGCCCAGCTGCTGGCCTATGGCGCGACCGTCATGCTGGTGCGCGGGACATACGACGACGCCGTCGAGCTTTGCCTGCAGGCGGCCGATGCCTACGGATGGTACAACCGCACGACCGGGTTCAACCCTTATATGTCCGAGGGCAAAAAGACGGCCTCGCTGGAGATCTGCGAGCAGCTCGGCTGGCAGGCCCCCGACCGCATCTTCGTCAGCGTCGGCGACGGCTGCATCATCGGCGGGCTGTACAAGGGTCTGAAAGACCTCATGGCGCTGGGCTGGATCGAGAAAATGCCCAAACTCATGGGCGTGCAGGCTGCCGGAAGCAACTACCTGGCCGAAGCATGGGAGCGAGGCGAGGACGTGTTGACCAAGCCGGCCATCGACGCCCAAACGGCGGCCGACAGCATCAGCGCCGGACTGCCGCGTGATCGGTTGAAGGCGATGGCCGCCGTGAAGGAAACCAGTGGAGCGTACATCACCGTATCCGACGAGGAGATTCTGGCCGCTATCCCGGCGCTGGCTCGCGGCTCCGGCGTGTTTGCCGAACCGGCGGGGGCGGCCGCCTATGCGGGACTGGTGAAAGCCGTAGACCGCGGGATGGTCTCGGCCGACGAACGCATCGTCGTACTAAACACCGGCAGCGGTCTGAAGGACGTCAATGGCGCGATGCGAGGCGTGGAGCTTTCGGGCACGCAAGCCTACCGCGTCGCGGCCGATCTGGAAGATCTGCGACGGGTAATGAGCACGCTTTAAAAACAAAGAGGCCTGATTACTCCTTCGGTTGCACTGCCCCCACCGCCAGGGTGAAAACAACCAGGATGGCCGCGGAAATCCTCGAATCGTAGAAGCTCAAGGTGTTGAACGGCACGCCCAGCGCCAGCGCCCAGACGACGAAGGCAAAAGTCGAGATAAAGATCTGTGTCCAGGCCGGCGGTAACTCCGGCGTTTTCGTCTGACGATAGGTCCAGAAGAAAGTGATGATCGTCAGCGCCGCCCACATGATCCACAGGATGTTGGTCGTGCGCAGATCGCCCGTCGCCCCCGGAGAGACACTGAACAAACCCAGGATAGCCGTCCACCCGGCCACGATATCGCCCGGAATGTTCTTGATGACCCGATCCCAAAAGCCGTCGATGCGCTGAACCCCAACGGCCGCGTCGCTTAATGTCTCCAGCCCTTTGATGGTCTCCACCGCGGTTGGAGTGATGATCCGACGTCCCATAACTATGTCTCCTCATGTCTGCATTGGCGGCGAACAACGCATACGCTGCGCGCCGGCGCGTGATGGATATGGTCTCTGATTCCGGTACAACAACAGTCTGAGTCTGAACCAGTATACCATTATTTTCATAGTGGGTATTGTTTGATATGGGACGAGGGATCGCAAGCCGCTGATCTGTACTGTATGGGGGAGGAGATGGGCCTGTCACCGGCGGTCTGCCGGACAGAGGGTGCTATCGAGGGAATGAGGATCCGCAAAATCCATGATAGTTGCGGATCCTCATTATTATTCCTCTTACCAGCCGCGGGTCGCCAGCTGCTGGTCTTCGCTCAGGGTGTGGATGCCGATACCGACCATCGGCTGGCCCAGGTTCTCGCTGACGCGAGCCAGAATCTCGGCGTTGCGGAAATGGGTCGTAGCCTCGACGATGGCCTTGGCCCGCCGCGCCGGATCGCCGCTCTTGAAGATGCCGGAGCCGACGAAAACGCCGTCAACGCCAAGCTGCATCATCAGCGCCGCATCGGCCGGGGTGGCGATGCCGCCGGCGGCGAAATTGACCACCGGCAAGCGGCCGAGTTCGCGGGTCTCTTTCACCAACTCATACGGCGCGCCGATATCCTTGGCGAAGGTCATCAGCTCTTCCTCGGGCATGTTCTGCAGGCGGCGAATGTCGCCCAGCACCGTTCGCGCGTGGCGCACAGCCTCGACCACGTCGCCCGTGCCCGCCTCGCCCTTGGTGCGGATCATCGCCGCGCCCTCGCCCACGCGCCGCAGCGCTTCGCCCAGGTTGCGGCAACCGCAGACGAACGGGATGTTGAAATCATGCTTGTTGATGTGGTAGGCCTCGTCGGCCGGGGTCAGGACCTCGCTCTCGTCGATGAAGTCCACGCCCAGCGCTTCCAGAATCTGGGCCTCGACGAAATGACCGATGCGCACCTTGGCCATGACCGGGATGCTGACCGAGGCCATGATCTCCTTGATCAGGCCGGGGTCCGACATGCGGGCTACGCCGCCGCTGACGCGAATATCGGCCGGGACGCGCTCCAGCGCCATGACGGCCACCGCGCCGGCTTCCTCGGCGATTCGCGCGTGTTCCGGCGTGACGACATCCATGATGACGCCGCCCTTCAACATCTGGGCCAATCCGCGCTTGACGGTCAGTCCGCCCACTTCACCGCGGCCGTTAACGTTTCCATTTTCCTTCATATCGAATCTCCCGGCCGGCCAAAGCCGCCCTTTAATGAATTTATTGCTGTCGCTACTATTTCATTTTAAGGGTTGAGAGAAGGAAATACAAGAATATTGGCCCTATCATCAGGCGCTTAATGCAATATTTGATAGAGCCGGTTTAGCAAGGATGGCGGGATTCGATCAATTTGCTATTCGCTATCGGGAAGGGCTATAATCCCAATTATCGGATTTATTCGATTTATTGGATCATTTGCCGTGCGCTTCGATAAACTGGATTCCGACTTCCTGAAATATCTGATCGAACATCACATCAATCCGGGCGACAAGCTGCTGCCACTGTCGAATATCGGCGATGAGATGGGCGTTAGCGTGGGCAAGTTGCGCGAGGAACTGGCCGTGGCGCGCGAGATGGGCGTGGTGTCCGTCCGTCCGCGGCTCGGCATCCAGCGCGAGCCTTTCAACTTCGCCGACGCCGTCCTCCCGGCCGTCCTTTTCAGCCTGGCCACAGGCGAAACCAACTTCGCCCAGCTAAGTCGACTGCGCCAGATGATTGAGATAAGCTTCTGGGACGAGGCGGTCGTCTTGTTGACCCCGGAGGACAAGGCGCGGCTGGGGCAACTGGTTGCCAACGCCTGGGCCAAGCTGCGCGGCGATCCAATCCACATCCCCAACGGGGAACACCGCCAACTTCACCTGACCATTTTCGGCCGTCTGGACAATCCTTTCGTTCAGGGGCTGCTTGAGGCTTATTGGGATGCCTATGATGCCAGTGAACTAACCCGTTTCATGCGCTACCGTTATTGGGTCGAGGTGTGGACCTATCACGAGCGAATCGTGGAAGCCCTGTGTGACAACGATATTGAGTGCGGCCGAAAACTGTTGAACGAACATTTCTCCCTGTTGCCGACTGAACAGATCACGGAGAGTTAAGCGCAACCCAACGGCCGACATCTATCCCGTTTTGAACCAAATCCGCGGAGGCACGGTCATCACACACCATTAATCAAATCAGATCACCTATCATTTTGTGGCTTGAACCGTCTTTACCGAGGAGACGGCCGCAAACAAGGGGAGTGTAACCATGAGCTTGAGACAGGAACTGGAGTCCGAACAAGTACGACATCTTGATCTGAACAGCTATTGCCTGGTGGAAAGTGGCACGACCGTCCGCGAGACCTTGGGGCGAATGCGCGCCGTCAATGGCCATAGCGCCCTGATCGTTCGCGACAAGACGCTGGTCGGCATCTTCACCGAGCGCGACGTTATGCGTCACGTGGCCGGCGAGCCCGAGACACTCGACAATCCGGTCGATGCGGTCATGACCCCCCAGCCCGTCAGCGTGCTGCCCGACACCTCGGCCGCCGATGCGTTATGGCTGATGGACGACCACCACTTCCGCAACCTGCCGGTGATCGACCGTCAGGGCAACATCCTGGGCGATATGACCTACGCCTCCATCATCCAGTACCTGGCCGCGCGCTATCCGGTCGAGGTGTTGAATCGTTCGCCCCGGCCGGATCAATTTCCGCGCAAGGCGGAGGGTGGTGACTAGGCAAGGGAGCAGTGGACAGTGACCGACAACCGATCACTCATACTAACCGGTAAAAAATCATGAACGAGAACGAATATATTATCGAAGAGCGCGATTCTGTCGTCATTCGCTTTGCCGGCGACTCCGGCGACGGCATGCAGCTGACCGGCACGCAATTCACCAATACGTCGGCCGTTTTCGGTAACGACGTCAGCACCATGCCCGACTTTCCGGCCGAGATTCGTGCCCCAATCGGGACACTGGCCGGCGTCAGCGGCTTCCAGGTCAACTTCTCCAATCGCGACATCCTGACCCCCGGCGACGCCGCCCAAATCCTGGTGGCCATGAACCCGGCCGCGCTGAAGGCCAGCCTGTCCGACGTGGAAGCCAACGGCACGATCATCCTCAACACCGATGCCTTCACTCCAGCCAACCTGCGCAAGGCCGGCTATGAGTCCGACCCGCGCCACGATGATTCCCTGAAGGAGTATCACATCATCGAAGTGCCGCTAACTACGCTTAATCGCGAGGCCCTGAAGGATATCAGCGATTTGTCAGTCAAGGAGCGGGACCGCTCCCAAAACTTCTTCGCCCTGGGGTTGGCTTTCTGGATGTTCGACCGGTCTCTGGAAGTGACTGTCGACTGGATCAACAAGAAATTCGCCAAGACCCCCGCCCTGCGCGAGGCTAACATCCGCTCGCTGGAGACCGGCTACAGCTTTGGCGACACCAGCCGCATCTTCCAGCATCGCTATCGTATTCGTCCGGCCTCTCTGCCGCCGGGCACCTACCGCAAGGTGACCGGCAACGTCGCCACGGCGATGGGCCTGGTCACCGCCGCGCGGAAGATGGGCAAGCCGCTGTTCTACGGCACCTATCCCATCACACCGGCCAGTGACATCCTCCACGCACTGGCCCCATTACGCAACTTCGACGTGCGCACCTTCCAGGCCGAGGACGAGATCGCCGCAATGGGGTCCATCATCGGCGCGGCTTTCGGTGGGGCGCTGGCCGTCACCGGCACGAGCGGCCCCGGCGTCGCCCTCAAGAGCGAGGGCATGAACCTGGCCGTGGCTCTGGAGCTGCCCATGGTCATCGTCAACGTGCAGCGCGGCGGCCCCAGCACGGGCTTGCCGACCAAGGTCGAGCAATCCGACCTGCTGCAGGCGTTCTTCGGCCGCAATGGCGAAAGCCCGATGGCTATCCTGGCCCCCAAAAGCCCGTCCGACTGCTTCGACATCGCCATCGAGGCCTGCCGGCTGGCCGTGCGCTCCATGAGTCCGGTCATCATCCTCTCCGACGGCTTCCTGGCCAATAGCTCCGAGCCGTGGATGATTCCTAACTCAGCCGACATCCCGGAGATCGAATACAGCCACCCGCTGGGCACCAACG
>JAGOZU010000006.1 GCA_018058545.1 Promineifilum sp. | reverse complement strand
ATCTGCACCACCGGCTGCATGGCTGCCGACATCCCCCGGGCCATCGCCGCGGGCGACATGAACAAGGCCCACGCGCTCATGGGCAAATATATCGACATCTTCGGACCGGAGCGCTTCTTCATCGAGCTGCAGGAGCACAGCATCCCCGAGTTGACGGCCATCAACAAGACGCTGATGCAGGACATGCAGCCCCGCTACCAGCTGAGGTTCCTGGCCACCAACGACGTCCATTACACCACGCCGGAGGAAGCCGCTCCCCACGACGTGCTGCTGTGCATCCAGACCGGCTCCACCGTCAACGAATCGAGGCGCATGCGCTTCAGCGACCAGGGCTATTACCTCAAGTCCCGCGCGGAGATGCATCAACTGTTCGGCCATATCCCCGGCGCGCTCGACAACAGCCTGCTGATCGCCGAGATGTGCAACGTCGATCTGGATACGAAGGGTTATCACCTGCCCATCTTCGACGTACCCGGGGGCTACGACGCGCCTGGCTATTTGCGCCAGCTTTGTGAGGAAGGGTTGATCCGAAAGTACGGCGAGGAACGGGCGAGGAGCGACGAGACGTTGCGCGCCCGGCTGGAGCACGAGCTGCGCATCATCCGCGGCATGGGCTTCGACGCTTACTTCCTCATCGTGTGGGACCTGTGCGAGTACGCCCGTCGTGTCCATATCTGGTGGAACGTGCGCGGCAGCGGCGCGGGTTCGCTGGTGGCCTATACGCTGGGCATCACCGGCATCGATCCTATCGCCAACGGCCTTATTTTCGAGCGCTTCCTGAATCCCGGTCGCGTCTCCATGCCCGATATCGACCTCGACTACCCCGACGATCGCCGCTCGGAGATGGTTGAGTACGCCGTGCAAAAGTACGGTCAGGACAAGGTGGCGCAAATCATCACCTTTGGGACACTGGGGGCGCGGGCGGCCGTTCGCGATGTGGGCCGCGCGCTCGATGTGCCCCTGCCGGAGGTCGATGCCGTGGCCCGGCTCATCCCGGCTATCTCCGGCAAGCCGGTCAAGATCGACAATGTCCTCGAGCGGGGGCATGAGTTCTACTCGGCCGATCTGGATGCCAAGGTCAAGAGTGATGCACGTATTCGCGAGTTGATCGACACGGCCCGGCAGGTGGAGGGTGTGGCCCGCCATGCCAGCAGCCACGCCGCCGGGGTCATCATCTCCGACAAGCCGCTCATCCAGTACGTCCCGCTCCACCGCCCGACCAGCGGCGAGGCCGGCTTGGGCGGCATCCGCTCCATCAGCCAGTGGCCGATGGAGATCATCGAGAAGATCGGCTTGCTGAAGGTCGACTTCCTGGGGCTAAGCACGCTGACGGTCATGCGCAAGGCGACTCAATTGATCGAGGAGCGCCACGGCGTGAGCTACACCATGGACAATATCCCCTATGACATCGGCCACCGCGGACCGGGCAAGGACGCCGACAAGGGGATGGAAGCGGCGTTCGATATGCTTGGCCGCGGCGATGTGCTGGGCGTCTTCCAGGTGGAGGGGTCGGGCATGCGCAAGCTGATGATGGAGATGAAGCCGCGCCGCTTTGACCACATCATCGCCGCCATCTCTCTGTTCCGGCCGGGGCCGATGGAGAACATCCCTGAGTACATCCGGCGCATGCATGCCGCGCTCAACGATGGCAAGGATGTGGCCGCCTATCACACGCCGGAACTTAAACCCATCCTGGAGGATACCTATGGCATCCTCGTCTATCAGGAGCAGATCATCCGCATCGCCGCCGAGCTGGCGGGCTATGAGCCGGGCGAGGCGGACATGATCCGTAAGGCCGTATCCAAGAAGAAGCGCGATCTGATGGACGAGCACAAGGCCAAATTCACCGAGGGGGCGATGGCGCGCGGTTTCTCGCGGCAGGTGTGCGACGCCATCTGGGGCGACATCGAATTTTTCGCTCGCTATGGTTTCAACAAGGCCCACGCGGCCGACTACGCCGTCATCTGTTGCCAGACTGCCTATCTGAAGGCCCATTATCCGGTTGAATACATCGCCGCCCTGCTGACAGTCGACCGCCATAACACCGAAAAGGTGGCCAAGTACGTCACCGATGCCCGGCAACTGGGCATCACCGTCGCCCCGCCCGGCATCAACCAATCGATGCTGGACTTCACGATTGAGGATCCTGCTCCCGACGCCAAGGAAAAAGGGAGAAAGGCGGCTAACAACGGCTCGGCTCCCCGGCCGGGCGGCTCCCCGGTCGCCGGTCGTCCCGTCATTCGATACGGGCTGGCCGCCATCAAGAACGCCGGCGAGGGCGCGGTGCAGCTGGTCATCGATGAGCGCGAGGCCAATGGGCCGTTTAAGAGCCCTGCCGATCTGGCCGACCGGGTGGACCTGCGTCGCGTGGGCAAGCGGGCGCTGGAGTCGATGGCTCGCGTTGGTGTGTTCGACGAGTGGGGCACGCGGGCGCGCATCCTCGACGGCCTGGACCGGATGGTGGGGCACAGTGGCAGCGCCCACGCCGCGGCCGAGGCCGGGCAAATGACCCTCTTTGGCGGCAACGGCGGCGGATTCAAGATCGACGTCGCCCTGCTGCGGCCGGAGAAGGAGATTAAGCCCGTCGACCGGCGCGAGATGCTCGACTGGGAGAAGGAGCTGATCGGCGTCTACCTGACCGAGCATCCGCTGGAGCACAAGCTGGCCGAACTGAAAGATGTTGCCACCACCCGCACCGGCGAGCTGGATAGCGCCTGGAACGGCAAAAATATCACCCTGGCCGGGATGGTGTCCGGGCTGCGCACGTTGAACACCAAAAAGGGACTGCCGATGGCTTTCGTCACCCTGGAGGACCTGGACGGCAAGATCGATCTGGTGATGTTCCCCAAGGTGTGGGCCGCACATCGCGAGGCGGTTCAGGTCAACCAGATCATCGTCGCCCGCGGCACAGTTCAGGCTGAGGGGGAATCCTTCTCGATTCTGGCCAACAGCGTGCAGACGAAGCTGACCGTGGCCCAGGACGCGACCCGGACGAGGCGAGCGCCCGTGCCCCCGCCGCCGGACGATTACGACTTCGGGCCGCCCGATGATTTTGACCTCATGCCCGAGGCGAACGGCGGTACCGTTTTCGCCCGCCCGCTGGCCGAACCCGCGCCCGCCTATGTGCCCGCGACCGCTGAGAGTGTGCCGCCGCCGGCCGACGACGAAGATGACTATTCGGGCTATGAATCGGCCGAGGAAGACGCGCCGACCCGACCCGACCCGGCGGCCGTTGAGGAGGCCCAGGAGCCACCACCCGCGCCGGTCGTGACCATGCCCGCGGGAACGACTGATGACGAATCGCGAATGACGAGTGACGAATCTCAGGCGACGAGTGACGAAATGCCCATGGCGAATAATGATGGCGGATCCCGCATGAATGCCGGCGCGGTCGATGTGGACTATGAACCGGAAGCGATCGCGAACGAGTTCGTAAAAATGCTGATCGTGGAGATCAGGGCGTCGGGCAACTGGAAAGAGGCCTGCCGCCAGTCGATCAAGCTGGCCGGGCGCTATGAGGGCAACGCCATGTTGCGCCTGCAACTGGCCGGGCAAGACCTGGTGATGGACTTCCCCAACCATCGCACGGCGTGCGAGTTGCAGCTAATAGAGGAGCTGGAACGGGTGCCGGGTGTGGGGCGCGTGTTCGAGCGGTGATGCAATCCGCCGCGACACGATGCTCCGTTTGCTCTAGCCGCCTCGCTGAAATCGGGCCCCGATCGTTCATTGCCACGATTTCCTATCGTGCCACGATTTCCTATCGTGCCACGATTTCCTATCGTGCCACATTAACTGAACATAACATTTGCCGCCACCCCCGCCTGACCTCGCTATAATCGGCTCGATAAAAGTCATCGCGACAGACGTATGAAAATCAGGTTCGGCATTCTTCTCCTTTTCCTGTTGCTGGGGACCATCACAGTGGCCTGTGGCGCGATGCCGGAACTGCGCGATTCGCGTCTCGACGAGCCGTCCACGCCGTTGCCCACGCCCACCGCCACGGCCGCCCCCATCACCGCCGACCCCGCCGGATACGCCCGCGCTTTCTATCGCGCCTGGGAACTTGGCGATTATCTGGGCATGTACAGCGTGCTGGCCCCATCGAGCCAGGCGTTGGTCGATAGCGCCGCCTTCGTTCAGCGCTACGAAGAAGCCATGCGGACGGCGGCCGTCAGCGCGGTTCATGCTCAGCCGTTGGGAATCTTGCAGGAGGGCGACAAGGCCCAGTTCGGCGTCCGGGTCACGCTGACATCCGACGTGGTCGGCGATATCGTTCGCGAATACAACGCGCCGCTGGCTTATGAAGGCGGCCGCTGGGGGATTGTCTGGGACGAAGGTCTGATCATGCCCGAACTGGCCGGCGGCAACCGGCTGACGATGGAAGCGCGCGTTCCTTCCCGTGGCAATATCTACGATATCAACGGCAAAGCATTGGCTTACCAGGGCAATGCCTTTGAGTTGGGCGTCGTCCCCGGTCTGATCGAGGACGAAGCCGGACTGCTGGCCGCGCTCAGCCGGGCGCTGGGCCTCACGGCCGAGAAGATCAAGGAGAAATACGCCAACGCCTTGCCCGACTGGTACGTCCCCGTCGGCGTCGTGGCCGAAGACGATCTCCAGCAGTACGCCCTGTCGCTGGAGCCATATCTTGGCAAGGGGCTGGCCACGCCCAAGCGACGACCCATGCGTCTCTACTCGCCCACCAATTCGGCCGCCCACGTCATCGGCTACATGGGCGCCATCCCTCCCGAGCAGTTGGCCGAATACAAGGCCCAGGGGTTCACCGGAGACGAATCGGTCGGTATTGCCGGGCTTGAGGGCTGGGGCGAGGACTATCTCAACGGCGACCGCGGCGGCATCCTCAGCGTAGTCGATCCCGCCGGGCAGGTCATCGCCGTGCTGGCCGATCGCAATCCGCAACCCGCCCGCAACCTCTACACCACGCTCGATCTCGACTTTCAGGCGGCCGTCGAGCAAGCGTTGGCCGAGGTCATCGCCATCCATCCGGCGGCCGAATTCGGAGCCATCGCCGTCATCGATCCGAATAATGGACAGGTGCGGGCGCTGGCCACCTGGCCGACCTACGATCCCAAGGCTTTCGACCCATTGCGACCCGATTCCGCCCAGGCGGTCGGCACGCTGCTGAACGACCCCGGCCAGCCGCTCCTGAATCGGGCGACCCAGGGAGCCTACCCCGCCGGTTCCACATTTAAGCTCGTCACTTACGCCGCCGCACTCAACAGCGGCCTCTACGATGCCAACTCGCGCTACAGCAGCACCGGCTCATGGAACAGGCTGGGCGACGAGTTCGTCAAATACGACTGGCTCGCCGGTGGCCACGGCACCATCAGCCTGCGCACGGCGTTGGTCGTCTCGTGCAACTCCTGTTTCTATGACGTTGGCTACACCATCGATGGGGTGGATAACACCTTGCTGCCGCGCATCGCCCGCGAGTTTGGGCTGGGCCAACCGACGGGCATCCAGGGTATCGCCGAATCGGCCGGGCTGATCCCCGATCCGGAATGGAAGCTGGCCAACATCGGCGAAGGCTGGGCCACCGGTGATGCCGTCAATATGGCCATCGGCCAGGGCTATGTACAGGTGACGCCGTTACAGATGGCCAACATAGCCGCGGCTTTTGCCAACGGCGGGACGCTCTATCGGCCGACCCTGGTCGACCATATCGGCGAGGCCGGCATGACCCCGGGCGAGTCACCCTCTCCGGTCGTCAACGGCACCCTGCCCCTCTCGGCCGAGCAAATCGCCGTCGTTCGCGAGAGCCTGTGGGATGTCACCCACATCGGCTACGGCACGGCCACCCACCGCTTCGTGGGCATGCCCGTGCCCGTGGCCGGCAAAACCGGCACGGCCGAGGCCCCGCCGGGACTTCCTCACGCCTGGTTCATCGGTTACGCTCCGGCCGCGCCGTTCACAGCGCCCGACGGGCGGGTCGTCGAAGGGCCGGAATTGGCCATCGCCGTCGTGCTGGAGCATGCCGGGGAGGGGTCGGATGTGGCCGCGCCGCTGTTTCGACGCGTGGTGGAGCTGTATTACGGCATCGAGCCGACGCCTTTCCCTTGGTAGACGGGAAAACCCCCGTCTCTAACGCATTGCGTCTTGACACATCGGAAACCACCGCCTATTCTAGAGTATCTTACAATCCACAATATTGAATAGCGATGGTGAGTCTGAATAACTCGCCCGGGTACTGGAGGGAACACGATGTTATCTCGCAAGCCTGCTGTCTACGTCGCTCTTGGATTGGTTCTGCTGCTCGTCACCGTCATGGCCCGCTTCACATCGGCCGACGACTCGCGAGCGTCCTCAGCCGTCGGCGTCATCGCCTTTAAGCGCGGTCACGAGATCCGGCTGGTCAATTCCGATGGTACAAATGACCGTCAGTTGTGGAAGGCACCTTTGCCCGACGCAACATTTAGGGGGATCCGCGGTCTGCAATGGCGGCCGGATGGCGCCGCGTTGGCCTTCGCCTCAGACTATCAACAACTTTGCTCCACCTATGAAAGCGATATCTACACCATCAACGCTGCCGGCGGCGATCTGAAACGGCTGACCAATTCGCCACTCTGTGCCGGGTTGGCCGGTTTTTCCAAGGGGACGGTCAAGATCGAGGTGGAAAATCAGACAACCGAATCGCAGTTTCTGATCTTCGTTGAAGGCGCGCCGACGGCCGAACTGATCACTATCAATCCTGGCGCGGCGGTGGTCGTCACCTTCTCGGGCGTCGCCGACCTGGGAAATATCCAGCAGCAGGTTGTCCTCATCAATGGTCGCAAGCGTTGGTATGATCCGGCTGTGTTTGCCGACATCAAAGCGGGGCAGACGGTTTCGGCTTCAACCCGGTTTGTCCTGACCGGGACCAATGTCTACAGCAACTTTGGCGCGACGTATCCATCCTGGCATCGCACTGGTACCAAGGTCGGATTCCTCTTTTATGAAGGGTTGCTGACGCAGATCGGCGCCAATCCGCCCATATCGAGCGGCGACTCGCTCATCCTGGGTCAGAACGCGGGCGTCATTGCCGACAGTCTGGCCTGGTCACCGGCCAGTGACTGGATCCTCTATTCCTCCAGCGACCATATCAGCCTGGTTCAGCCCGGCGCGAGTGACGGCGGAACACCGCTCATCAACAAGGAGGCCTACGAGCTTGTCCTGGGGCTGGACTGGATGCCGGATGAGTCCGGCTTTGTCTTCGCCATCACCGGTGGCCAGTTCGGCGAGGAGAACAGCAACATTTACGCATACGAATTTGACCCCGATGGCGACAAACTGACGCCACTAACTGATTTTAAAGATGAATTCGCCGGGGGGCTTACCATCTCGCCCAACGGACAAAAGATCGTCTTTGAATTTGCCGACGATCCCGGCGACCCGCCACAATTGTGGATCATGAACATTGACGGCAGTGGCCGCAAACCGCTGGGCATCCAGGGCGAAATGCCGGACTGGCGACCCGGAACAGGCATCAACTACAACCATCATGTGTTTCTGCCGATGAACATTCGATGACCGGCCGCGCGGCATAAAAATCGCGACGACCGGCGATTCAAATCATGACCGCCCCAACCAACGAAGACAACACGCCAGGCGGTAAAACCTATCATCTCTCCGGCGACTTTCGCGGGGCGATTGTCAACGTCGAATCGACATTCGTCAATTCGGCCGCTGTCCTCGATGTCGAGGGCCTGCCTCCCGAGCCGGGGGAACCCCCATATAAAGGGTTACAGTATTTCGACGAGGCCGACGCCGACCACTTCCTCGGCCGCGAGGCGTTGACGGCTCGTCTCGCCGGCCGCCTGGGCCAAACCCGCTTCCTGGCCGTCATCGGCGCGTCGGGCAGCGGCAAATCTTCGGTCGTCAGGGCCGGCCTGTTGCCCGCGTTGCGACGAGGCAAGCAACTCGATGACGGCGCGTTGCCGCCCTCCGGATCCGACAAATGGCTCATCCGCGTGATGACGCCAACTGCCCATCCACTGGACTCGCTGGCGGCCGCGCTGTTGCCCGATGCCGATCTGACGGCCGTCTCCGCCCTGCGCGACGAATTGGCCGTTGCTCCCGACGCGCTGGCCCGGGCGGCCGCTCGTTCGCTGGACGGAACCGGACATCCGCGCCTGCTGCTGGTCGTTGACCAGTTCGAGGAGTTGTTTTCGCTCGGCCGCCATGAAACCGAGCGCCTGGCGTTCATCAACAACCTGGTAATGGCCGCGGGTGATGATGCGCCGGTCTTGATCGTCGTCGTGCTGCGGGCCGATTTTTACGCCCGCTGCGCCCAGTATGACGGGCTGCGCGAGCTGGTTTCCCGCAACCAGGAGTACATCGGCGCGATGAACCGCGAGGAGTTGTTCCGCGTCATTGTCATGCCCGCGGCTCGCGACAACTGGAAGATCCAGGAGGGGCTGGTCGAGTTGATGCTCGACGACGTAGGTGACGAACCGGGTGCGCTGCCGCTGCTCTCCCATGCCTTGCTGGAGACATGGAAACGGCGTCGCGGCCGGACGATGACCCTCTCCGGCTACAATGAGTCCGGCGGCGTGCGCGGGGCCATCGCCAGGACGGCCGAGACCGTCCTGCAACAGAAGTTGACCGCCGATCAGCGACCCATCGCCCGCATGATCTTCGTCCGCCTGACGGAACTGGGCGAAAGCATGGACGGCGAGACCCCCGACACCCGGCGACGTGCCCAATTTAGCGAGTTGATCACCCGCGCGACCGATGAGCCGATGCTGGAGGCCGTGCTCGATATTCTGATAGACTCCCGCCTGGTGTCGACCGACGTGATCCCGCCCGGCGAGACGAAGGTGGTTGAGGTGAGCCATGAGGCGCTTATTCGTGAATGGCCGACGCTGCGCCACTGGCTGAACCAGGATCGTGAAGGGCTGATTCGTCATCGACAACTAACGGGCGACGTCAATGATTGGCTCAACCTCAACCGCGACCCCGGTGCGCTCTACCGAGGAGCGAAGCTGGAGCAGGCGCTGGCCTGGTCGGAGGATCCGCCCGATCCCTTGAGCGTCGTGGAGACGGAGTTCCTGGAGGCCGGGCGGGTCGCGGCCGAGGAAGACGAGCGACGCGCCAGGCGGCTGGCCACTGCGGCGCGCAATCAGCGGATTTTGGTAGGGGTGGCCGCCTTACTGTTGGTGGGCACGGTCGCCGCCATCCTCTATAGCATGGGCGTATTTAACCCTCCCGCGGAGACCATGACCGGCGATTTCAAGGTGGCCGTGGCTGAATTTGCCGTACTTGATGAAACCGGCCAGTTGACCAGGGCGAGCAACGACGGCGGCCGCCGTATCGCCGAGCGAATCGGGATCGATCTGGCGGGCGAATCCGCGTCGGAATTCAGCGTCTGGTACGACGGACAGGCCGGCGAGAATCATGTGCCGGTCGGCATTGTCGGGGAAGGGATCGCCGGCACGATCGACCCGGCCGCGCTGGCTGAGAATATCAACGCCGACATGATCGTCTATGGCGTGGTGAAGCCGGAGGGCGAATTCGGCACCTTGTCGGCTCATATCTACGCGCGGCCGCAATTTGGCTCGAATATCAACCAGGCCGCCGGCACCTACAACCTGGTCAAGGACATCCCCGTATTCGACATCGATAACCCGGATGAAGAAGTCTGGTTGCAGCTGGACCCGTATGCGCAGGCGGCCGCGCGGCTGATGCTTGGCCTGCGCCAGCAACTGTTGGGCGATGAGGCGAGCGCGCTAACCCATTTCGAGCGTGCCGCGGAACTGGCTCCCGACCTCGACACAGCCCACTACTTCGTCGGACAGAGCAATCTCTATCTGGCGCAAGAGGGGGGAGTCGTCGAACCATCCCATCTGGAGGCGGCCGGGCTGGCCTTCGCGCGGGCGCTGGAGACAAACCCCGAGAACGCGCGGGCGCAGGTCGGCGCGGGCAGCGTCCATTTCCTGCAGGCGCAAGCTCTGTTGGACGACTCTCAGGCTGACGAGTTCACCGGCGACCGGGTGGCCGCTGTTGAGTCGGCCATTGCCGAGGCGCGGCTGGCGCTGGAAGCCTATGAGCCGGTGGCCGCCGGCGAAGAGCAGGTCGAGGTGTATGGACTGCCCATCGCCAGTGGGGCTAACTATGAAGCGGGCGTTGCCTTGCGCCTGCTGGCTGACGCCTATTACCGGATCGGAGCCGTTGACGAAGCCAGAGCGGCCATTGACGAGGCCGTCGCCCGGCTGGAACCGGCCGTGGGGCCGCTGGTCGAGTCCGGGAACAGCCGCCTGATCGCCCAAATCTATCAGGCGTTGGGCACGGTCTACGAGTGGCGGAGTTTTCTGCTCGCTCAATCCGGCGACCAGGCGGCGGCGAACGAAGCGATCGGTCAGGCTCTCGCCAATTATGAGGCCTGCGTGGCAGTGCAGGAACAGTTCCCGTTCGATGCCTTCATGCTGGAGGAAGTCGTCCAGGGGCTGTGCCGGCCGCGCATCGATGCGCTGACAGCGGGGGAGGCAGGAGGATGATGATGAGGCTGAAACAATGGCTTGCCCTGATTGTCTCGTTGGCCTTGTGTGTCGTGGCAGCGGCTTGCGGCGGCCGGAAAGAGACTCCGGCCTCGCCCCCAACCGTGGATGCCGTGGCCGTTTCTGTGCGGCAGACGGTGGAGGCTATCGCTGTGGCCCAGACGGTAGTGGCGCTGACCGCCGGAACTTCGACCTCCGAGAGCGATTTGCCGCCGTCTCTCACGCCGGAGGTGGCCTCCGTCGCCACGTCCGCGCCCCCCACGGCCGAACCGACGGCCGTATCAGCCAACCCGACCGTCGCTCAGCCCACGTCGGAAACGGCCGTCTCGTGCACGGCTCTCATCGGTGTTAACCTGCGATCCGGGCCTGGCCTGGCCTATGACCCGCCTGTCGGATCGATCGGACCTAACACCGTGGCGCGGCCGTTGGCTTATGTGCCGGTTGGACGACCACAGGGAGCATGGCTTCAGGTTGAGGTCGAGGGCACGGGACAGGTGGCCTGGGTCAGCGCCGGGTCACAGTTTGTGAGTTGCACGGTTGACCCGGCTTCGTTGCCGCCGCCATCGACCATCCCGCCCGTGCCGCCGACGGCCACCCCGACGCTTGCCCCGCCCGTCGCGGCCCTGCCGCCCGACCTGCGCAACATTTCCGGCGGCGCCGGCTGCCTTGACGATCCCGATATCGATTCCGATTTCCAGACCGACTCGCGGTTCCTGCTGCGCATCTTCGCGCAACTGTTTAACCCGCCGCCGGGCGAGTCGGGCGACGGCGCGGGTATCGATCGGGTGGAGTTCTTCGTCCGGGAGAGCGGCTATTCCCATACCGAGCGAACCGCCGGATATTGCATCTTCCAGGGAGGCGAACCGTCTTGTCGCGATTGGCCGCGCAACGCCCTGGGCCAGCTCACCTGGGGCAATGGCGGGGCGGTTGTCGTGAACGGCGACTACAACATCGATGTCAGCGTGTTTCCAAAGGAAGAGACGTTCATCTCGCAATGTAACTGGACCATATCGCTGACGATCGATGTGCCTTAGCGCTACGGAGATCGGTTGCAACCTCGGACAAAACGAGGGCTTTCGGTGGTGGACATGATAAAGGGGTTGTTCGTGTTTGGCGGGATGGTCATTTTGCTGGCGATGGCGGGCTGTGGAGGCAGAGACAACTCCCCGCCGTCGTTGACATCACCCGGTGGTGAGGCGATCGCCGAATCTGTGCGGGAGACCGTGGCGGCGATGGCGGCGCAGACGGCCGAAGCGTCGGGGGGTGGAAATACTTCGGCCGCTCCGGCCGTCCCGGCCACATCGCTCCCCGCCGAATCGCCCGATTCGACGATCCCGTCCTGCACGGTACTCACCGGCGTCAACCTGCGCAACGGGCCGGGGGTGGCCTACGAGCCGCCGGTGATGTCGACCAATCCGGGCACATCGCTGCAGCCGATCGCCTATGTCCCGTCCGGGTTCCCGTTGGGGACGTGGCTGCTGGTCGAAATGGACGATGCCGATCAGCCCCTCTGGGTCAGTGCCGGGCCACAGTTTGTATCCTGTAATATTGACATAACGACGCTGCCTCGGCCGGTGACCATCCCGCCAACGCCCGTACCGCTCCCCGCGGCGACTCCAACGCCAACCGATTCATCGCCGGTGGCCATGCAGCCCGTGCTGCGCAATATCAGCGGCGGTGTCACTTCCTGCCCGGATTCGCCCACTATCCAAACCAATAAGCCAATCGTCGATCCGCGCTTCCTGCTGCGTGTCGATGCCCAATTGTTCAATCCGCCGCCGGGCGAGTCGGGCAACGGCGCGGGCATCGACCGCGTGGAGTTTCTCGTGAACGAAGCGGGCTTCACCCATACGGAGCGTGTGGCCGGATATTGCATCTTTCAGGGAGGCGAGCCGGATTGCCGGGATTGGCCGCGGGATGCGTCCGGGCGGTTCACTTGGGGGGAGGGCGGGCAGCTTGTCGTGGACGGCGATTATTCTATTACGGCCACCATCTACCCCCGGCCGGAGACAGGCGCGACCCAGTGTCACTGGAGCACCTTGTTGACGATCGATGTGCCCTAGCGGTCGGGAGCCATCTATAACATAGGGTATACCCCTCCCTTGTTTGGTGGATCACGGGTAAATTGGATTCGACCATTTGAGCTATTATCTATGGAATAATTGCCGCATATCGAGTACGATCTCCCTCATGCCAACCACCTATATCGCCCTCGATGTGGAGACCACCGGGCTTGATCCATCTCGAGACGAGATCATTGAAATTGCCGCCGTCACCTTTCGCGAGGCGACCATCCTGGATGAGTTCGCCTCGCTGGTCAATCCGCTTCGCGATATCCCGCCGTTCATCACCCAACTGACCGGTATCACCGATGAGATGGTGGCCAACGCGCCCACGATCCAGACCCTGCGGCCGCAATTACGTTCCCGGTTTGGCAATAATGTCCTGGTGGGGCACAACGTCGATTTCGATCTGGGTTTCCTGCGCGAGGCACGGCTGGCCATCGGCAACCATCGCATTGACACGCTGACGCTGGCCGCCATCCTCGCCCCGGAAGCGGGTCGCTTCAGCCTGGGCGCATTGGCCGATCATTTCAACTTTCCGCCCAGCGACGGCCGCCGCCATCGCGCCCAGGTCGATGCCGAGCAGACCGTCGAGCTGTTTCTGGCTCTGCGCGAGCGGGCGCTGGCCTTGTCGCTGGCTGAGCTGGAGGAGATCGTCGAGGCCGGGCTACGGATCGGCTGGCCGGAGGTGTTGTTCTTTGAAGACGTTCTGGCTGAACGCGGACGCACGGCCTTTGAGAGCAACGAGTTACGGATGCGCGGGCGGCTGCAACGCCTCTTTGAGCCGCCCAAGCTGGAGGGTGATGTGCCGTCTCCGGCGGAGAAGCCCGCTCCACTTGATACCGATGCGCTGACCTCGCTGATCAGCCCCGGCGGCCGCTTCGACCGCGCCTTTCCCGGTTTTGAACATCGGCCGCAACAGGTGGAGATGCTGCGGGCCGTCACCGAGGCGTTCAATGATGGCCGTCACGTTCTGGTGGAGGCCGGCACCGGCACGGGCAAGAGTCTGGGCTATCTGCTGCCGTCCGCCTATTGGGCCACAACCAACGGCCGACGGGTCGTCATCTCCACCAACACCATCAACCTGCAAGACCAGCTGATCGACAAGGATATCCCCGCCCTGCGCGACACGTTAGGCATTGAACTCCGCGCGGCCATCCGCAAGGGGCGCAGCAACTACCTGTGCACGCGCCTGTTTCAGCAAATGCGCCGCGCCGGCCCCGGCAGCGCCGACGAGATGGCTCTCTATGCCCGTATCCTGCTTTGGCTGCCCCATTCGAGAACGGGCGACGTGGGCGAGATCGCGCTGCGCACCCCGGGCGAGCGGCTGGCCTGGGCCAAGATTAACGGCGAAAACCCGACCTGCACCAGCGACGTCTGCGCGGCCGAAAACTGCCCGCTCCACAACGCTCGCCGTCAGGCCGAACTGGCTCACCTGGTAGTAGTCAACCATTCGCTGCTGTTGGCCGATCTGAGATCGTCGGGTTTGGTGCTGCCCGATTTTCAGGACCTGATCATCGATGAGGCCCATCACCTCGAGGCGGCCGTCACCGATGGCCTTAGCTTCCGCGCCGACCGACGCTCTCTGGAGGCGATATTGGAGGAAGTGACGCGGCCGAGGGCCGGACTGGTGGCCAATGCCCAGCAGCGGATCGCCGCCGCCGCGCCCAAAGATATCAGCTTGTCGGTCGATGCCTTGGCCGAGCGCATGCGGGTCGACGCCTCGCTGGCCACCCTGCGGACGGAGGAGTTCTTCACCACCGTTGATTTCTTCCTGCGTGGGCAGACGCGCGAGCGTAGCCAGTTCGCCATCCAGACCCGGTTGACCCAGGCCGTGCGCGTCCAGCCCGACTTTCCGTTGATCGAGGAGGCATGGGCCGAGTTGAGCCAGTTGTACGCCGTCATCGTCAAGGGTTTCCAAAAGCTGGCCCAGACAGTGGCCGATCTGTCCCAATCGGTCGATATCGAGGGTCAGGACGAGCTGCGGGCCGCACTGGTCAGCAACTGCCAAATGCTGGAAGAGGCGCGGGTGAACCTCGACGCACTGGTGCTGAAGCCCGACCCGGAGATCATTTACTGGATCGAGCAGTTTAAGGATACCATCTCTCTCCATGCCGCTCCGCTGCATGTTGGGCCGCTGGTTGAGCAACATATCTTCCAGAACAAGGAGACGGTGATCCTGACTTCGGCGACGCTGCGCACGGCTGGTCATGGTCGGCCGGAGGCGTCGTTCGACTACCTGCGCGACCGGCTGCACGCCCACGATGCCGATGAGTTGGCCGTCGGCTCGCCTTTCGATTACAAGAACTCCACGCTGCTCTATCTGGTCACCGACATTCCCGAGCCGAATCAGCCCGGCTACCAGCAGGCGCTGGAACAAGCCATTATCGACACAGCCGTGACGCTGGGCGGCCGCACGCTGGTGCTCTTTACAGCCAACAACCATTTGTCGCAGACGGCGACGGCCATTGAGAAAGCGCTGTCGTCGCGTAAAATCACGACGCTGGCTCAAACACAGGGTATGTCGCGCCAGCAACTCCTTGAACAGTTCCGGCGCGAGGGCGGCCGGTCGGTGCTGTTGGGCACGCGCTCGTTCTGGGAGGGCGTCGATATCCCCGGCCCGGCCCTGACGGCGCTGCTCATCGCCAAGTTGCCGTTCGACGTGCCGAGCGATCCCATCTTCGCCGCGCGGTCGGAGACGTACGAAAGCCCATTTTTTGAGTATTCGATTCCGGAGGCGGTGCTGCGGTTTCGACAGGGGTTCGGCCGTCTGATTCGTCGCACGACCGATGAGGGGGTCGTGCTGGTGCTGGATAAACGGGTGGCGACGAAGCGCTATGGCCAGATGTTCCTGGAGGCGTTGCCCGATTGCACCGTCGTCCGGCAACGCACCGATCGGATCGAGGAGCTGGTCGGCCGCTGGATGAACCGCGACCGGAACCGCAAACTGTAGCCGGCACGGTCAACGATGCAAAATAAAAAGGACGGGTTGTTATGCCCGTCCTTTTTTCGTTCTACAGCGTTCCAGCGGCCGCCCGCTATTGTTGATTCATTAACCGGGGAGGTCGCCGACCACAACGAAGGTGTTCAGAATCTGATCCAGCGCGTCCAAATCGGCTTCGGTGACAACCTGAACCAGGACAACCATGGAGTAATTCTTCTCGGCTGGTTCGACCGCCAGCACGATGACCATGCTGCCTTGGCCGGCGCAGTTCGAATACTGGTCGTACTCGCCACTGTAGACCGCATCTGAATAGGTGAAGCGGCCGTCGTAGGTGCAGCTATCCGAGAAGTCGACGGTATCCAGCAGATCGCCCATTGCGGAATCGCCGAACTGGGTGCCGGCGAGAATCTGCACTCCGGGGGTCGTGAATGAGGTATTGAACCCTTCCAGATCGGTGGAGGCGGACAAGCCACTGCCCAGAACCGACCCGTCATCGCCGATCCAGTTCGAGCCGTCGACATCCGACCATTCCTCCGGCACCTCAACGTAGAGGGCGCCGGCATCGTCGGTGATCCCGACGAAGTTCTGATAGGTGACGGTACCACCGCCGGCGCTGCTACCGGTCGATTCTTCCGGGACTTCAACGGCCTGGGCGAACGAGAAGGATTGTTCCAGCTTGGGGCCGTTCAGTTGGCCTTCCAGGACTTCCTGGGTAGCGAAGCGCAGAACCTGGATCTTCATCGGGTCGGTGGCGTTGCGGCTGCGCAGCACGTCGCAATAGTCGGCCATCGTGCCGTCGACAGAGAGCACCAGCCCTTCCAGCTTGGTGATGATGTCGCCTGGCTCGACCCCGACCTTGTCGGCCGGGGAGCCGGACTCGACCGAGGCGACCCAGATGCCGGTGTCGCCGTCACCAGTGATGACGGCCTCGCCATTGATGCCGATGGAGTCCAAATCGGTGCCCTTGCGCAAGGAATCGACGATAGGAATTGCGTCTCTCGCGGCGATGGAGAAGTATTGCGAGGTGCCGGAACTGCCGCTGTAATTCACGCCGATGACCTTGCCGTCGGCAGTGACCAGCGGGCCGCCGGAGTTTCCGGGATTGATGGTTGCGTCGTGCTCGAGGACGTTATTAACCGAGGCCCAGGATGTCTCGCCGTCGGCTCGCTCCTTGGAGATGACGCCACGGGTCAACGTCGGCTCCGGATCGCCCAGCGGGTATCCCAGCGCGTAAACCTCGGTGCCGATCTTGGGGCTGGTTGTTCCCCAATCCAGGAACGGATAGCCGTCGCCTTCGATGTCGATGACCGCCAGATCGGAACACTCGGACACGCCCAGGACCTTGGCGTTGAGTGGTTTGTCATGACCTTGCACATACACCTGAAGGAAGGCCGCGCCGGTGACGACGTGGTTATTGGTCACGGCGATGCCCGACGGATCGATGATGAAGCCCGACCCCCGGCCCGCGGAATTGAGTTGCATGCCGAATTCCGGATCCATGAAGCTGCCCTGGGCCTCAATCTGGATGGTGGCTTGTATGGCATCCTGGAATGAGCTTTGGGCCACCGGCCCGGTAGGGGCGGGTTCCTCTGTCGGCGCAGGGACTTTGGTGGGTTGAGGCTCATCTGTGGGCTGTTCCGAAACGGTCGTCGCTATCGGCTCGATCGTTACCGCCGGTTCCTTGTCGCCCCCACCGCCACAGGCGACCAGAGCGAAAGCCAACAGAAGAATCATGATTAAACTGGTTGTGCGTTTGATTGTCATTCTTTCTCCTCTCAAGCTTGCCAAATTTTCCTTTTAAAGACCCGTATCGGGTGGCGACATTATACTTGAAATGTACCCAAAAATGGTAAATCGGGCGAAAAAACGAATATTTCCAGAGTAAGACGATGGAGGATGAATGTCCGGGGGCGCGCCATCGCCGGGCAAGCTCTATAATCCCCTGTCGTCCAGCCAATGCAAAACAGCGGCGGCCACGTCGTCCGGCGCTTCCATAGTGAGCATGTGGCCCAACGGCGGCTGACCGTCGAATTCCACGAATGCGGCCGACGGCTGCAGGGTCTGCCATTGCGCCCACGGTTCGGCGAAGAGCGTGTCCGACCCAGCGCCGCGCACGGCCAATGTCGGCACGTCCAACCAGGGGATCTCCTCCCACACATCCAGCGGCGGCCGGGCATAGAAAGCCCCTTCCCAGGCCCGCGGGTAGCTGAGGACAAACTCGCCCGTCGCCGGGTCTTCGTGCAGCCCTTCGTTGACGTAATCCCACAGGGTCTCATCGGGGAAGTTGGCGAAGACCGATTTTTGACGATAGCGGTCGAAGGCGGCCTGGCGGCTGGGCCAGCGGTCGCGCCGGTTCAGGCCGGCCAGCACAAACGGTCGCTCGGCGGCGGCCTGCGGGTTGGCGCGAGCCGCATCCAGGAGCGCCGGCGGCAGGAACACCGGTTCGATGAGCACCAGCGCCTGAAAGCGATCCGGCTCGCGCAGCGCAGCCTTCATCGTGACAACCGCGCCCAGCGAGTGGCCGACGCCGATGATGCCCTCCAGTTTCTCCTGCTCGAGAAAACGCAGAAAATCCTCGGCCACCACATCCCAGCCGGTGAATTCACTGGGATCGGGGACGGCGGGCGCGCCGGGCGAGAGATACCACAGCGGCCGGTGGTGGCTTGCCATGACATGATAGCGCTCGGCCAGCGGCGCCAGAAAGCGGCGAAAGCAACGCGGCGTGTAGGCGTTGGGATGAGAAAAATGGAGCACGGGGCCGGAGCCGCCGAAGTCATCATAAGGGATGGTCATATCAAGCTAACCTTGTTGTTGTCGGATCGGTTGGCCGACTATTGTGGTCGCGTCCTAATACTTCAATAAGCAATCGGAATACTCGCCACAACTCATCCGTGCGCTCATCCCTTACCTCAGCCACCAGGTCGCCAGGATAAACGCCGAAACGACTTTCGATATCCTTGCGGATCTTCGCTAGTTCTTCCATAGCCTCTGCCCATTGTTGTTGCTCGTGCTGTTCGTCCCGTTCAACCAGATAGCCCGCCACTGCCTCACGGATTATCTCGGATATGCTGCGTCCTTCGGCCGTGGCCAGTTCCTTCAGGTTTTCGTGTTGTTGCCGTTCCAGAAGTATTTGTGTGCGATAGAGTTGTCCCATTGTGCTCACCTCACGAATAATATACATCTACATGTGTGTATACACAATATCTATCTCATTTTTCCCGGGGTTGCCGGCCCTGACGATTCTAATCTGCGCTTTACTGAATGCCGGAACCGCCCGTCAATATCCATAATAACCTTTGCGTCACATCCTTTGTGTCCGGCCCGATGTCGCCCGGCGGGCCGACGCAGGCCGGACAGCCCGAAGCACAGCGGCAATCGGTCACCAGTTCGCGCGCGGCCGCCAGCAAGGTATCGTGCAGCTCGTAGAGTCGCCGGCTGAAGCCCACCCCGGCGGGTACATTTTCATAGACGACCAGCGTAGGCGCGCGTGTCACCGGGCTGATCGATTCGACCGACACGCTGATGTCGCTGGGGTCGCACATGAGGAACAACGGCGCCAGATTGCCCAAGGCATAGCCCAGGCCCGACAGCGCCGATCGCGTCTGTCGGCCCAACTCGGCCCGGCGATGGCAGCTGGGGCAGAGCGTGATCAGGTTGTCCAATTGATTGGCGATCTTGTAGGCTTCGTTTTGGCCCGGCACATAGCCGTACTCGCGGAACGGCCGTATGTGGTGGATGTGCAGCGCCGACTCCTCGCCGGCCGCGCCACAGGTTCGGCAGCGACGGCCGTCGCGCTCCAGCGCCAGCTGCCGTTGCGTCGCCCAGTTGGGGCCGTAATCATTGGGACGCAGCAGGATACCCAGATCGTAGAGGCGTTCGGTCAGTTCCTCGCCGAAGACCAGCCAGTAGCCGGTGGTCTCCAGGGTCAGGGCGGGCAGGTCGATATCGCCGAAGCCGAGCGTCTCGTTGGTGTAGCGGCGCACTTTGCGATACCCCATGGCCTGGGTGATGACCGTCGTTTCGCCGTGGGCGACCGTCAAGCCGTGGGCGACCGTCAAGCCTCCGGCGACGGTCAGACCGCCGGGTTCCCGTTCATCCACCGCCTCCAGCCGCCGGATGTTGCTGCCGGCGGTGGCCCGGGTGAAATAATCGACGTCCACAGGGCGCACATCGGCGATGCGGCCGTCCCAATCGAAATGCTCCACGAGGTAGGTTTGCGCCTGGTGCATGTAGATGGCCCCCTCATGGACGGTCACGGCCGCGCTGCTGAGGTCGATCTGGCCGATGACGTTGGGTTGCTCGCTGCCCGATCCCCGGCCGCCGACTTCCTGGATAACGACCGTGTCGTCTCCGCCGGTGCGCAACGAGACCCCGGTCGACGGCGAGCCGTCACCGACATAATGAAACTGATGGCGGGTGGCGTGCAGTTCACCCTCGCGCGCCAGCTCCTCCAGCACCGGCCGCACCGGGTCGAAACCGCCGAACGCCTCACCGTCGGCGAAGGGCAGTTCGAAGGCGGCACAGAGCAGGTGGCGAGTCAGGATGGGCAGGTTGTCGGGATTGGTCAGCGCGTGTTCCGGCGAGCGGCCGAAGAGGAAGCGCGGATGCAGGCAGAGGTACTGGTCGAGTGGGCCGGGTCCGGCCACGAGCATGGCCGCCGAACGCGCGGCGCGACGACCGGCGCGACCGGCCTGCTGCCAGGTGGCGGCGATGGTGCCGGGGTAGCCGGTCAGCACGGCCGCGTCGAGCGCGCCGATGTCGATGCCCAGCTCCAGGGCATTGGTGGCCACGACACCGCGCACCGAGCCGTCACGCAGCCCGGCCTCGATGGCCCGTCGTTCCAGCGGCAGGTAGCCGCCACGATAGCCCACCACGGGGGGTAGCCCGCCGCCCGCGGCCGACATCTCGCCCCCGGCCGCCGGTTCCATAAGTCCCATAAAGGTCAACTCGTCGCGCAGGTAGCTGAGCAGCAGCTCCACCGTCTGCCGGGCGCGGGCGAATACGATAGTCTGTACGCCCTGAGCCAGAAAGGTGGCGGCCGCGTCCTTGGCCACCAGCGCCGTGCCGGCTCGCAGCCCCAATGTTTCGTCCACAATGGGCGGGTTATAGAGGATGAAGTCCTTTCGTCCCTGAGGCGCGCCGTTGTGGGAGTCGTCGATCAGGGTGAACGGGCGTTCAATCAATCGTTCAGCGTGCTCTTTGGGGTTGGCGATGGTGGCCGAGGCGCAGATGAACAGGGGATCGCTGCCGTAAAAGTGGCACAGGCGTTGCAGCCGCCGCAGGACGTTGGCCACGTGGCTACCGAACACGCCGCGATAGGTGTGGATCTCGTCGACGACGACGAACTCCAGCGCCCCCAGCAGATTTCGCCACGAGGGATGAAAGGGCAGGATGCCGGCGTGGAGCATGTCCGGGTTGGTGATGAGGACGCCGCCCGAGCCACGAATGGCCGGTCGTTTGCCGCGCGGGGTGTCGCCGTCGTAGGTGTGGACGGGAACGGGCAGCCGCGCGGCCGCGACGATGGCCGCCGTCTCCGCTTCCTGGTCGTGGGCCAGCGCCTTGGTGGGAAAGAGATAGAGGGCGCGGGCGTCGGGTCGGGCCGCCAACCGCGACAGGACGGGCAAGGTATAGACGAGCGACTTGCCGCTGGCCGTGGCCGTGGCCACGACGACGTTTTCACCGCGGCCGACAGCGTCGATGGCCAGAGCTTGATGGGTATAGAGCTGCTCGATGCCGCGCTCGCGCAAGGCGGCCGCCAGTCGGGGATCGACCGTCTCCGGCATGGGGACATAGCGGCCCGGATGGGCTGGAATGCGCTCCCAGGCGACGACATTGGCGACGAAGTCACGGTCGGCGCGAAGGTGGTCGAGGATGGCGGGAAGGGCGGATGATCCAAACATCTGTGCTGGTGAACAGTGTAGCCAGATCGGGGGTTTGCAACAAGTCTGTTTCCCGATATCTGAAAATCACCGGCCCTTACGATCGGAAGCCTGACGTAACCGCCCATCGTGGTATAATCTCCGGCTGATCCGTCGCTGACGGAATAAACGCATATCTGGATAGCAAATAGCATGGCCTCCGAGAAACTTAGTTTTCAAAAAATGAACCTTCGCCTGCTGGAATATTGGCAGGATCAGGGCTGCCTCCTCTGGCAGCCATACAACGTGCAGGTCGGCGCGGGCACGATGAACCCGGCCACCATCTTGCGCGTCCTCGGCCCCGAGCCGTGGAACGTGGCCTACATCGAGCCGAGCATCCGGCCCGACGACGGCCGCTTCGGCGACAACCCCAACCGCATGCAACAGCATTACCAGTTGCAGGTCATCCTGAAGCCCGATCCCGGCAACCCGATTGAGCTGTATCTGGGCAGCCTGGAGGCCATCGGCTTCGACCGGCGCGAGCACGACATCCGCTTCGTCGAGGACAACTGGCAATCGCCGGCTCTCGGCGCGTGGGGTCTGGGTTGGGAGGTCTGGCTCGATGGGCAGGAGATCACCCAATTCACCTATTTTCAGCAGGCCGGCGGCGTCGATCTCCATCCGGTATCGGTGGAGATCACCTATGGCCTGGACCGCATCGCCCTGGCGCTGCAAGGCAAGAACAGCGTCTGGGAGATGGATTATGGCGCGGGCGTGCGCTATGGCGACGCCCTCCTGCAGGCCGAGATCGAGCATTGCAAATATTACTTCAATGTGGCCGACGTTGACGCGCTGAAGATGATCTACGACACCTACGAGCGCGAGGCCTTGCGCTGCATCGAGGCGGGGCTGGTGGCCCCGGCGCATGATTACAACCTGAAATGCTCGCAACTCTTCAACGTGCTGGACACGCGCGGGGCGGTCGGCGTGACGGAACGTGCCCACTATTTCGGCCGCATGCGGCGGATCGCCAACAAGGTGTCGCTGGCCTATATCGAGCAGCGACAGACGTTGGAGTACCCCTTTGCCGATAATAAGACTTGGGCAAAAGACGCGGGCCATGAAAAGCAAGATACGCGCGTGGATAGCCCGTCGCTCGCCACCCCCGAAGACGGCGATCCCTTCGTGCTGGAGATCGGCAGCGAGGAGTTGCCCCACGATGATCTCAATTCGGCGCTTGATCAATTGCAGGCGGCCGTGCCCGCCATGCTCGCCGCCGCCCGTCTGGATTACGAGCGTGTCGAAATAGAGGGCACGCCTCGCCGTCTGGCCGTCATGGTTCATGGCCTGTCGGCGCGGCAATCCGATCTGGAGACGGCCGTGAAAGGCCCCCCGGCCGATCGCGCTTTCGACGCCGGCGGTAATCCGACCTCCTCCGCCGCCGGTTTCGCGCGCAGCCGCGGTCTGTCGGTGGATGATTTGACCGTGGTAGAGGAGGGAGGCAAGCGCTACGTCTCAGTCGTCGTGCGCGAGACGGGCCGCTCGTCGCTGGAGGTGCTGGCCGAACGGCTGCCCGACCTGATCGCCGGCATCAAATTCGAGAAGTCCATGCGCTGGAACGAGACGAACGTCAGCTACAGCCGCCCGTTGCGCTGGTTGCTGGCGTTGCATGGCCCGGCCGTTGTCCCCTTCAGCTATGCCGGCGTGGCCGGCGGGCGCGTCACCTATGGCTTGCGTCCTGACGGCTCCCCGGCCACCGAGGTGCGCCACGCGGCCGATTATCGCACCGCCATCGAAAACGCGACGATCGTCCTCAGCGCTGAGGCGCGACGGAAGTCCATCGCCGCCGGCGTGGCCGAGCTGGCGCGTTCGGTTCATGGCATCGTGCCCGACGATCCGGCCTTGCTGGATGAGGTGGCCAATCTGGTGGAGCGGCCGACGCCCCTGCTGGGTTCGTTTGAGGAGCGATTTTTGGCTTTGCCGGCGATGGTGCTGGTGGCCGTCATGCGCAAGCACCAGCGCTATTTCCCCGTCTACAAGGGCGATCGGCTGCTGCCCTGGTTCATCGCCGTTCGTAACGGCGACGCGGAACATCTGGACATCGTGCGTGACGGCAACCAGCACGTCATCCGCGCCCGCTTCGCCGACGCCGCGTTCTTCTATGACAAGGATATCAAGCGCCCTCTGGCGGAGTTTGTGCCCGACCTGGGCAAGCTGACCTTTCAGACCGAGCTTGGCTCTATTCTGGACAAGACCCACCGGCTGGAGAAGCTGGCGCCGGTTGTGGCCGGGATGCTGGAGCTAACCGCAGCCGAGCGCGCCACGGCCGAACGCGCCGCCTCGCTGGCCAAGGCCGACCTGGCGACCAGCATGGTCGTGGAGATGACCTCGTTGCAAGGCCTGATGGGCGGCCATTACGCCCTGCGCAGCGGCGAGCCGGATGAGGTGGCTGCGGCCATTGCCGAGCAGTACAGCGGCGTGAGCCGGACGCGACCGGGCATGGCCATCGCCATCGCCGACCGGCTGGATAGCCTGGCCGGGTTGTTTGCCGCCGGGTTAGGTCCGAAAGGCTCCAACGATCCCTTCGCGCTGCGTCGCGCCGCCTTGCACCTCATCGAAAACCTGACCGCCAACCGCCGGCAGTTCGACTTGCGTGCGGCTCTCGACGAGGCCGGGGCGCTGCTGCCCGTGGCCTGGGATTCATCGACGCGGGAAGACGTGCTGGCCTTCATCGGCGGCCGATTGGAGGGCGTGCTGCGTGAGGCAGGCTACCCAACCAGCGTCGTCCGGGCCGTGCTGGCCGAACAGACCCACAATCCCTACGCCGCCTCGCTGGCCGCGGCCGCCTTGCTGGAGGCCACGCGCGACGAGGCCTGGGAGACGTTGCTCAACGCCTACGCCCGTTGCGTGCGCATCACCCGACCGTTGAAGGAGACCTATACCTTGCAACCGGATCACCTGCGATTGCCGGAGGAGCAGGCTCTGGTGGCCGGGCTGCTGGAAGCGGAAGGAGCGGCCGGCGGCACCGTGGAGACGTTCGTCGCCTCGCTGCGCAAGATGGAGCCGGATATCACCCGGCTGTTCGATGCGGTGCTGATCATGGATGAGGATGCGGCCGTGCGCGAGAACCGGCTGGCGCTGCTGCAGCGGGTGGCCGGGCTGGCGCGGGGGGTGGTGGATTTGTCGATGCTGGAGGGGTTTTAGGCCGCGGCACGGCTGCCTACTGCAAATAATCCCGCAACGACCGGCTGCGGCTGGGGTGGCGCAGCTTGCGCAGGGCTTTGGCCTCGATCTGCCGGATACGCTCCCGCGTGACGCCGAAGCTCTTGCCCACCTCTTCGAGGGTGTGGTCGTTGCCGTCGTTCAGCCCGAAGCGCATCTCCAGCACCTCGCGCTCCCGCTCGTTAAGCGCCTCCAGCACATTGCGGATCTGCTCGCGCAGCAACTCACGCGATGCGGCGTCTCCCGGCTCCAGGATGCTCTCATCGGCCAGGAAATCGCCCAGCTCGGTCGCGTCGTCGTTGTTGCCCACCGGCGTTTCCAGCGACATCGGGTCCATGGCGATGCGCTGGATGTCGCGGATCTTGCTGACTGCCTGCCGCCATTTCCTCTCCAGAGCCGGATCGATGGGCAGATTGGCATCCTGCGCCGTTTTAATCGCCGCTATCTCTTCCGGGGTCAGATATTCCAGTTCGGGGGCCAGCGCCAGTTCCTCGGTCGACGGCTCGTGACCCAGCTTCTGCACCAGTTCGCGCTGGATCTTGACGATCTTGTTGATCGTCTCGTACATGTGCACCGGGATGCGGATAGTGCGCGCCTGGTCGGCGATAGCCCGGCTGACGGCCTGGCGAATCCACCACGTGGCGTAGGTGCTAAACTTGAACCCCTTGGTGTGGTCGAATTTCTCCACCGCCCGCAACAGACCGACGTTGCCCTCCTGCACCAGGTCCAGCAACTGGATGCCGCGCCCCATGTAACGCTTGGCCACACTGACCACCAGCCGCAGATTGGCGCGGGTCAGATGGCCTTTGGCCTCCTCAGCCAGGTGGATGATCATGAAATCGTTGTATTTCAGCGACGAGTCGGGCGGGAAGAGCCAATCCTCGACGTCGGCCGCGCGCGGCAACTGGCCCGTGGCGCGGATATGGTCGCCGACCTGTTCGGCCAACTCGTTCGGAAGCAGGTAGAGGGCGGTGAAGACCGAGAAGAGGCACTCGGCCAGATCGGTCCAGGCCTCGTCCTGTCCCCAGGTGCCGTCATTCAAGTAGCGGTGGATATAGGAGCGCTGCGAGCTTTGCCAATCATCGCGCAGGGTGCGGGCTTCGTTCATCAGAGATGACAGGTCCGGCATGGCGACGTGGATGTGGCTGCTGCTGTCGTGGACGCACTGCCAGCACTCCAGCATATTGCGATAGTTCAGCAACATCACCTGTGCCCGCAGTTCGTTCTGATTGACGGCGCGGTCGGCTTGGGTATTCGGCGCTTGCTCGGGGGCGGGGGGTTTACGGCCGCGACGGCCGTTGGCCCCGGCCGGTTGGGTCAGCCCCACGTCGTGATTCAGCCGCTCGAGCACGCGCTGGGCCTGCATCTGGGTGGCCAGCCAAATCTCTTGCTCGGCCGTCAGCAGCGGCACCTGCCCGATCTCCTTCAGATAGGTATGGACCGGGTCGTCCTCGGCGTCGCTCCTGTGCAGCTCGTCATCAGCCTCATCCAGATCATCCAGCCGATCAAGCAGGCCGATACCCCCCGGGTCGTCGATGAGTTCGCCGTCGGCCGAGACGATGCGAATATTCAGCTTCTGCAGGCGCTCGTAGAGCTGGTCAGCCTGTTCTTCGCTGACGGAGGCCAGGATCGACTGCACGTCCGATTCGGCGATCTGACGCGAGCGGCGGGCTTTGCGAACCAGGGCATCGACGTCAAGCGGCTCGGCGTTGGGCGCCTCTTCCGCCTCCTCATCCAGGGCGTCGCTCATATTTTGCACCGGCTCGTCCGGGTCCGGATAAATTTCCATACAGAAACTACTTCAAGTTTTGGAATGACGAACTGCGAGACATGGATGAAGCAATCAACCGATCGTACTTTCCTCGATGCTGAGAGTCCAATGAATCAACGGTGTTTACGGCCGCTCAAACCCTCCTCGGCGCGGCGACGGCCGGTGGCCGACATGGCGTCTCGAGCGCGATTGATACGCCCCATTTCCTGCACCTGATCCAGATAGGACCGGGTTAATTCATCTCTGGACTCATCCTGGCTGCCGGACGGGAGGAGTTGCTTAAGAATGGTATTGTGCTCCCTGATCTTTTCCAGTCGCCAATCGAGCACGGACAACGCCAGTGAATCGGGCAGCCGATCCAGTTTTACCCCCGGCGTCGACGATTTCGCGAACAACGCCTTGACTCGCTGCGCGAGCGCCGAATCCAGACTATCGCACAATTCCTCGATCGTTGCAACCGCCGGCAGGGTGGCGCGCTCGGCAATGACCGCCAGCAAGGCCCTGTCCTCCACGCGAACGAAATCGACCGCGGTCACATCGGGTTGCTTGTGGCGGCTCAGCAGGAAGTTCACGGCCGATAGCGCGCCGGGATGTTCCAGACATTGGCGGATGAAGTTCTCCTCCAGCTGCGTCGAATGGCGCAGGCGTCGCGTCGCGATCTTGCCCCCGCCACTGCTGATCGTGGCTTGGGCCGGCGCGCCGAAATCATCCGGCGGCGCGTCCGGCTCGGGCGGGACATAGGCTGAATGCCATTCATCGGCCGGGGCGGGTCGTGGCTCAACCGGTCGCGGTGGTGCCGACCGTCGTCCGCGCTCCTTCTTCTGCCGCGCCGCCGCCAGCCGCAGCGAATTGACATCCCCGATCCCCAGCGTCTTGGCCAGCTTGTTGAGGTAATGATCCTGCTCCACCGGATCGGCGATGTCGGCGATAAGAGGCAGTACCTGATCGGCCGCGGCCGATTTGCCCTTGGCGTCGTCGGGGGCCAGTTCGGCGGCCACCACCTGAATGACGTATTCCACCACGGGTCGCGCCTCGGCCAGAAGCCTGGGCCAAGCCTCCGGTTCGGCGCGGATGAGGCTGTCGGGGTCCTGGCCTTCGGGCAGGGTGACGACGCGAATGTCGGCCTTGAGTCGCCCTTCAAGCTGCACCAGCCCGCGAGCGTTAAAACGCACGTCCAGATCGCGGTCGAGCGTCTCTCGCGCCAGTTGCAGGCTGCGCAGCGTCGCCTTGGCCCCGGCCGCGTCCGAATCAAGCGCCAGCACGAAGCGCTTGGTTTGTTTCTGCAGCAGGCGTAGCTGCGTCTCGGTCAGGCTCGTGCCCATCTGGGCCACGACGTTGCGGAAGCCGTGCTGCCAGGCGGTCATCACGTCCAGATAGCCCTCCACCAGCACGACCTCGTGTTTGTCGCGGATGTGGCGGCGGGCCATGTCGAGGCCGAAGATGAGATTGCTCTTGTCGAAGAGCGCCGTCTGCGGGCTGTTGAGGTATTTGGGTACGCCGTCAGGGTCGAGCGTGCGCGCGCCGAAGCCCACGACGCGGCCGTCGAGATCGCGGATGGGGATCATCAGGCGGCCGCGGAAGCGGTCGTAGCGGGTGTGGCGTTCCTCGTGCTCGGTCAGCAGCCCGACGGCCATCAGCTCGTCCTCGCTGTAGCCCTGGCCGGTGAAGTGGGTGCGGGCCGCGTCCCATGAATCCAGCGCGAAGCCGAGACGAAAGGCGGCCACCGTCTCTTCGGAGAGGTCGCGCCCGGACACATACCGGCGGGTGGTCTCGGCTTGCGGGGCGTAGAGCAATAGCTGGTGGTAGTAGGTCGAGGCCGTGTCGAGCAATGCGATCTGGCGCGCTTCGGCCGCTTCGCGGGCGGCGTCTTTCGGCCGGCTGTCCTCCAGCTCCACGCCGGCCCGCTTGGCCAGTTCGACCAGCGTCTCCTTGAAGTCCCAGCCGTTCTTCTTCATGACGAAGGAGAAGACATCGCCGCCCTCGGCGCAGGCGCCGAAGCAGCGCCACGTCTGACTCTCCGGAAAGACGTAGAAGGCGGGAGTGCGTGTGTTGGGATGGAAGGGGCAGAACCCGGCGTAATTGCGCCCCGATTTGCGCAGCTGCACGCCGTAGTCCTGCACTACGTCGACGAGGTCGAGCCGGTTTTTGATCTCCTGTGTGTCGGTCATCAGAGCATCCGCCGATCACGCAGGATTCGCAAGGCGGCCCAGGGGTCGCTCACATGCTGCGGTCATTAGATGGGAGATTATAGCGCAAGTGGGGCAGACGTTCTATCGACTACTTGGGCGGGTGCCACCCGGCTTGTATCCACCCACGCCGGACAGTGACGGCCAGAACGTTATTCAGTTGCAGGGCGATCACTGTGGCTCGTCCACAGGGGGTTAACCCATCAATCTGTGCTCCATCTTCAGACCAATGAAAGTGGCCCGACCAGGTTTGTTGACGCGGGTTAAACAGCGACACAATTGCGTTCGTCAGGGGGTCAACGCCAGTGGTCTGAATACCCTTATAACTGTTGCACAGGCTGCACGCTAACCACAGGTTATCCTCGTCATCTGTCCCGCCTTTAGCGATGGGGATGATGTGATCCAACTGTAATCGGCCGAGGACAAGTTCCTGACTGCTCAGGCAGTAACCACAGCGATCGGCTGCGACGTGGCGAACACGCTCGCGCACTTCAACGGGAATTCGACTGCGACTCATGAAGACAGAGGAGGGATCAGCCCGCGAGAAACGGCTTCCGCCAGGGCTTCTGACTTAAGGAGTAGCCCTTCCTGATAGACCTGCATCAACCGGTTCAAATCAGGGCGTTCGTCATCCGTCAGTTCTCCCGCTTGCTGTTTATCGAGTAACTCGCCTAATCGTTCGTCTTCATTTGCGGATAGCTGCAATTCAGTTAGCGCGATCACTTGAGCGTCGATCATATCCTGCATGGCAGGTGCTTTACCCTCTGTCAACGAGGGCAACGACAGGGACAATGTATCCGCCAGGACGTCGGCAACTTCGCGCTGTGTCAACTGCGCCAGCCGCTTCGCACGACGATAGGTCTCTTCCGGCAAGTTAACAGTGACTTGCATAACCATATCCATAGTGTAGCACAGGTGTGGGTCGTTTGACTAAGGTTCGGATAGAGCCTGCTGTTGCACCTGATCAGGCGACAGTGTACTGAAATGCGCGTCGCGATGGACAAGGACCGCCCCCTGCAGCGCGGCCGTGGCGGCGATCAGTGAATCGATTGTCGGCAGGCGAGTCGTTGCTGTGTCCCGCAGGGACACGGCGCGAAGCGCAACCTTCTCCGTCACGGGAAGAATGGCATGGAATAATTGCTGATAGAACTCGACCGTCGGGTCGAACTCCGATGCCCGGCCGGCCGACTTTAGCCGGGCATACATTTCAACAAGGCTGATAGCCGAAATGGCGACCTGATTTTTCTCGTCCCTGAATAGCTCGGTGATTTGCTCAGATCCGGGTTCCTTGAAAACATGAATGAACCAGGCTGACGTATCAAGCAGGTGGGTGAACATCGTTATTCGTACTCTTTGTCCTCTTCCACGCGCTCGCGGATCAGATCGCCAATCGGATCATCGCCGGGCTTGAGGATATGGCGCAGCGATCCTTCCAGCTTTTTTGCCAGCTCATAACGCGACATCACCGGCCGTATAATCACAGCGCGGCCCTCATCAACTTCCCATTCCAGCTGCATCCCCGGCTCCAATTCAAGCTCGCGCACAATCGCCGCCGGGATGGTGATCTGGTTCTTGCCGGTAATTGCCGATCTGATAGCCATGTGTACTCTCCTTGACTGAATTATAATTCAAGGGATGAAGTAGAGTCAAGGAGCGCTGATTGTCAAGGGAAAAACGGTTAACCACGATTAACAAATCAATTCTTGGCCTGCAAGTTACTTGTGATAGAATTCACACCGTGAGAGACGCCTGAGTTCTCTCAACTGTTGTATTTATTGGCGTATCTCGCGCGGTGGGATTATGATTCCGTCAGGGTTGCTGCGAGATCCCGCCATTCTACCCGCAACAACAGAGCGCGATTATGGAACAAACGCTTATCGATTTCCTGCCGGTCGCCGTTTTACTTGGCGTCGCTATCTTTTTTGCTTTGCTGCTGCCCATCCTGTCCCTCAGTCTGGGTCCCAAGCGCCAGAGCGCGCGCGCCCTGGCCCCCTATGAGTCAGGTATGACGGCCGTCGGCGAGGCCCAACGACGCCTGCCGGTGAAGTTCTATCGCATCGCCGTGCTGTTTATCCTCTTTGACATTGACATCATCCTGCTCGTGCCGTGGGCCGTCACGTTTCGCAACCTCGGCTATTTCGGGCTGGCAGCCATGCTCATCTTTATGACCATGTTTATCATCGGCGACCTGTGGGTCTGGAAGAAAGGAGTCCTGGAATGGGAATAGAACAAAAAGCCGGCAGTCTGGGCGTCGTCACCTATCGCCTGGAAGATGTCGTGAATTGGGGCCGCAGCAACGCCATGTGGCCGATACTGTTTGGCCTCGCCTGCTGCGCCATCGAGATGATGTCCACGCAGGCCGCTCATTACGACCTCTCCCGCTTCGGCATGGAGCTGAATCGGCCGTCGCCGCGCCAATCCGACCTGATGATCGTGGCCGGGCGCGTTTCGCGCAAAATGGCCCCGGTGATCCGTCGCCTCTATGACCAGATGCCCTATCCCAAGTGGGTCATCGCCATGGGCGACTGCGCGTCGTGCGGCGGCGTGTTCAATAACTATGCCATCGTCCAGGGCGTGGATGAGATCATCCCCGTCGATGTCTACGTCGCGGGCTGCCCGCCGCGGCCCGAGGCGCTCATCGACGGCGTCATGACGTTGCACGAGAAGGTTCGCAAGGAAAAGCTGGCCGACTGGGCCTAACTATCCGGATTCCGCAATTCGTAATTCGTAATTCGTAATTCGTAATTCCCAAGAGGTTTTGGATGACACGCGATGACATGGTAGTTGAGAAACTGCGAGCGGCGCTACCCGACGCGATCGAAGACGTGTCCGATTTTCGCGGCGAGCGCACCCTCATCATCCGGCAGAACAAGATCGTCGACGCCTGCCGCCTGCTGCGTGACGACCCCGAGCTGCGCTACAATTTTCTGTCCGATATCGTCGCTGACGACATGCTGCCCGATTATCCGCGCTTCGCCGTCAGCTATCACCTGTTATCCATGCCCCACAAGCACCGGATCAGGTTGCGCGTCGAGGTCGACGATCCCGACGAAGGCCCGCAGACGGTTGAACCCGTCTGGCCCGTGGCCACCTGGCTGGAGATGGAGGTATGGGACCTGATGGGCGTGCGCTTCGCCGGCAACAACCACCTGCGCCGCCTGTTCCTGCCCGAGGATTGGCAGGGCCACCCGCTGCGAAAGGACTACCCGCTAGGCTACGAAGAGGTGCAGTTCACTTTCAACTGGCAGGAGATCGAATCCAAAAAGCCGCGCGCCAGGGAATGACGAATGATGGCGCCCCGACGATCGGCTTGCGCCGCGCGCTGTGCCGCTCGTCACTCAGGCGATTCGTCGCTCCTGACCGGAGTTCATTATGAGTTATTTGATACCGCAAGCAAGCGATAGCATTCAGGAACTCAGCGTAGAAGAGTTCCGCGCCAAAGTCGGCACGGGCATGGAGATCATCGACCCCGAAGAGCATATGCTGCTCAGCATGGGGCCGCAACATCCCAGCACCCACGGCGTGCTGCGCCTCCTGGTCGAACTGGACGGGGAGACGGTCGTCAACCTGGCTCCCGATATCGGTTTTCTCCATACCGGTATCGAGAAGAACATGGAAAACAAGCGCTTCGTGAAGGCGCTGGTGATGACCGACCGGATGGACTATCTCACGCCCATGACCAACAACATGTGCTACATCATGGCCGTGGAGAAGCTGTTGGGCATCGAGATCACCCCCCGCGCCGAGACGCTCCGCCTTATTCTGGCCGAGCTTTCGCGCATTGCCAGCCATCTGGTTTGGCTGGGCACCTCGTCGCTCGACCTGGCGGCCATGTCCGTCTTCCTCTATTGCTTCCGCGAGCGCGAATACATCCTCGATATCTTCGAGATGGTGGCCGGGCAGCGCATGATGGTCAGTTACTTCCGGCCGGGCGGCCTGTGGCGCGACGTGCCCGAAGAGTTCGTGCCGGCCGTTCGCAAGTTTCTCGACTTCATGCCGGCCAAGATCGCCGACTACGAATCCCTGCTGACCAGGAACCCGATCTTCCTGAAGCGCACCAAGGACGTCGGCGTCGTCTCCCACGATGATGCCATCGCCTGGGGCTTTAGTGGCCCGTGCATGCGCGGCTCCGGCGTCGACTGGGACAATCGCCGCGACCAACCGTACTGCGGCTATGAGACCTATGATTTTGACGTGCCGATAGAGAAAGAGGGCGATGTCTACGCCCGATACCTGGTCCGTATCCGCGAGATGAAGGAATCGCTGAGCCTCATCCGGCAGGGCCTCGACCGGCTGAAGCCCGGCCCGGTCAACATCGATAATCACAAGATCGTGCCGCCGCCTCGTGCGGACCTGGGCACCAGCATGGAAGCGGTGATCCACCACTTCAAGCTATGGACCGAAGGCTTCTCGGCGCCGGTGGGTTATGTCTACCAGGTCATCGAGTCGCCACGGGGCGAGATCGGCTGCTATCTGCGCGGCGACGGGGGCAACAAGCCCGGCCGCGTCCATTTCCGCACGCCGTCCTATGTGAATCTGGCTTCGTTGCCGATGATGGGCCGGGGGAGCTTCGTCGCCGACCTGGTGGCCATGATCGGCTCGATCGATATTGTTCTGGGTGAGATTGACCGGTAGGGTGAATATCGCGCCTGCCGTTTGTAGAGACTTACTTCTGGAGAGCATCGTGCTTAGAGAGAAATACGCCAAAGAGATCGACGGCTTGCTGGCCCGGTTTCCGCAGAAGAAATCGGCCATCCTGCATCTGATGCACCTGGCCCAGCGCGAATATGGCTACATGAGCGATGAGGCCATGAAAGACGTGGCCGATATCCTCGGTCTGGACCCGACCCACGTCCTGTCGCTGGCCGGCTTCTACTCGCTCTATTATGAAGAGCCGACCGGTAAATACGTGCTGGAGGTTTGCAATGACCTGGCTTGCGCCCTGCGTGGCGCAGACGATTTCGTCGAGATGGCCTCGCGCAAGCTGGACATCCCGGTAGAAGGCACGACCAACGACGGCCTGTTCACGCTTAAGACGGTCATGTGCCTGGGGGCCTGCGACCGCGCGCCGATGCTCCAGTGCAATTTGAAGTTCTACGAGAGTCTGGACGAGACGAAGTTCGACAATTTGATCGCCGACCTGCGGGCCAAAGCGGCCGCGGGCGAGGTCGAACAGTCCGTTATCGAGCGCATCGTCAGTTACGCCAAGTAGTTGATAGGTTGTCGCGCCGCCGGTGGCTTTGCCGGATGCGCGGCCCTGAGGGTTGAGATTATGGAACACATTCTGCTGCGGCATCGCGATATACCGAATCTGAAGAAGCTGGATGTCTATCGCGAACACGGCGGCTACGAAGGACTGAAAAAGGCGCTGTCGATGACGCCGGCTGAGGTCATCGACCTGATGAAGGCGTCCAATCTGCGCGGCCGCGGCGGCGCAGGTTTCGGCACCGGCATCAAGTGGAGCTTCATCCCCAAAGGCGCGCCCGAGACGTATGTCCTCATCAACACGGATGAATCAGAAACGGGCACGTTCAAGGATCGGGAGCTGATCGAGAACAACCCGCATCAGGTCATCGAGGGCGCGCTCATCGCCGCCTATGCTGTCGGCTCCCATCTGGTCTTTAATTATATTCGCGGCGAGTTCATGGATGCGTCCTATGCGTTCGAGGACGCGCTGCAGGAGTGCCGGAAGGCGGGCATCATTGGCCAAAACATCCTCGGCAGCGATTATTCGGTCGAGTTCTACACCCACTTCGGCGCGGGGGCCTATATCTGCGGCGAGGAGACGGCGCTGATCGAGTCACTGGCCGGCAATCTGGGCCAGCCGTGGTCGAAGCCGCCGTTCCCGGCCATCGAAGGCCTCTATAGCAAGCCGACCGTCGTCAATAACACCGAGACCCTGGCCAATGTGCCGATGATCATGGTCAATGGCCCCGAATGGTTTAAATCCATGGGCACGGCCGACAGCCCCGGGCCGAAGATCGTCTGCATCAGCGGCCACGTCGAGAAGCCGGGGAACTATGAGGTTCCGCTGGGCACGACCTACCGCGAGTTGTTGAACATGGCCGGCGGCATGCGAAACGGCAAGAAGTTCAAGGCGCTGTTGCCCAGCGGCGGCTCCGGCCCCATCGTCGTCGAGGACGCCCTCGATGCCACGTTGAGCTACGAGGGCCTGACGCCCTTCCACTCCGTGATGGGTTCGGCTTCGCTCATCTTCATGGATGAGGATACCGACATGGTCTGGGCCGCGCTGAAGATGATCCACTTCTTCCGCCACGAATCCTGCGGCAAATGCACGCCCTGCCGCGAGGGCACGTTCTGGCTGGAGAAGGTGATGAAGCGGGTCTATGATGGCAACGGCACGGAGGCCGACATCAAGAAACTGGAGAGCATTGCCCGCAACATGACCGGCAAATGTCTCTGCGCATTGGGCGAGTTCGCCACCAGCCCCATCCTGTCGTCCATCCACCACTTCCTGCCCGAATATCGGGCGCGGGTGGCCGGCGGGTCGAATGGACAGGTGAAGAAGGCCGCGGTGGCCGCGGCGACGCGATGACGCGACGGCGGCATCTGGTTATAGAGTGACCACGAGTGATGTTATGAGTGATATGGTTAATCTGACCATCGACGGTAATGAAATTTCCGTCCCCAAGGGGACGCTGGTTGTCGACGCTGCCAAGCGGATCGAGATCGAGATCCCGGTGTTTTGCTACCACCCCAAGCTGGACCCTGTCGGCATGTGTCGCCTGTGCATGGTCGAGATAGGCTTGCCGGTCATCGACCGCGCCACCGGCCAGAAGGTGCTCAACCCCGACGGCTCGATCAAGCTGAACTTCGGCAAAGGGTTGCAGACCAGTTGCACGGTAGTCGTCAGCGAGGGCATGGTCGTGCGCACGCAGACCGATCCGGTCAAGAAGACCCGTGCCGACATGCTTGAATTTTTGCTGACGAGCCACCCGCTCGACTGTCCCGTTTGCGACAAGGGTGGCGAGTGCCCGTTGCAGGACCTGACGATGGTCTACGGCTACGACGCCAGCCGCATGGACTTCCGGGACAAGATCAAGCTGGACAAGCGCGTTCCGCTGGGCGAGCTGATCGTCCTCGACAAGGAGCGCTGCATCCAGTGCGCCCGCTGCATCCGCTTTCAGGATGAGGTCGTCGATGATCCGGTCATCGAGTTCCACAATCGCGGCCGCCGCCTGGAGATCGTCACCTTCACCGATCCCGGGTTCGACAGCTATTGGAGCGGCAACACCACCGATATTTGCCCGGTCGGCGCGCTGACGACGTCGGACTTTCGATTTGGGGCGCGGCCGTGGGAACTGAACCCGGTGGCCAGCATCTGCCCCCATTGCCCGGTCGGCTGCAATACGACGCTGGACACCCGGCGCGAAGCCACCGCGGGCGGCCGCCGGGTCATCAAGCGCATTGTGCCGCGCCAGAACGAGGCCGTCAACGAGATTTGGATTTGCGACAAGGGACGTTTCGTCCATCACTTCGCCGACGCCCCCCAGCGGCTGCATAGCCCCCTGGTGCGGCGCGACGGCCGCCTGGAGGCCGTGTCCTGGGACGATGCCCTCGATTACGTCGCCGACAAGCTGAAACAACACAAGGGATCGGTCGCCGGCGTGACGGGCGAGCGCCTGAGCAATGAGGATTACTTCGAGTTCCAGCGCCTGTTCCGGCAGGGGTTGGGTAGCGGCAATATCGATCTGGCCGAGCGACGTCTGGCCGGCGGCGATGTGGTGGCCCAGGTGGGCATCAGCCGCGGCAGCAACCTGCTCGACCTCGGCAAGGGCGACGCCATCCTGGTGGTGGCCGCCGACCTGCATGAGGAGGCGCCGGTCTGGTGGCTGCGCGTCAAGCAGGCCGCCGATCGCGGCGCGACGCTCGTGGTACTCAACGCGCGGGCCACGCGGCTGGACAAGCACGCCACCCATTCCATTCGCTGCGCCCCGGGCGAGGCGTTGACCGCCGCTCGCGAGTTGCTGACGATGGCTTATGTGGATGTCGGCGCGGCCGAAGAAGGCAGCCCCGCGGCCGTGGCCGCCTCGCTGATGGAGGCCGAGAATCTGGTCATCTTCTACGGGGCCGAGGGATTAACCTATCAGGAAACCGACACGCTGGCCCGCACGCTGGCCAATCTCCTGCTGCTGAAGCGTGGCGAGGGGGACGAGGCCGTGGCCCACGCGGGCCGCAAGAACAGCGGTCTGGTGCCGGTGTGGTCGCACGCCAACACGCAAGGCGCGTGGGACATGGGCATCCACCCGGCCTATGGTCCCGGCTACAGCGCTATAGCCAACCCCGGTCTGGACGCCGCCGCCATCTACTCCGGCGCGGCCGACGGCAGCCTGGAGGCGCTATTCGTCCTGGGGACGGACCCGGTGGGCGACGAGCTGCTGGACGGCCGTGGCCAATTGTCCTTCCTGGTGGTGCAAGAGCTGTTCATGACCGAGACGGCCGCCGTGGCCGACGTGGTCTTGCCTGCCCAGAGCTGGGCCGAGCGCGAAGGGACCTTCACCAGCGGCGAGCGGCGCGTCCAGCGCTACTATCCGGCCATCCCCCCCGCGGGCGAGGCGCGCCCCGACTGGCAGATTCTGGCTCAGATTGGCGAGCGCGTGGGCATGGGCAAGGCCGCCTTCGCCGCCAGCCTGGTCTTCAAGGAGCTGGCCAAGGCGACTGCCCCCTACAAGGAGATGGACTACCGGACGCTGACCCATATCGAGCCGCAATGGCCCATCATCGGCGGCCCCGAGTTTTATTATGGCGGCACAGCCCACACCAACAAGGCCGGTCTGGGGCAGCAGTGGGCTTCGGCCGCGGAAACCAACGCCCCCGCGCCATACGACCTGCCGTCCGAGCCGGTTTCGGCCGATGACGGCGGCTTCCGCATCATGCGCATCCCGTCGCTCTACACCGGCGGGACGCTGATCGATTACACCAAGCTGTTGCACTCGCGCGAGACCTGGCCCACGCTCTTTGTGAACCCGGTCGACGCGGCGGCCCTGTCTATTGTTGACGGCGACGACCTGACCGTGGTCGCCGAGGGCGAAACCTATGAGGTTGAAACCGCCGTCAGCGAATCGGCCCCGTCCGGCGTGGGCCTGTTGTGCGGCATATCCAGCTACCGGCCGATGGGCGTCGTCCCGGCGACGGTCAGCTTGCGCGCCCCGGCCGTGATCGAGGCGGCCGCAGCGGATTAACAGACATAATCAAGCTACGGAGTCACCCGGCCCATTTTCAGGGTCAATGGTGGCGGCCCGTAGTGGAATAACTATTTAAGAGGAACAGCCTATGGCTCCCATCGAGATAGCGATTCGCGCATTGATCCTCGGCTTCATCATCAGTTTGGCCGTCATCACCGGCTTCGCCTATACCACGCTCTTTGAGCGCAAGGTGCTGGGCCGGATGCAGGCGCGCATCGGCCCCAACCGGGCGGGATACATTCCCATCCCCTGGCGCGGTGGCGAGCGGCGATTCCTGGGCGGGTTCATGCAGCCCGCGGCCGACGCGGTCAAGCTGTTCTTCAAGGAAGATCCGACGCCGGTCAAGGTCGATCGGGTCATCTATAACCTGGCTCCGATGCTGGCCGTCATTCCCGCCATTCTGATCCTGGCCGTCATTCCGTGGGCGCCCGCTTTCAGGCTTGGCCCGTGGAAGTTTCTGCCCTACTTCGCTATCGCGCCGGGCATCAACGTTGGCGTGCTGTTCATCCTGGCCATCACCTCCATCGGCGTCTATGGCGTCGTGCTGGCCGGTTGGGCCTCGAACAGCAAGTACGCCGTGATGGGCGGCATCCGTGCCTCGGCCCAGATGATCAGCTACGAGCTGGCGCTGGGCATCATCATCCTCATCCCGATCATGATGGCCAACAGCATGGATATGGGCGTCATCGTCGATGCGCAACGGCCGGTCTGGTTTGTCATGATCCAGCCGCTGGCGGCTATCGTCTTCTTTATCGCCGCGCTGGCGGAGTTGCAACGCGCTCCGTTCGACCTGCTGGAGGCCGAGCAGGAGCTGTCGGCCGGCTTCAACGTCGAGTACGGCGCCATGCGCTTCGGCATGTTCTTCATGGCCGAGTACATGAAGATGATCTCGCTCAGCGCCATTTTCGCCACCTTCTTCCTGGGAGGCTATCGCGGCCCGTTCGTCGATCAACTGCCGTGGCTGGGTTTCATCTATATACTTCTCAAGATCGTGGCCTGCCTGTTCCTGATGGTCTGGGTTCGGGCCACATTGCCGCGCTTCCGCTACGATCAGTTGATGAGCTTCGGCTGGAAGGTTTTGCTGCCCATCGCCGTGCTCAACTTTATAATCACGGCCGTCCTCATCGTGATGGCCGAAGAGGGGACGCTGCAGCCGCTGATCGATTCGGTGCAGCGGTTCTTTACCGGTTAGGGCGTGGGAGCCATTGGACAACGAAGTCATTAAGAGAGGTTGGGGCGGCACAAGCGCCCGGCCTCTCATGAGGAGAACAGCATGATTGGTGAGATTCTCAAAGGAATGGGAACCACGCTCAAGCATCTTTTCATACCGCCGGTCACGATTCAGTATCCGGAGGTAAAGCGGCCGGTTCGCGACCGGTTTAAGGGCCGTCATGAGCTGAAACGGTATGACAACGGCATGGAGCGCTGCATCGGCTGCTCGCTTTGCGCCGCGGCCTGCCCGTCCGACGCCATCTTCGTCGAGGCGGCCGAGAACACCGACGAGGAACGCTATTCGCCTGGCGAACGGTACGCTCGCGTCTATGAGATCAATATGCTGCGCTGCATCTTCTGCGGCTATTGCGAAGATGCCTGCCCGACCCAGGCCATCGTCCTGGAGCACGAATACGAACTGAGCTACTATGATCGGGCCAGCGCGCTCTATACCAAGGATATGCTGCTGGTGGATATTCCGGTGAACGGCGTCCCGACGCCCCAGACAACGAAGCCGGGCACGTATACGCGCGCGATACCGGACATGGAAAACCCGAAATAATCACGAAACACGAACGACGATTCATGAACAACAAGCCTTCATTCATCACTCGTCATTCGCCATTCGTCATTGAGGCGACTTTATGATCCATCCGATACTGTTCATCATCCTGGCGGCCGTCGCCGTCGCCGCGGCGGCGGGCATGTTGCTCAGCCGCAACGCCGTGCATAGCGCCCTGTACCTGGTGCTAAACTTCATGACGGTGGCCGTCTTCTATCTGGTGCTCAATGCGCCGTTCATCGCCATGGTGCAGATCACGGTCTATGCGGGGGCGATCATCGTCCTGTTTCTTTTCGTGATCATGTTGCTGGGGGCGGACAGGCTGCGCGGCGCGGCCGACGAAGTGCGCGGCAGCGAGAAATACCATCGCTATGCGGCCGTGTTCCTGGCCCTGGTGCTCATCGGCGCATTCGGCTACCTGTTGATGCAGAGCAACATCGGGGCCACCGTGCTTGGCCCGGCGGCCGACGCCAGCCCCCAGGCGCTGGGCATCGCCCTGTTTCAATCCTATCTCTTCCCGTTCCAGGTAACCGGCGTGTTGCTTCTGGCGGCCATCATCGCCGTCGTCGTCTTCGGCAAGGATAAAAAGCGAGGGAACGACCATGCCTAATGCGGTTGATATCAACTGGTATATCGCCCTGAGCGGTATTCTCTTCGTCATCGGCGTATTGGGGGTGCTCTTGCGCCGCAATGCCATCATCCTGTTCATGTCCATCGAATTGATGCTGAACAGCGCCAACCTGCTTTTTGTCGCTTTCGCTCGCCATTTGGGCGATCTGGACGGGCAGGTGCTGGTCTTCTTCGTCATCACCGTCGCCGCGGCCGAAGTCGCTGTCGGCCTGGCGCTGATTGTGGCCATCTTCCGCAGCAAGAAGAGCATCAATATCGATGAAATTAATTTGCTCAAGGGGTAAACTGTGACGAGTTACGGATTGCAAATGATGAGTGACCCGTCCCATAAACTCGGGGAGCGTGTATGAATACATTTTCACTGGCGCCATTGATTATATTTCTGCCGTTGGCCGGGCTGGTATTCAACGGTCTGTTCGGCCGCATGTTTGTCGATAACAACCGTGAATCCGGCGAGCGTCTCACCGGCTGGCTGGCCTCGCTCATGACGGTGGGCGCGCTTGTCATCTCCATAACACTCTTCATCAGCCTGGCCACCAACGGCTTTGAAGCCTGGTACGTGCCCATTTTCACCTGGATCGACATTCCCTCGGCCAATTTCCGGGTTGACTGGATGATGCAGATCGACACGCTGTCGGTCACGATGATGCTGGTCGTCAGCGGCATCGGCGCGCTCATTCACATTTACGCCATCGGTTACATGAAGGGCGATCCCGATTTCTCGCGCTTTTTCACCTACCTCAACCTGTTCATCTTCTTCATGCTCATCCTGGTGAGCGGCAGCAGCTACCTGATGATGTTCGTTGGTTGGGAGGGGGTGGGCTTCTGCTCCTATTTGCTTATCGGCTTCTGGTTTGCTCGTGTGGACAAGGAGGGCAAGCCCGCCAACGCCACCGCGGGGCGCAAGGCGATGATCATGAACCGCATCGGCGACTTCGGCGTGCTGATCGCGATGTTCCTGCTGTTCTGGGCGTTCGGCACGCTGGACTATAAGCCCATCTTCGACAACGCGGTCGAATTGTACAAGGCCAATCACATGGTCCAGTTCGGCAGTGTCAGCCTGCCCATCACTACGGTGCTGACGGCCGCCACAGCCCTGCTGTTGCTCGGCGCGGCCGGCAAGTCGGCCCAGATTCCGCTCTACACCTGGCTGCCCGACGCCATGGCCGGCCCGACGCCGGTCTCGGCCCTCATGCACGCGGCAACGATGGTCACCGCCGGCGTTTATCTCCTTGTGCGCAGCAATGTGCTCTTCGAGATCGTGCGGGACAGCGGCGCACTGATCCTTGGGTTGATCTCCTCGCCCGACCTCGTGGCCTGGACCGGCGCGCTGACGGCTTTCTTCGCCGGATTGATCGCCTTCAGCCAGAACGACATCAAGAAGGTGCTGGCCTATTCCACCGTCAGCCAGCTGGGCTTCATGGTCGCGGCCGCGGGCATGGGCGCTTACGTGGCCGCCATGTTCCATCTGGTCACCCACGCCTTCTTCAAGGCGTTGCTGTTCCTCGGCTCCGGCTCGGTCATTCACGGCATGGAACACGGCCATCATGCATTGGCCCACGGCCACGACGACCATGGCCATGACGATGGCTTTGACCCGCAGGATATGCGTTACATGGGCGGGTTGCGTCACAAGATGCGCACGACCTACATCGTCTACTTAATCGGCGCGCTGGCGTTGGCAGGCATCTTCCCGCTGGCCGGTTTCTGGTCGAAGGACGAGATCCTGCTCCATGCCCAGACGCATCAGATGCCCATCTTCATCGTGCTGGCTCTGGCGGCGCTGGGTACGGCCTTCTATGTCGGCCGCCAACTCATCATGGTCTTCTTCGGCAAGCCCCGCCACGCTGCGGCCGAACACGCCGAAGAAAGCTCGCCGCTGATGACCCGGCCGCTCGTCGTTCTGGCCGCGTTGACCATCCTGGGCGGGTTGCTCAATGTGCCTTATATGTCGGCGGCGGCCGCCGAGCGCGACGGAATGCATCCTCAGGGGTTCTGGCTCTTGCTGGAGCAGTGGGGAAAACATTCCCTGCCGGTGATTGAACTCTCTGAGGAGGGCGCCCTCCATCTGCCGCATACGCCTGTCGTCGTCTCGCCGGTTGTGGCCGGCGTGTCGATGCTGCTGGCCGTCAGCGGTCTGGTGTTGGCCTGGTTCGTCTATCGCGGGCGACCAAAAACCTGGGATGAGGCTGACCGGCTGTCTCGCACGCCTATCTGGTGGTGGAATATCCTGCCGCTTAACTCATTCTACAGCAAGGGCGTTGTCCCGCTTTTCAATCGTTTTGCCGCCTGGCTGGCGTTCAAGTTTGACAGCGAATTCTGGTCCGGCTTTCTCCATGACCGGCTCATTCGCGACCTGTTTGTCTCCTTCGCCGATTTCTCGGCCAATGTCCTCGATTCGCAAGGGGTCGATGGTCTGGTCAACGGCGCGGGAGCGGTGACACGGCGGCTGGCCGGCGCGCTGCGGCTAACGCAGACCGGCTATGCCCGCACTTACGCGCTGGCGGTGTTCCTCGGCGCGGTTGGCTTGCTGGTCTTTTTCCTGTTCTCGGCGAATTAGGGATATGAGTCTCATAAACACTGAAATAATAAGGTTGGGGAAATTATGAACTGGATATTGACGATTCTCACCTTCCTTCCCCTGGTGGGTGTTCTGGCGATATTGCTGATGAAACAGTCGGACGACGGCTCGAACGATGATTCGATCAAGCTTGTCGCCATTGCGACCTCGGCGGTGACATTTGTGGTGTCGCTGCTGGTGATATTTCGGTTCGACGCGACCAATCCCGCCCTGCAGATGGTCGATCGCGTCGACTGGATCCCCTCGTGGGGCATCAGCTACTTCATGGCGGTGGACGGCCTCAGCATTCTGATGGTGATGCTGACGACCTTCATCTCTCTGGTGTCGGTCATCGGGTCGTGGTCGGCCATCACGACGCAGATCAAGCAATATTACATCTTCATGCTGTTGCTGGAGACGGGTATGCTCGGCGTCTTCCTGGCCCAGGACCTGTTCCTGTTCTACGTGTTTTGGGAGTTCACACTGGTGCCGATGTATTTCCTCATCGGTATCTGGGGCGGCAGCCGCCGGGTCTATGCCTCGATCAAGTTCTTCCTCTACACCATGGCCGGGTCGCTGTTGATGCTCGTGGCCATGCTCTACATGGGCATCACCAACGGGACGTTCTCCCTGCCCGACCTGATCGTCGGGCGCGAAGCCTTCGCCCACGCCCAGAACGTGTTGTTTATCGCCTTCTTCGTCGCCTTCGCCATCAAGGTGCCGGTTTTCCCGTTCCACTCGTGGTTGCCCGACGCCCACACCGAAGCGCCCACGGCCGGTTCCATCATTCTGGCTGGCGTGCTGCTGAAGATGGGCACCTACGGGTTCATGCGATTCAACCTGCCGCTCTTTCCCGAGGCCTCCTATAAATACGCCCCCATCATCGCCGTGCTGGCCATCATCGGTATCATCTACGGGGCCATCGTCTCCTTCGCCCAGAAGGACATGAAGAAGCTGGTGGCCTATTCCAGTATCAGCCATCTCGGCTTCGTGACGTTGGGCATTTTTGCCCTCAACGACGCCGGCATCCAGGGAGCTATCCTCCAGGGAGTGAATCACGGCATCAGCACAGGCGCGCTGTTCTTCCTGGTCGGTTTGCTCTATGAGCGCACCCACACACGCGAGATGGCCGAATACGGCGGCGTCTGGAAGGTCATGCCGCTGTTCAGCGCCTTGTCTCTCATCATCGTTTTTTCCAGCATGGGTTTGCCGGGTCTCAACGGCTTCGTGGGCGAGTTTACGATTCTGCTGGGGTCGATCGGAGCTGAGTCACTGGCTCCGCGGCCGTGGATCTACACCGCCTTCGCCACCACCGGCGTTATCCTGGCCGCCGTCTACCTTTTGTGGTTCTTCCAGCGCATCTTCATGGGTCCGGCGGACACCGACACGGTCAAGAGTTTGAAGGCGATGAACCGCCGCGAGCTGGGCGTCATGCTCGCCTTTCTGGTCTTCATCTTCTGGATCGGTATCGCCCCCGCCGGCTATTTCCATCTGATTGACAGCACGGTCGGCGAACTGGTGGCCAATATCAACCAGGCTGTTCTGGCGCTGGCCCCCTAGTCAAGCAACGAAACTGGTTTATGCGGGATACGAGTGCAGGAGATCCCTCCGCTCGTATCCCGTATTTTTTATCCCCGATTTGACATATGGAACCGGTGTACTTCGTCCACCTCAGTGACACCCACTTCGGGCCGACGGAGGATTACCGGCGGCAAGGCTATCGGCCGCTGCCCTACGCGCGGCACGTGATCGACATGATCAACCGGCTGCCGACGCGGCCGGACTTCGTCGTCCATACCGGCGATGTGACCACTCACCCCACGGAAGCCGCCTACCGGCTGGCGGCTGAGACGTTCGCCGCGCTGGAAATCCCCATCTACTACTGCACCGGCAATCACGATACCGCGGCCGACATCCATCGCTACCTGCCGATGGGGCCGAAGGTCGATTGCCAGCCGGGGACCGACACGCTCTCCTATACCTTCGAGGTGCGCGGCGAGCGGTTTCTGGTGCTGGATGGCCGCGGCCCGGACGAGATCGACCCCCACGGGGTGCTCTCCCCGCAACAGTTGGCGGTGCTGCGGCGCGAGGCCACCCCCGACGGCCCGCCGCTGTGCGTCTTTGTTCACTACCCGGCCCTGCGGCTCAATTCCCCCTGGATGGACGCCAACATGCTCATGCTCAACGGCGAGGAGATGCACCGGACGCTGCTCCCCGCCCGCGATCGACTGCGAGGCGTTTTCTATGGCCATTTCCATAACTCCACCCAGACCTTCCGCGACGGCATTCTCTATTGCGCCGTCGCCAGCACCTTCGCCGGGTTCACCGCCTGGCCGACTGAGGCGTTAGTCCAGCCCGACCATGACGCCATGCCCGGGTTCAACTTCGTGCAGTGCCTGCCGGAACAGACGATCATCCAGCAGCGGCCGTTTGCGCGGCTGCCGGAGGAGCCGATGGAGCCGCCGCCGGAGATGGAGCCGGGAAACCTGGAGAGTTGAGTTTTCCGGCTTCGCCCTAATGTGCCGCTGATTTGGAGAACAGATTGAGGACGAGCACCCCGGCGATGATCAGCCCGATGCCCACGAACCCGGCCGTGTCGATCTTCTGCCCGAAGGCCACCCAGGCGATGAGCGCCGTCAGCACGATGCCCACCCCCGACCAAACGGCATAGGCGACGCCGATCGACATGGAGCGCAGGGTCAGCGAGAGGAAGAAGAAGGCCAGCCCATAGCCGACCACCACGACGACCGACGGCCACAGTTTGGTGAATCCGTCGCTCAGTTTCAGGCACGAGGTCGCGATCACTTCGGATACGATGGCGATGGCGAGGTATATCCAGGTCAAACTCATTGAGGCTGTTCTGTCCCGATCAGACAGGCCGGCGAGTTATAGTGTGTGCCGGCCTGCCTGATCCTGTTGTTTGGCGTCCCCGGCAGTGTCGCGATGAGCGAACTGCCCGGACGCGGTGGGATTATTTGCGCCAGTAATTATTGGCGGCGGCGACGGTCTGGAAATTGATGGCGATCACTTGCGAGGCCGCGGTGAGTGAATCGGCCGAGTTGGCGTAATCCGGCCGAAGCTTCTTCAGCACCTCGACGTCCGGCTGGGTGTATTTGACCCCGCGACGGCTGAGGGTGATGGCGAGTTCGAATCCTTCTTGCGGCGTGTCGGTGATGAGTGTGGCGAGCCATGTATCTGACATGATGAGACTCCTTGTGTGTGATATTTTTTGATCGGCAAGCCCGCAGGCGGGATTGTGTTCAGAAGGAGGTGGCGTCTAACCCGGACCCATGACCGGCCAACCATTCATTATGATTTGACCGCTTCCTGGGCCGGTTGTCAAGATGAGTTTCCCAAGTCTAGACCGTCTGCGCGCCCGCGCTGCCGAAGCGGCGCCAGCGCAGCAGCCGCTGCTCGGCCAACGCCACCAGCCCGTAGAGCGACAAGGCCATCACCCCCAGCGTGAGCAGCACCACGAAGACCTCATCGGTCTTGAACTGATAGCGCGCCGTGACCAGCAGAAAGCCCAGACCCTGGCTCTTGGGCTGAACGAACTCGCCGACCAGGGCGCCGATGACGGCCAGCGTGGCCCCCACCTTGAGGCCGGCCAGCACGGTCGGCATCGCCGCCGGCAACTCCAGCACACGAAAGACCTGGCCTTTTGTCGCTCGCAGCGAATTCATCAGATCGTAGAACTCCTTGGGCACGGAGCGCAGCCCGGTGATGATGTTGATCAGCACCGGGAAGAAGACGACCAGCGCGGCTACCAGCACCCGCGACCAGTACCATGACTGCACCCAGATGGTCAGCAAGGGGGCGATGGCGATAACCGGGATGGCCTGGGAGGCTATGAGGTAGGGGGAGATGAGGCGCTCGGCCAAGGGGGACTTGGTCAGCAGATAGCCGAGCGGCAGGGCCACGCCCGCGCCGATGGCCAGCCCCGGCAGTACCTCGCTCAGGGTGATGAGGGTGTGGCGCATCAGGCGGCCGTCGGCGGCCAGCCGGACAAACGCCCGGGCCACATCGGCCGGACCGGGCAAGATAAAGGCCGGATAGTCGCCCCATTTGACGAACAGATGCCAAGCCAGCAGCAGGATCAGGAACGACCCGGCGATGGTCAGCCAGGTGGGGCGTTCGTCGAGCCAGTTGAGAAGCGCGTTGCGTCGGGTCATGATGGCTGCGAGATGAAAATGTGGCTGTCCTCGCCCTGCGGGGATACCACGGCGACCCGGTGGGTGACGCGCTCGATGACAACGACCGTCCCCTCGTCGATGGGTTGGCCTGATGTCGAGCGGGCGGCCAGGTTGATCGCTTTTTCGCCGTCGCGGAAGGTAACCTCGCCGATGCCGTTGCCGGGAATGGAGATGACGACCCTGGCTCGGCGTCCCGCGGCGTCGAAGTCGATGAGCTTTTCCTCGACGCGGCCACGCGACGGCAGATAGACCAGCAATCCGAGGGCCGCCAGACCGACCAGCAAGCCCGCCCCCAAGGCCGTCAGCATGCTCGTGACCGCATCGAAGTGGAACACCAGCACGCCCAGCAAGCCTGCCACGCCGAAAACAACCGCCCCTAACCCCAGCGAGTATGTCGTCGACCGGCTGAACAGCGGATGGGCGACTCCCTGCGGCCGATCCTGCTTGCCGGGCGTGAAGCTGCGCAGCAGAGAGGTGATCGCCCCGGCGATGAGCAACACGCCAAGCGTCAGGACGGCGCCATACGCCAGAAACGGGGTGATATCGGAGATAGTACCGTTGGACATGTCGCCCGATTATATCCAATCCGGCGCTTTAAGGAACTGTCAGGCGGCGAGCCGCAAGTCGTCTGCATTTATCCCCCGGCACGGGTGAATAAGCTCGTGAAAACCCCGATTTGCATTCGCATCTCGATCCATTTATTGATATGATGTCCTTCGGTTTTGACGTAGAAAACCAGTGGCCGATTACTCAATCTGACTCTGAAGATGCATTGAAATGTAGAGGAGTGTGAGACATGACTGATGAGACACCGATCGATCCCGTTCCCAGCCATATCGCCAAATTTATCACCGAAGATCAAAGCCCCCAGCACGTAGCCAAAATCTACGAAAAGCTCAGTCAATTGCTGACGCAAGGGGAGGAACCGCTCTATATCGCCGTCCAGGACCCGATTGGGATCGATCTGACTCCCGAGATCGTCGTGTTGACCAATCGCCGGTTCATGCACTACAAGCCCGACCTGTTCGGCCGCGCCAAGTTCGTTGACTACATCTGGCGCGACTTGCGCTCGGCCGAGCTGGTGGAAAATGTCTTCCGGGCCACCATCACCTTCTTCGCCGCCGACGGCGAGACGATCAAGGTCGATAATATGGTCAAGGAGCAGGCCCGTCGGCTGTACTCCATCGCCCAACAGATGGAAGAGAACGTCCGCGAGGAGTTGCGGCTGCGCCAGATGGAAGAGAAGCGTGCCGAGGCCGGCGGCGTCTATCTCCAGGGCGGCATGGGGGCGATGGCCGCGGGTTCCACCGCCTCGCCGTCGGAGGAGCCTCTCCAGGCGCTGGGCAAGCTGAAGCAGCTGATGGAAGCCGGGTTGATCACTCCCGAGGAGTACGAAACCAAGAAGAAAGAGATTCTGGCCAGGCTCTAGCCGCGTAGCTGGAGGAATCTGACGCCCTGAACCTGACAGGTTTTCCCAAACCTGTCAGGTTTCGCTACCTAAATATCACCGCCGCCCTCCGGCCAGACGCTCGATGCGTTCGTCGGTCAGGGCGGCGATGTGTTCCTGCAGGCTGCGATGGGGGCAGCAACCTGACAGGTTGCTCCACAGTTTAAGCCTGTCAAAAATCGAATAGCACGAACATATGTTCTGATCATAAACTGTACCTGTCACTTTATTAAAGGAGAAAAACAGGTATGGATGCTATGGATCAGATCTTTGCCCGATTGCCGGAGGGGACCAAGCAGCGGCTGCTGGCCACCGAATCCATGCGGCAGCACAACCCCACCGACGGCCAAGACCAGTTCGAATCGGCCGAGGTGTTCAACGCCTATCAGGAGCCGCCGCTGGACTTTCTGGTCGACGGCCTGCTGGCCCGCGGCCATCTGGCCATGCTGGGCGGCCGCTCCAAGTCGGGCAAGTCCTGGCTGGTGGCCCAGCTGGCCCAGTCGCTGGATACCGGTCAGCCCTTCCTCGGCCGCGACGTGCAACCCGCCCGCGTGCTCTATCTGGCCCTGGAGGACAAGCGGTCGCGGCTGAAGCGACGCTCGATCCAGCTGGGCTGGACGCCGCAGACCACCGCCTTCGACTACCGCATCGGCCGGTTCAACGGCCCCGCGGGCCAGGTCGGCCCCGGCCTGCAGCTCATCGAGCGCGTGGCCTGGGACTTCGACGTCATCCTCATCGACACCCTCATCGCCACCCTCGACGGCAACATCTCCGAGAACGACAACACGCAGATGGCGACCATCGTCAACGAGCTGGCCGAAATCGCCCACGCCATGCAGTGCGCCATCCTGCTGGTGCACCACACCAACAAGGGGATGAGCGACGACGTGTTCAACCTGTTGCGCGGGGCGTCGGCCTTGCGCGGGGCCTATGACGTCGGCCTGCTGCTCGATCGCCGCCAGGGCGAGCGGGAGGCCGTGCTCCACATCGAGGCGCGCGACTTCCTGGCCGAGGGGCTGACCATCCGCCAGCGCGAAGACGGCAGCGGCTGGGAAATGGTGGGCGGAGCCAAGGCCATCAGCCAGATTCGAGCCGGCCGGAATGTGCTGGGCGCGCTGGAGGAATTGGGGGTGGACGTGACGGCGGAAGAAATCGCCGAATTTCTGCAATTGACCCGCCAGGCCGTTGGTCAGCAGTTGCGGCTGGCCGAGCGGGACGGCCGCGTGATCCGCAAGGCCGGCGTGTTCACCGGCCAGGGGCGGCCGAAGGAGTTATGGTCGCTCACAACCGAAACCGGCGCGGCTTCCCAACCGAATAAAGAAAGCCCGCAAGAAGGGGGGTCTCCCCAATATTTACTTTCTTTACTTGATTAACTTTACTAATGGCCCTGACCAAGAGGAGTTATGAAAGTAATTAAATTAATTAAAGTAAATAATACAGGGAGGGGGTACTTATGGACGCCCAACTGATTAACGCCACGACCGACCTGGCCGCGCTGGTGCCGGGTCTGAAGCGGCGCGGACGCTACTTCATCGGGCCATGCCCCTTTTGCGGGGGCGAGGACCGCTTCAACATCAAGCGCACCGACGCGGGCGATCTGTGGATTTGCCGCAAGTGCGGCGACGGCCGCTACCATGACGCCGTGGCCTTTCGCATGCTGGCCGAGGGGCGGAGCTTCGGAGAAGTGCTGCGCGAGGAACGGGCCACGTCAGGTTCGGACAAGGGCCGCGCCCGGCGGCCGTCGCCCAAAGCCGCCGCCCGGCAGGTCGAACTCGTCGAGCCGCCCGACGAGGCGTGGCAGCTGGCCCGGTTGCAGCTCCAAAAGCAGCTGGCCGACGATCTGTGGCGGCCGGATGCCGAGGACGACCTCGCCGCGGATACCGCCCACAAGCTCCGGCAATATCTGGCGCGGGTTCGCGGGCTGTCGCCGGACACCATCCGCCGCCACATGCTCGGCTTCAACCCGGTTCGGCGCGAGGCATCGGACGGCATCCACTACCCGCAGGGCATCTACATCCCCTGCATGGTCGACGGCCGCCTGTGGTATGTGAAGGTGCGGCTGCCGGTGGAGCCAAAGAGGCCGGCCGCGCGGTCGGGCAAGGGGGCGCCGAAGTACCAGGCGCTGCAGGGCAGTGTGTCGGCGCTGTTCAACGCCGACGCACTGCTGCGGGCGCGGGTGGCGGTGGTCGTCGAGGGGGAGTTCGACGCCATGCTGCTGGGCCAGTTCCTGCCGCCGGATTGGGCCGCGGTGACGATGGGCAGCGCCTCGTTGCAGCCCAACGCGACATTCCTGCCCTATTTCAACGGCCTGGAGCGGGTGCTGTTGTGCCTGGACAGCGACGAGGCCGGGAAGAACGGGCAGGAAGCCTGGCGGCGCTTGCTGGGCGCGGCCGAGCCACTGCCGCCGCTGCCCGGTGGCGTCAAGGATGTGACCGAGTTTTGGCGTCGGGGAGGCGACGTGGCCCAATGGTTCCGGCAATACGCGAGGGCGCAATGACCCCGGCCCTAGTACCCCGCGTCGAGATCGACCCGATTGGCCATCGCCTCGCCCGCGGCGGCCGCGTTGAGCATCCCGGCCAGGTCGGTCAGGCGCAGGCGCGCGATTCCGGCGGCGTCGCCGCCGCGGTGGGGACTCATGATGACGTTGTCGAGTTCGCGGAAGGGCCAGGCCGATGGCGGCCAGTCGGCGCGGGAGGCTTCGTCGGGCGGGTAGCGGTACCAGACGTCCAGCCCCGCGGCCCACAGGCGGCCGTCGCGCAGCGCCTCATACAGCGCCTTCTCATCCACAACCGGCCCCCGGCCGATGTTGACCAGGACGGCATGCGCGGGCAACAGGGCCAGTTCGGCCGCGCCCAGCAGCCCGTCCGTCTCCGGCGTGTGGGGCAGGCAGACGATGACCGCGTCCGAGCGGGGCAGCAAGTCGGGCAGCGCGGCCGCCGGGTGAACTTCCGTGTCGCCGTCCATCTGCGGCGCGTCAAGGCGGCGGCGGGTGGCCAGGGTGGTCATGCCCAGCGCGCGGCAGGCGACGGCCACGCGGCGGCCGATGGCCCCATAGCCGAGGATCAGCACCGTCCGGCCGTCCAGTATGACCGTCGGCGCGGCGGGTTCGTAGCGGATGCGCCAGTCGTTGCCGCGCAGGGCGTTGTCGTAGCGCAGGACAAACTTGGCGGCGGCCAGCAGCAAGGCCATGGCCAGCTCGGCCACCGGCGCGGCGTTGTGGTGCAGGTTGTGGACGGCCACGCCGGGGAAGTCGCGCATCAGGTCGCCCGCCTCCTCCGGAAGCCCGGCCCAGGGGATGACCAGCGCGCGCAGGCCGGGCGCGGCCGCCAGTTGCTCGCGCTTGGGACTGCCGGAGATGAGGACCTGTGTCGTGGCGGGCGGGTCGCCGCCGGCGGTAATCGCAATGCCGTCCGCCAGCTTCGGCTTCAGCCAGGCGGCCTCGTCATCGGTCAGGGGGCGGTCGAAATGGACGTGGAGAGTGGTCGTCATGAGGGGGATTATGGCAGAGACAAGGCACGGTGCAACAGTCGCTACTCCACCAGTTCCACCTCCAGCCCGCTGATCTCCCTCCCCCGCGCGGCGAAGCGCCGGTCGAAGGTCGCCATCCGCGCGCAGTGGGCGGCCTGGGCCAGATGGAGCGCGTCGGCGAAGTCGAGACCCTGCTCGTACCAGCCCAGGGCCAGGGCCATCTCGGCCGCGTTACGCAAGTGAACGTTGGCCAGCCCAAACAGCCGTCGCAACCCGGCGGCGATGCCGGCGTCATCCAACCCGTAGCTGTAGCCCAGCACCCAGGCCGTCTCCAGGGCCACCGAGTCGGAGATGAAAACCTGCTCGGTCGCGAACAGGGAGCGGGCGCGCGCCGCCTGTTGCGGATCGTCGTTCACCAGCAGGCGCACCACCACGTTGGTGTCAACCGCGATCATGTTCCGCCTCTCGCACCCCTCGCCGCAGCCCCTCGGCCATCTCCTCGACGGTCAACGGCGCGCCTTCATAAGGCAGGCTGCCCGCCACCTCGGCCAGCGTCGTCGGCTCGAACGGCGGGCTAGGCTTCAGCAACAGCCCCTCGCCGGTATCGATGACCACGAACTCCAGCCCGGGTTCCCAGCGATAGGCGTCGCGCAGCGCCTTGGGAATGATGATCTGCCCCTTGCTTGAGAGCCTTGTCTTGTCCATCGGCCGTCCTCGAAGTAAGAAATAAGTAAGATTGTAGCCGGGACCGGGGAAATGTCAAACCGGTAACTTGTTGACCTGTGGCGCAAGCTGTTAGCTTGCGGGCCCTGTGGCCCAAGCTGTTAGCTTGCGGCCTTGTGGCGCAAGCTGTTAGCTTGCGGACCCTGTGGCGCAAGCTGTTAGCTTGCGGGCCCTGTGGCGCAAGCTGTTAGCTTGCGGGCCTTGTGGCCCAAGCTGTTAGCTTGCGGGCCCTGTGGCGCAAGCTGTTAGCTTGCGGGCCTTGTGGCGCAGGCTGTTAGCCTGCGGGCCGCCCTAAACCCTCTCAATAATCGTCGCGATCCCCATCCCGCCCCCGGCGCAAAGGGTGATGAGCGCCGTCGAGAGGTCGCGCCGCTCCAGCTCGTCCAGCGCCGTGCCCAGCAGCATGGCCCCCGTCGCCCCCAGCGGATGTCCCAGAGCGATGGCCCCGCCGTTGACGTTGACCCGCTCCGGCCCGTCGGACAAGCCCATCTCGCGGATGAACTTGAGCACCACCGAGGCGAACGCCTCGTTGATCTCGAACAGGTCGATGTCGCTCGCGGCCATGCCGGCCTTCTTCAGCGCCCGTTGCGAGGCCGGGGCCGGCGCGGTCAGCATGATGGTCGGCTCGTCGCCCAGCAGCGCCGCGGCGACGATGCGCGCCCGCGGCCGCAGCCCCAGCGCCGCCCCCTTCTCGCGCGACCCAATCAGGGTCAGCGCCGCGCCGTCGACGATGCCCGACGAATTGCCGGCGGTGTGGACATGGTTGATGCGATCCAGCTGCGGGTATTTCTTCAGGGCTACGGCGTCGAAGCCCATGGCTCCCAACGCCTCGAAAGCGGGTTTGAGCGCGCCCAGCCCCTCCGGCGTCGCGTCGGGGCGCGGGTGTTCGTCGTGGTCCAGCAGGATATTGCCGTCGGCATCGCGCACGGGGACGATGGACGTGAAGCGGCTCTCGCGTTGCGCAACGGCCGCCCGTTGCTGCGACAGCAGGGCAAACCCGTCCACGTCACCCCGCGTGAACCCCTCCAGCGAGGCGATCAGGTCGGCGCTGATCCCTTGCGGCACGATGTCGAGTTGACCCATGATTTCATAGTCTTCCCACATCGCCCCGCCGTCGGAACCCATCGGGATGCGCGACATCGACTCGACGCCCCCGGCCACGACCAGCTCCTCCCAGCCGGAGCGCACCTTCATGGCCGCCAGGTTGACCGCCTCCAGCCCCGAGGCGCAGAAGCGGTTGAGTTGCGCGCCGGGGATGTCGAGGTCCCACCCGGCATAGAGCGGCGCGGTGCGGGCGATGTTGCCGCCCTGCTCCTTGACGGGCGTGACGCAGCCCAGCAGCACGTCGTCGACCTGCGCGGTGTCGAGGTCGTAGCGCTCCTTCATCTCATCGAAGAGCGTCTTAAGCAGATCGAGCGGCCGCACGGGGTGCAGCGCGCCGTTGGTCTTGCCGCGGCCGCGGGGGGTGCGGATGGCGTCAAAAATAAAAGCGTCAGTGGACATGGGCGGCTCCTGCGACGGGTAGGAAATTGCATCCGTCACCCATCGATCATCAGGCATGGTATCACAAATGACGAGCAGGAACCAACGTCAGGCAAGGCCAGGGTCGGGGCGGGACGCCGGCCACATCGCGCAGATGAGCAACCCGTCCCGGGCGGGTATCATTTTTGAACTTATCCTGGTATGATAATATAAGAACGTTTAGTCCCGAATCCGACGTGAACACCAGCCGTTATGAGAAACAAGGAACAATGGCAGCCCTCCAAATTCGTCCGCTACCCGAACGGCTATCGCGCGTCGCGCGATCGGAAGATGGTCGGCATCGGATCGCGCCTGGTGGCGGACATTCTCGCCCAGGCCTACGAGCAAATGCTCCGGAACCATGCTCGCGGCGTGTTGCTCGACCTGGGCTGCGGCAAAGTCCCCCTGTATGAGGTCTACCAGCCGCTCACAACCGACGTCATCTGTATCGACTGGGCCAACACATTACACCCAAACCAATTTCTAGACGTCGAATGTGATTTAAACGAGGGGATCGAGCTGGCGAATGACTCGGTCGATACGATCCTGTGCACGGACGTGCTGGAGCATATCGCTGAACCCGAGCGGTTGTGGCGCGATATGGCGCGAGTGCTGAGGCCGGGGGGCAAGATTTTGCTCGCTGTGCCGTTCTTTTATCGAGTTCATGAAGCCCCCCACGACTATTTTCGTTATACTGAGTTCGCGCTCAAACGATTTGTGGCCGGCGCGGGATTGACCCTTTTATCACTCGAACCCTATGGGGGGTGGCCTGAGGTTTTTGCGGATCTGGTGGGCAAGCGTCTGGCGGGGATCCGCAGCGTTTCGGCCATTCACCTCTCGCTGAGCCAGGCGCTCATCCGTACCCGTTGGGGGCGCAATCTTTCGGCCGGAACAGCCCGCGATTTTCCCCTGGGTTATACGCTGGTCGCTCAGAAGCCGGCCTCAATGCTATAGTGATCCCGGCGAAGGCCGGATGATCCGCCAACAATCAGACTTATTGGAGCCACCCATGCAATTCAAAACAATAATCGAACCCTTTCGCATCAAAACCGTCGAACCCATTCGCCAGACCACGCGCGAGGAGCGCGAGCGACTGCTGCAGGAGGCGGGCTACAACCCGTTCCTCCTGCGGGCCGAGGACGTGATCATCGACCTGCTGACCGACTCCGGCACGGGGGCGATGTCGTCGGCCCAATGGGCGGGCATGATGCTGGGCGACGAGAGCTATGCCGGGGCCAAGTCGTTCTACAAGTTCGAGGCGGCCGTGCGGCGCATCACCGGCTTCAAACATATCATCCCCACCCACCAGGGGCGCGCCGCCGAGCGCATCCTGTTCGGTTCGGCGCTCCAGCCGGGCGACATCGTGCCCAACAACACCCACTTCGACACCACCCGCGCCAACGTGGAGTACCGCCAGGCCATCCCCCTCGACATCCCCAACGCCGCCGCCCACGACCCGGCCCGCCTGCTGCCCTTCAAGGGCAACATCGACCTCGAGGCGCTGGAGGCGACGCTGACCGAGCACGCCGGACAGGTACCGCTGGCCATGATCACCGTCACCAACAACTCCGGCGGCGGCCAGCCGGTCAGCATGGCCAACATCCGCGCCGCGAGCGAGATCTGCCGCCGCCACGGGGTGATGTTCTTCCTCGACGCCTGCCGCTTCGCCGAGAACGCCTGGTTCATCAAGACCCGCGAGGAGGGCTACGCCGACGTAACGCCGCTGGCCATCGCCCAGGAGATGTTCAGCTACACCGACGGCTGCACCATGAGCGCCAAGAAGGACGGCATGGCCAATATCGGTGGCTTCCTGGCTCTCAATGACGACGCCTTGGCCGAGAAATGCAAGACCCTGCTCATCCTGACCGAGGGGTTCCCGACCTACGGCGGGCTGGCCGGCTACGACCTGGAAGCCATCGCCGTGGGGCTGGAGGAAGTGCTGCACGAGGATTACCTGCAATACCGCACGCGCTCGGTGGCCTATCTGGGCGACATCCTGACCGCCAACGGCGTGCCCATCGTGCGGCCGACCGGCGGCCATGCCATCTACATCGACGCCCTGAGCATGTTGCCCCACATCCCGCAGAGCGAGTACCCGGCCTGGGCGCTGTCGCTGGCGCTCTATCTGGAGGGCGGCGTTCGCTCGGTGGAGATCGGCTCGGTGATGTTCGGCCACCACCCCGACGGCAGCGAGCAACCGGCGGCGATGGAGCTGGTGCGCATGGCCTTCCCGCGCCGCGTCTATACCCAAAGCCACGTCGATTATCTGGCCGAGGTAATCCTCTACGTCAACAGCATCAAGGACAGCATCCGCGGCGTGAAGATCGTGGAAGCGCCGGAGGTGCTGCGGCATTTCTCGGCGCGGATGGCCCCGCTCGGCGCCTAGCCGGACAGGGTTCGCGCGCGAGGCAACAAAAAAGCAGGCCCGTCAGGCCTGCTTTATTTCTTTTGAATTATTCGCGGTTTAGGCCGCCACGGCATTCTATGCCGCCACGGCATTCTATGCCGCCACGTCATTCTATGCCGCCACGTCATTCTATGCCGCCACGGCTGCCTAAGCCGCCACGGCTGCCTAAGCCGCCACGGCTGCCGCGCCCTTCATGATCTCGCGTCGCAGATCTTCCTGATGGTCGGCCAGCGTCCCCAGCACGCCGTTGATGAAGCGGGGGGCGCTGTCGCTGCCATAGACCTTGGCCAGTTCCACCGCCTCGTTGATCGCCACCTTGACCGGCGTCTCGTCCGTCACCAGAAACTCATAGATGGCGATGCGCAGGATGTTGCGGTCGATGACGGCCATCTGGTCCAGCGGCCATTCGGGGGCGAAGCGGGCGATAAGGGTGTCCATCTGCTCCTGATAATCGACGACGCCGTGGATGAGTCGTTGGGCAAACTCCACCCCGGCGGTCTCCATCGGGCTATCCTCCAGCCGCTGCTCCAGAACCTCGTCCGGATCGTGGCCGACGATATCGTATTCGTATAGAGTTTCTAAGGTTACGCGGCGGGCGCGACGCCTGGTTTTCATAGTTCAACTCTAAGGCGGGCAATAACCCGCCAAACCCGACTTGCGACGCGGCGAATGCTAGACGACTTCGCCCTTGGTGTAACGGACGTCTTCCACGAATACGTTAACGGCCGTCACGGTGATCCCGACCATCGTGTCAATTGCCTCGGTCACGGCCGCCTGAATCGTGCGGCTGGCCTCGAGCAGATTGACATGCGGATCCATTATAACATAGATATTGAAACACACCTTGTTTTCCGACAAATCCAGCAAAATGCCGTCCTGGCGCAACCCGCGCTGGAAAAGGCGGGCGATGTCGGCCGGGACCTGGCTCATTTGCTGCACGCCCTCGACAGCCAGCACCGTATAGCGGGCGATGGTGACCAGGACTTCGGGCGCGACCTCGATGCGGCCGATGCTTTCCGTTTTTTCGCTCATGTGCCGATACCTCCATCCACTTGAATCACTGCGCCGGTGATATAGCCGGCCTTGTCCGACGCCAGAAAGGCCACGGCGTGGGCGATCTCGTCCGCCCGACCCCAACGGCCGAGGGGAATGAACGCCAGGGTCTGATTGACCAGCTCCTCCGGCAGGCTCGCCGTCAGGTCGGTGGGCACGAAGCCGGGGGCCACGACGTTGACGGTGATGTTGCGCGAGCCAAGCTCCTTGGCCAGCGACTTGGAGAAGCCGATGATGCCCGCCTTCGACGCGGCATAGTTGGTCTGGCCGGCCTGCCCGACGATGCCGGACACCGACGAGATGTTGATGATGCGGCCGCCCTGTTTGCGCCGCACCATCGGCCGGGTCACGGCCTTGCAGGTGTTGAAGACGCTCTTCAGATTGGTGGTGATGACCGTGTCCCACTCCTCTTCCTTCATCGACAGGAGCAGGGTGTCGCGCGTGGTGCCGGCGTTGTTGACCAGAATGTCGACCGCGCCGTAGGCTTCGATGGCGGCCTTGATGAGGGCGTCGGCCTGGGCCGCATCGGCCGCGTCGGCCTGGACGGCGATGGCCGTGCCGCCTCTCTCCGTGATGCCACCGACCACTTCCTCGGCCGCGGCGGCGTTACTCAGATAATTGACGACGACCTTGGCCCCCTCGGCCGCCAGCTCCTCGGCGATGGCCCGGCCAATGCCGCGCGAGGCTCCCGTGACGACCGCAACTTTATCGGTTAGTAACATTCAAGCTCGCTCCTGAGGACGGTTCGACCCGGCGCCGCAAAAGGGCGATGGCGGGCCGGTGGCACCATTCATATGGTGGCTCTATTATAACTCGAATTTGACGCGGCGCGCCTCTCTGTCGATGCGCTTCACCAGCCCCAGCAACACATCGCCGGGGCCGACTTCCAGACAGGTATCGACGCCGTGGGCGCTCAGATAGCGGATCGACTCCGTCCAGGCCACGGGCGAGGTCAATTGGGCCTTCAGTTCGAGGCGGATCTCCTCCGGCGTTTGGATGGGACGGGCGGTGACGTTGGCCACGGCGGGGGTGCGCGCGGCGCTGATCGGGGTGGCGTCGACGGCCGCGGCGAACTCCTCGGCCACGGCGCCCATCAGCGGCGTGTGGGCGGCGATGGATATGGGCAGCCGCACGACCTTGCGCACCCCGGCGGCAGACAGCGCCTCAATCGCCGGGAGCAGCGCGGTCTCATGGCCGGAGATGACGATCTGGCCGGGGCAGTTGTCGTTGGCGATGGCCACATAACGCCCTGTCTCGGCCGCGACGCGGGCGCACAATTCGGCGACGACGTCGGCATCGAGGCCCAGCACGGCGGCCATCCCGCCCGGCTGTCGCTCTCCGGCCAGCTTCATCAGCTCGCCGCGGCGCCGCACCAGGGCCAGCCCGTCGGCAAACGAAAACGCCCCGGCGGCGGCCAGGGCAGAAAATTCACCGAGGGAGTGCCCGGCGACATAGGCGGCGTCGGCCTGGCCTCGCTGCTGCAGCACGGCCCAGGCGGCCAGACTGGTGGTGAACAGCGCCGGTTGCTGGACGGCGGTGTCGGTCAGCGCCTCTTCCGGCCCCTCGAAGCACAGCCGCGACAGGGCAAAGCCCAGCCGCTCGTCGGCCTCGTCAAACAGGGCGCGGGCCGCCGGCTCGCGGTCGACCAGGTCGCGCCCCATCCCGACGGACTGGGAGCCCTGGCCCGGAAAGAGGATCGCCGTCGACATCGTGATCGCCGTGGGGTTGTTGAAAGATCGAGGGGGAGTGAGAGGAACAGAACCCGGATCGTTCGGTCGATGGGGAACGCGATGTCCCGCCCCGAGCGACCCGGCTCAGTTCCCGTGTGATCCGGTCCGGATTAGTCTTCGGTGTTCTCGGGCATGATCTGGCGGCCGTTGTACTTGCCGCAGCTCGGGCAGACATGATGCGACCGCTTCATCTCGCCGCAGTCGGAGCAGGGCACGAGATGAAACAGGCTGAGGGCGTCATGCGTGCGTCGCTTGTCGCGGCGCGCTTTGGAAACTTTTCGCTTGGGAACTGCACCCATGATATTTCTTCCTTAATCCATGATATTCACGCCGGACACCGTGGCCCGACGACAGACAACAAAAAATCAGCGGCAACACGGCCGCGAAGCATGATTATAGACGGAAAGAGGCGTTCGCGTCAAGGCGAAATTGGCGGCCTTCACGGAGAAGCCGGGGCGGCGAATGACGAAGCCGTCCTGGGAGAGCTATGGGTTTTCAATCGGCCAAGCGCCCCGCTCAAACGTGTCGCAAGCGTCGCGCGCCAAATACGATCAGGATGAGGACAAGGCCCACCAGGGCGAATCCCCAATCCTCAAGGCCGGTTTGCGGCAGGGTGGTCGGCGGGGTCGGGGTGACGGTCGGCGGTGGGGCAACAGTGCCGGTTGCCGCCGGTGTCGTACCCGTGGTGGTGGTTGCCGTAGCTGTCGGCGCCAAGGTGGGTGTGGCTACGGCCGTTGGCTGCCCCGGGGCAGTCGTGGGTTGCTCGGTAGCCGGAGGGACTGTAGGTGGCGGGGTTTCGCCGGGCGGGTTGGGAGTCGCGCCGCCGACGGGCGTCTCCGTCACGCCGCCAACCGGTGTGGATTGGTCGCCCACGCCGCCGCCGCCGGAATCGGACGGGGTGGCCGTGGCCGCGCCGGGGTAGCCGGAGCCGGGCGGTTCGGCTTCCGGCGTGGCCGGCGGATAGCCCTCGATCTGGCTGGTCGGCACGGGCGTTTCCGCTTCGGTTCCGCCGGCTACGGTCGATGTCGCTGTTACTTGCGGCGCAGCCGTCTCGCCCGGCGCAACCGGTGTGGCCGAACTGCCCGCGGCCGTCGGTTCGATCGTGACGCCGATGATGACGACGGTCAATTCAGGCGTCACGCCAGGGGTCGATGTCGCCGCGGGGATGGGGGTTATCGTCGGCTCGCCCCCGGTGGATGGGGGGGCGGCCTCGGTGGCCGGAGGTGGGGCTTCGGTGTTGACGGGAGCGGCTGTAGCCTCGGCGGTCGCGACCTCGGCCGTCGCGACCTCGGCGGTCGCTTCCGGCTCATCGGTTGGTTCCACGGTGGCGGCCACGGTCGGCGCCTCCGTGGGCGCTTCGATTGGGGCGCTCGTGGCGGTGGCTACGTCGGTCGTCGCCGCAGGTTCTGCGGTCGCAGGTTCTGCGGTCGCAGGTTCTGCGGTCGCGGCCCCGGCAGTTGCTGTCGGGGCGGAAGGCGGCGCGGGCGTCGCTCCTCCGGCGGCAGCGGTGACGGCGGCGATGAACGTGGGATCGGCGACGAGAGTGGCCGCGGCCGAAGTTGCCGATGCCGCCAGGGTCGGGTCAGCGGCGATGGTGGCCAGAGCGCCGGCCGTTGCCGTGGCGTCCACTGGGGACACCCCGCCCAGCAGCTTGGAGCCGCCGACGATGCCGCCTACCTCGGAGGTGGCGTCCGTCGGAGCTGTCAAGGCATCGGCGATGCCGTTGGCCTCTTCGGTGGCTAATTGCTCCATCTCCATAAATTCGATAGTCTGGGTGACGGCGGCGTTGGTGGCCATGATGACGGCGTTTTTCGTCTCAATGACCGCTACTTGCTGGGCGCGGCTGTTGGCCCGGCCAGTTACTAACAAGCCAAGCGTGCCGAGGGAGAAGATCAGGAGTGTGCCGGTCAGCAGGGAGGCCAGAACGAGAAAGGTGCGATTGTTGGCATCCACGACCGGTGTGGAACCGTTGGCGCCGTTCCCATTCTCATCGCCGTTAACAATAAACTCATCCGAACCCATACCATTACCTCTCACGTTCGGGCTTCAATTTGTAACCACGGACCTTATGCGCCCCGCGGATCTATCTTGCCGGACTATTCAACTTGACGTAACATATCGAACGTGGTCAGTATAACATGTTTGATTAGGGGTGTAAAGCAAGCCTATGCGCGTCAAGGTCATCATCAATTCACGTTCGGGTCGCGGCCGAGGGCGCGAACAGACTGACATCATCAACACGCTGGGGCGTCGTTACGGCGAGCTGGATATTTTCCCCACCCAGCGGCCGCGACATGCCACCGAACTGGCCGCCGCGGCGGCCGATGAGGGCTACGATCTGGTGGTCGCGGCCGGCGGTGACGGCACCGTTCATGAGGTCGTCAACGGTCTCGTGCGCGGCGGCGACAAAGCGACCTTGCCCATGGGCATCATCCCCATCGGCTCGGGCAACGACACGGCCTTTGGGATGGGGTTCCAGGAAAAGGCCGAGGAATCCGTGGAACGTCTTTTCAAGGGAACGCCCCGCCCTCTCGATCTGGCCCGTGTGGTTGACGGGCGCGGCAAAACGGAAGTCGCCATCAACAATTGGGGCATCGGCTTCGACGCCATCGTCGTCATGCGCACCGAAACGATCACCCGCGTCCACGGCTTTGCCATGTACTTCGGGGCCGTGCTGCAAACCATCCTGTTTTACTATCAGATCCCCTACCTGGAGATCACTTTTGATGGGGAGCACGTCAACCAGCAGTCGCTTTTTCTCTATGGCGGCCTGGGTACGCGCGGTGGCGGTGGCTTTTTGTTGACCCCCGACGCCAAATGGGACGACGACCTGATCGACACTTGCCTGGTGAACCCGATCGGCCGTCTGCGGATGCTGCAGATGTTGAGCAGCGCCATGAAGGGCACCCACGTAACGTCGCCTCTGGTCACCATGCGCCAGAACAAACATATCACCGTCAAATCCTCCATGCCCATGCCCATCCATCTGGACGGCGAGATGTTCGCCTATCCTCGCGATAACGTCCGCCAGGTAACCGTCACCAGCCTGCCCGCGGCCATTCAGGTGATGACCTGAGCCAAACCCACTCATGCGTACCCTGGAATCCGCTCTGTCGGAGCACGAACTGATCGTCCTGCGCGTCATCGGCGAATGGCATGGCCTGGACCTGACGGGCAAGGATAAACCGCGGGCGGTCGGGGAGCTGGTCGAGCGACTGCTCCAGCTCGACCTTCTCGATGAGATGGAATATCTGGAGCCGGAGGAGTCGATGGCGCTGGCCGATCTCGTGCGCCAGGGCGGCCGCGCCCCCGTCGGTATCTTTGCCCGCGACCATGGCGAAGTGCGCCAGATGGGGCCGGGGCGCATGGAGCGCGAGGAACCCTGGCTGGATCCCGTCGGGCCGACCGAGTCGCTCTGGTACCGGGGCTTTCTCTACCGCGGCTTCGACCAGACCGACGAGGGGATGCTGGAGTTTTATTACCTTCCTCAGGAGTTATTCAGCCGGTTGGCGCCGTCGGCCCCGGCTCGCGTGGCCGAGACGGCCGGCGCGACCTATCCCGTCCTGCAGCCCGTGGATGCGCCCAACACCTCCGTCGCGCCGCCCATCGACGCGGTCGACGATCTGACGACTCTGTTGGCGTTGGCCCAGCGCACCGGCCTGCAACCCGACCGTCTGCCCGATCTCGACAACCTGCTTGTGAATCCTGACCGCGACCGTCGCTCGTTGCTGCTGACGCTGGCCACGGAGATGGCCTTGTTGCGGCGTGCTGATGACCTGCTGCGGCCGACCCGCGCCGCGATCGAATGGCTCCAGGGCAGTCGAGAGGCCCAGTTACGGTCGCTGGCCGACGGCTGGAGCCGGAGCATCTGGAACGATCTGCGCCATACCCCCGACCTCATCGCCGAGGGCGATAGCTGGCAAAACGATCCCTTGCCGGCCCGCACGGCATTGATGGATGTGTTGCCGGCCGACCCTCGATGGTATCGGATCGCCGATGTCGCCGCCGTCGTTAGGCAGCAAGACCCGGATTTCCAGCGGCCGGACGGCAACTACGAGACGTGGTATATCCGCGACATGGACACGCAGGTCTACCTCACTGGCTTCGAGAACTGGGACCGGGTCGAGGGGCGGCTGCTTCGCTTTCTGATCCGCGGGCCGCTGCATTGGCTGGGCATGACGGAGCTGTCGTCCGGCGGCGAAGACGAGGCGCTCTACCGGCTGACGGCGCGAGCGTTGGCCTGGCTGGATGATGAACCGGCGGCGGCCGACGAGGTGCGCGTTCCGTTGGTTGTCCAGCCTGACGGCATCCTGCTCGTCCCCTACAACGCCGGCCGTTACGAGCGTTTTCAGGCGGCGCGCATCGCCGATCCCGAACCGTTGTCGCCCGGCAAGCCGTATCGCTATCGGATCACCCCGTCGTCGCTGGCCGAGGCCCAGGGGCAGGGCATTTCGCCGGAGCGCATGGTGCAATTCCTGGAGAGCGCCGGCGGCCGTCCGGTGCCCGCCAGCGTGCGACGCGGTATCACGCGCTGGTCGGAGAGAGGGGTCGAGGGACGATTGCAATCGGTCGTCGTGCTGCGCGTGGGCAATGCCGACATCCTGGAGACGCTGCGCGCCAACCCCAAGACCCGCGACTTCCTGGGCGAGGCGTTGGGCGACCTGGCCGTGGTCATCCGCGAAGGCGACTGGGAGGCGTTTCAGCAGACGGTGGCCCAATTGGGGCTGCTGCTGGATGTGGAACACCGCGATCGGCGGGATTAACGGTCGGTCGTCGCCACCAGGATCAGCCGGTCGCTTTCCTCGTCGAACGGCGAGCCGTCATAATCGCCGAAGAGAGCCGCCAGCCGGAAGCCCGTCAACCCCAGCAGCAGGTCATACTGATGAGGATAGAAGTAGTGGTAGCGGAGGCGGGCTTTCGTCGTCGCCTCCTCGCTTCCCGCCGGCGCGTCTTCCAATTCATAGACCCAACTGACATCGACGATCTGCTCGGCCGAAATGGACTCGTAGGCGGTGTATTGCCGGATTGTCCGGCCCGCCCCGGCATCGACCAGCGTATCCTCCAGCACGAAATCAGGATCGTCGCCGGCCGTTGCCAGAATCAGGGGGTTCATCACGTCGATGAGCAGGCGGCCCCCCGGACGAAGCAGCGGCCGCAACCGCTTGAGGGCCGCCCCCGCGCCCGCCTCGTCGAGGTGCATAAAGGTATTGTTGCCGAAGAAGATCAGCCCGAACTCGTTTTGGGCCGAGAGATCGAGCGCGGTCACGTCGGCATGGATGAACCGGATGCGCTCGCGGACGTCCGGCGGCTGGGCCGATACCCTTATCCCGGCGCGGGCCATCATCTCCGGCGAGTTGTCGAGGCCGATCGCATCGTAGCCGGCGCGGGCCAGCGGGACCAGCAGGCGGCCGCTGCCGCAACCGACTTCCAGCACGGGGCCGCCCGTCTCGGCCGCCAGTGACAGCAGGAAAGGGATATCGTCGATCAACTGGTCGTGGCTCAAATCGTAGTAGCGGGCGATCAGGTCATACATGGCGGATCAGGGTAGGTGGGTTATTGGGTTTGTTTCCGGTTGAAGTCTGGCGGCCGTTTGGCGACGAAGGCTTCCATGGCCTCGATATGGTCGGCCGACGGCCACAAATCGACGAACAGTTGCGATTCCAGGCGGTCGGCGTCGGCCGGGGAAAGGCGTGCGGCGGCATGGACGAGCACCTTGGTGGCCGCCAGAGCTTGTCGCGGCAGGGCGATCAATTCGCCGGCCCATTCATAGGCCGCGTCGAGGACATCCCTGTCCGGCGGCGCGATGCGATGGATAAGTCCCAGCGATTGGGCCTCGGGCGCGTCGATCGTCCGGCCAGTCAGTAGCAGCTCCATCGCCCGGCTCCGCCCGACGAGGGCCACCAGCCGGCTCGTGCCGCCCCAGCCCGTCGTCAGGCCGTTCTGAATCTGGCGAAAGGCGAACCGCGCCCGGCTACCGGCCAGACGCAAATCACAGGCGGTCATGATCTCGCAGCCCCCGCCGACTGCATCACCATTGACGGCGGCCAGCACCGGATAGGGGAGTTCGGCCAGCGCGGCCAGGGCGGCGCTCATAACGCGATTCAGGCGCTCCCCCGCGGCTGCTTCGGGATGGCGCGACAGCTCCTTCAGATCGCCGCCGGAGACAAACGTGCCGTCGGAACCGGTGATGATGAGGACGCGAATGGACTCGTCCCGCCCGGCGGCGGCCACGGCCTCGGCGAAAGCTTCTTGTGCCGCGTACGAGAGCGCGTTGCGGGAGGCGGGCCGGACGACGCGCAACACGGCCGCGCCGTCGCCATTCACGCTAAACTCGATGCCGTTACTCATGCCGGTACGATAGCCGAATTACGGCAAGGAGGCATGTCACTAGGGTTGGAATCGCTCCGCGCGCGCCAAATGGGTTAACTCGTTCAGCAGCGGCTGCATCTCTTCCGGGGCGTCCCCTTCCAGAGTCTCAACCGTGCGCTGAACGCCGGCCAACTCGACTGTGACCTTGTAGCAATACCGATCGGCGCCCGAAACTCCTTCCAGCCCGGTGGTGATCTTCTCCGGGAGGCAAAAGAAGTCGGACTCATCCAGTTTTTCCAACAGGCTGAGCGCCTCTTCCGGTGGCAACTGATTGGTATCGATCACCGTGGAGACGCCCCGCCCCATAAACCCGCCGGTTCTTTCAAAGTAGATTTTCATTGGACTACCCTCGTTTTCTCGACCACTTATCTCAGGCCGAATAGCGAACGGAAGAGGCCCGTTAGCGAGCCTGCGCAGCCCGGCCGACCGCCACCGTCCCCGGGATCACCGTCGCCCGGATCAGGTCCCCCCTGCTGGATAGTGATTCCCACTTCCGCCCAACCGGCGCGCACAGCCTGTTGCTCCAGACTGCCCAGTCCGTATAGCTCTCCGGCAGCTTCATAGGTTTTGGCCGCGGCCATGGCGAAGTCGGCCGATTCACTCAGTTTGCTCTTCAGCGTCAAATACCAGATCTGCCCCGCCTTCTCCCAGGCGAAACCGCCCAGATTGACCGCCGTCACATGGAAAGCGTGATTGGGAATTCCTGAATTGATGTGAACGCCGCCGTTGTCGGAGGTCGTCTGGACGTAATCACGCATGTGGCCCGGCTGAGGGTCCTTGCCCAATACCGGGTCGTTGTAGGCTGTGCCCGGCGCCTTCATGCTGCGGATGCCCGCGCCGTTGACATTGGATGTGAACAGACCCTCGCCGATGATCCAGTCGGCATCGGCCGCGGAGTGGCCCAGCAGCCGTTGCTTCACCAGCGAGCCGAATACATCGGACATCGACTCGTTGAGCGCGCCGGCCTGTCCCTGGTAGATCAGGTTGGCGGTGTGCTGGGTCACGCCGTGGGTCAGTTCGTGGCCGATGATATCGACGGCGATGGTGAACCGATTGAAAAGGCGCTGCGCTTCGGGCAAATCTTCGTCCCCGTCGCCGTAGATCATCTGTCGCCCGTTCCAGAAGGCGTTGTCGTAGCCGGTACGATAGTGGACGGTGGAGTCGAGGCGCATGCCGTTGCCGTCGATGGAGTTGCGATCGAATATCTCCGAGAAGAGGGCATGGGTCGCGCCCGCGCCGTCATAGGCCTCATCGGCCGCGGGATCGCCGGTGGGCGGGCCGCCCTCGCTGCGCAACTGGCGACCGGGCAGGCTGCTGCTGTTGTCGGCTGTGTAGATGGTGCGGTTAACTTCTGTGCTCATGGCTTCCATGAGCGGCTCCCAGGGTCCCTCTTTGGCGATGACGTCGCGCTGCACCAGCGTAGCTTCGACCGAAACAAGGTTGCGCAGAGCTTGCTGCCGTTGGTCGGCCGTGCCGTTTTCGACGATTTCGCGAAACATGTAGGGCGGAAGGATGCAATAGAGCGAACTTCGACAGCCGTTCATGGGCAGATCTCCTGTTGCTAACTTAAGCGCGGCCGCGAGGGCCTTTCAATTGCATTGTACATCATGGGGCAATGGCGGTAAACAGCCGGGCGCGATCATCTGATGCGCGCCTAAGCCGCCGGGACGGGCGTCATCTTGATGAGAATAACCTCCGGCCTGTGGTATTGTGCCCGCGTCCGGCTAGAATAGGGGAGTACGAGGTCAAGATGGACGAAAACGGGCTGAAACTGCTACTCGAATACGACGTCAACCAGAATACCTTGCAGGACTATTACCAGTTCATCATGGGTCAGTACGTTCCCGCTCTGCAAACGATGGGCTTGCAGATGAGCGAGGCATGGCACACGGCCTACGGCCAGGGTCCCAACCGGCTGATCGGTTTCGTCTGTGGCGACGAGCAAACGATGGCCCGCCTGCTGGACAGCGAGTTGTGGAACGACCTCAACGATGAGCTTGAGAAGTACGTCACCGACCTTCGCTACAAGGTCGTGCCTTATCGCGGCGGATTCCAGTTGTAGTCGCGATTCGCAGTCGATGGACCTCATCTCCAGTACATCCAATCCCCGCGTCAAACAGGTTCGCGCTCTGGCGCAACGCAAGCACCGCGGGGCGACCGGCCTGTGTGTCGCCGAGGGCATCTTCCACGCCGGAGAGGCGTTGGCCTCGGGTGATGTGGCCTATCTGGTCTATGCGCCCGATCTGCTCGTCAGCGCCTTCGGCCGCGAGCTGGTGGAATCGGCGTCGGCCGGCGGAACCCCCGTCTATCCGGTGTCGGCCGAAGTCATGCACGCCCTGGCCGGCAAGGAAAACCCGCAAGGCTTGCTGGCGGTCGTCCGGCAGCGCCACACCCCTCTGGAAGCGCTGCGAGCGGAGACTCATCCCTGGCTGGTGGCGTTGGTCTCTCCGCAGGACCCGGGCAATGTCGGCACGATTCTGCGCACCATCGACGCCGTGGGCGCGTCGGGATTGCTTTTGCTCGACGGAGGCGTGGATATCTATCACCCCGCGGCCATCCGCGCCGGCATGGGGGTCGTGTTTAGCCTGCCGGTGGTGTCGGCCACATTTGCGGCTTTCGTTGAATGGAGGCGAAAGAGCGGCTATCGACTCTATGGAACCTCGGCCCACGGCCGCGACGATTATCGCTCGGTCGCTTATACGTCGCCGCTTGTGCTGCTGATGGGCAGCGAGCGCGAAGGGCTGTCGGCCGAGCAGACGGACGCCTGCGATGAGCTAATCCGACTGCCCATGCACGGCCGCGCCGGGTCGCTCAACCTGGCCGTGGCGACCGGCGTCTTCCTCTACGCCATCCAAAGCAGCCTGCAGTAGTTATCGAAGAAACCGGCTAGAGGCCGGGATCGAATTGAACGCCCCCGGCCTCTTCAGATTCTGTTTGACGGGCGTTGTCCGCCGGATCAGGACAGATGGGCGACCAGCCAATTGAGCACATTCTTTTGGCTGCGCACGTTGCCCGGCAAATCATTGCGGATCGCCGCCTCAACCCGCTTGACATCTTCCTCAGTCTCATAGCCGAAGTGATTGACAACCTTCTGGATCATCCGGACCACTTCATACCCCTGGCGACGGCTGAACATCAAGCGGTCGTGCTTCACATCGGTCTTGTCGTCACCGCTGCCCGCTTCCCACTTGAACTTCTTGGCATCAATCATTGAACGCTGAACTTTAATAGCCATTTTATCTATCCTCCGAACCTGGTTGAAGTCCCCTTACCCACCCTCACCGTCCCGGTCGACCAGTACGTTGGTTGTGACTTTACGCTTTACCTGGTACCCCTGTGACATTACGGGGCATACCTGGTTGAGTATTTGACGTGGCCTTTCACGTCAAGATGGCTGAAGGCTTTGCCCCGCCTCCAATGGGGTTGTACTCGCTTCGACCGATTCGGCTACCAACTTCAACGTTATTCCATCAGATCAAACAGCCAATTGGCTGCCTGAATTTTCATGTCCAGTTCGCGATACGCTTGGGCCAGGTTGTCGAGTTGCCGCTGCAAGGCGGCCACATCGATCGTCGTCTGGAAGCGAATCTCACTTTTGGTATATCGATCCTGCTTGATGGCCGCGTTTTGAATCAGGCCGTTGAGGATCGAATGGCGAAGCTTCAGATCGTCGCGGTCGGCAATGGCGTCGGCGATGGTGCGGCCGTCATCGAGCCGGACGGCCGTGTTGGTGCGGTTGATCTGGCGGATGAGGCGCGTCAGGTCGGTCACCGTCCGGTCCACTTCATCCAGCAGCGCAACCGGATCTTCGGCCGGGCGATCGCCTTCCTGCACCTTGGCCACGCGAATCAATCGCTCCTTCAGGAACTCCAGTCGTTTCTTGCGGTCAGAGCGCAAGATTAATGCTTCTGCTAATTTCATGTCTGGTTTCACCGTGATATTGCGTCAATGGAACCGGCGGATCGCTTGTCATCGGACCCGAACTATATAGTAACACAACCATCCCCCGCGATCACTCAACTCGGCGAAATATTCCTGAGCGTCCCGGCAATTCCACATCATCCCCTGCACCGCGCATCACCGGACGATATAATTTGTCCATGAGCGATCTCTTTTCCCACGCTGCCCAGGAACGTATTCGACAGGAAGCGCCATTGGCCGCCCGGATGCGGCCGCGCACGCTGGATGAGTTCGTCGGCCAAAGCCACATCATCGGCCCCGGCCGGCTGCTTCGCCGCGCCATCCAGGCCGACCAGCTCTCATCGCTCATCTTCTATGGCCCGCCGGGCACCGGCAAGACGACGCTGGCGATGGTCATCGCCAATAGCACCCGCAGCCATTTCATCATCATCAACGCCGTGTTGGCCGGGGTCAAGGAGATTCGCGAAGCCATCGAGGTGGCCCGCGAGCGGCGCGAACTCTATAACCAGCGCACGACCCTCTTTGTCGATGAAGTCCACCGCTGGAACAAGGCTCAACAGGATGCCCTGCTGCCC
>JAGOZU010000178.1 GCA_018058545.1 Promineifilum sp. | reverse complement strand
CCCCCACACCCTCGACGAGAAGCGCTCGGCCAACCCGCCGCCGGGCATCCCCGGGCTGGAGACGAGCCTGCCGCTGATGCTCGCGGCCGTCGCCGATGGCCGCCTGACCGTCGAGCGGCTGACGGCACTCATGCATGACAACCCGCGCCGCATCTTCGGCTTGCCGTCGCAGCCGGACACCTGGGTCGAGGTGGACATGACCTCCTGGACGATCCCGGCCGGGGGCTGGCAAACAAAGGTCGGCTGGACAGCCTTCGAAGGCTTGCGGGCCGGGGGCCGCGTGCGGCGCGTCGTCCTGCGCGGCCGGACGGCCGTTGAGGACGGAGAGGTGCTGGCGTTGCCGGGGTCGGGATTGGTTATTTGGTGACCCGGATGTCATTCGCAAATTGAAGGATTTATTGGAGACCGCAGTTTAATTGCACAGAAGAGGCGAAACATAATGGAAACAGTCAATTTGAAACCGTTATTTAATCTGGCCGATATCGAAGCGAAACGCAACGGCAACGGCCGCGTCGCCAACGGTATGACCGGCTGGGACATTCTGTCGGTCGATCAGTTTGACCGCGAGAAGCTGGCCTATATCTTCGCCCGTGCCGAGGAGATGCGCGAGATGGTCGGCCGCGTCAACGGCGTCGACCTGCTGCGCGGGCAGGTGCTGGCCTGCCTGTTCTATGAGCCGAGCACCCGAACCAGCGCGTCGTTCATCTCCGCCATGGAGCGGCTGGGCGGCAGCGTCATCCCCATCACCCAAGGCGTGCAGTTCAGCTCCGTCAGCAAGGGCGAGACGCTGGCCGACACCATCCGCACGCTGGAGCAATACTCCGACGTCATCGTGCTGCGCCACCCGGAGATCGGCTCGGCCCAGCTGGCGGCCAACGCGGCCGGCATCCCGGTCATCAACGCCGGCGACGGTCCCGGCGAACACCCCACCCAGGCCCTGCTCGACCTGTTCACCATCCGGCATGAGATGGGGCGCATCGACGGGCTGAAGATCGCCATGGTCGGCGACCTGCGCTACGGCCGCACCGTCCACAGCCTCACCAAGCTGCTGCTCCACTTCGACGTCAGCCTGCGCTTCGTCTCGCCGGAGATTCTGCGCATGCCGCTGAAGATCATGAACGAGGTGCGCGACCGCGGCCTCAACGTGCGCGAGACCCACGACGTGGCCGACGTCATCGAGAACGCTGACGTGCTCTACGTCACCCGCGTCCAGAAGGAGCGTTTCAGCGACATGGAGCAGTACAACGAGGTCAAGGACAACTACATCCTGACGCCGGAACTGATGGAGCAGGCCAAGCGGAAGATGGTCATCATGCACCCCCTGCCGCGCGTGGGCGAGATCAGCCCCGCGCTGGACAGCGACCCCCGCGCCGCCTACTTCCGGCAGGTGAAGAACGGGATGTACATTCGCATGGCATTGCTGGCGGCGGTGTTGGGGAAGGCGTAATCGAACGAAGGGATCGAAGGTATCCCCCCTTCCACGGTATGGTATAATCGACCCTAATTGGATTATGGGCAATAGACAGATTCGTCTCGCAATTCAAGGGCTACGCAATCAGATTGACCTTCACTATGGGAAAATCAATGTCGAAGAAGCCAGGCCCAATCCAAATGGAGAGTTGATCCGCCATTGGGAGCAGGAGATCGAGGCTTTTACCGAACGAATGGAAAGGTTGGAAGCTCGTTTAGCTGCAAGACGTCGACGAGGAAGAACAAGATGAAAACCGCAACCGAAACAACCTGGCCGGCTATTATGACAGTGCTCGGCTTTGATGAAGACGCCGATTTGATGGCCATGCACGTCGGTGAGTTCGAAGAAGAGGCGGAGAACGTTCTGGAATTGCTGACCGTCTTGCGCGCGGACGCGCGTGAAAGGGATACGACTCACGCCCAGGATACCACGACCGAACTGGTCATTGCCCTGGAACATCTGGCTCATCACCTTGGCGAGCTATTGCCACGCCTGCAAAAACAGCTGGACATCGAACCCTGATCATCTTGCGCCCTGATTTCCGGCCCGAGAGCGACGTTAATTTTCTCGTTACGTTCATCGACGATGATAAAGGGCCGTGGATGAGCAAGTTGCAGGCGCTGGAATCGGCGTTGGCCGATGCGCTAGGTCGTGAGGTCGATGTCGTGAGCCGTCGCGGCATCGAGCAAAGCCAAAACGAGCATCACCGCCGAAATATACTGGGATCGGCCGTTGCCATCTATCAAAATTGCGTACAGTAAAAATAGCAATTTTGTCTGACACAATTCAACAGTGACGACTATGAAGGAACCTTCCCGTAATTTCTTCGTCTTCCGCCGGGCGACCCAGCAGACCAGCGGCGCCGGGATCATTCTGGAGTCGATCGGTTTTGAGGTACACGCACCGTTCGGCGGGGTTGTCTGGAATCGCCCGGCGGCCGTGCGGGTGTCAAGCCCTTATGGCGAGACCCGCCTGCCCATCCACGATCTGACACGCCGCGGGCAACTCCTCCTCTATGGTCTCAGTCTGTTGTTCATGCTGGCCGGCCTGGCCGCCCGCGGCCGACCAGTTCGGGAGTAAGCCACCATGACCCAATCGACACATGCTCAGCGTCTTCAGGATAGGATGATCGGCTCCATTGACACAATTATGGCCCGCACAGACCGCCTGTTCGATACCGCGCGACCCGAGGCGGTATTTGATGCGCCGGTGACGGTTGACGGCCGAACAGTGATCGGCATGGCCGAGGTACTCGTTGCCGCCGGGTTCGGCGGTGGCGGCGGACTCAGCCCGGATCGGACGGGCGAGGATACGGCGGCGCCCACCGACGACGTGAACATGGGTGGGGGTAGCGGCGGAGGCGGCTATGCCCAGTCGCGCCCGGTGGCCGTCGTCATAATCGACGGGAACGGCACGCGCGTGGAGCCGGTGGTCGACGTGACCAAGCTGGGACTGGCGGCACTGACTGTTTTTGGCAGTATGGCCTTCATGTTCGGCCGGATGTGGCGCCAAAGCAGACGCGGTAGCGGACACAGTTGAACGCTTTCGGCGAGTGTTTGGATACATGACGCAGCCATCTCATTCCCAATTCGAGCCGGCCACCCTCCCCTGCCGGGCTTGCGGCCAACCGGTCGAGGCCGAAGTTTGGATCATCGTCGATGTTGACGAGCGGCCGGACTTGCTGGCGCGGCTGCAATCCGGAGCGCTCCACGATTTCGCCTGCTCCGGCTGCGGTCACGTGGCCACACTCAACGCGCCGCTGCTCATCTATCGGCCAGGAGCCGAACCGCCGCTGCTGTTCTCCCCGGCCCACGGCGGCGACCCCGCACAACATGAGGAGCAGGCGACGGCGCTGCTGGGCCTGTTCCGCGAGGGCGTGGGCGACGATTGGCGCGACGAGTGG
>JAGOZU010000103.1 GCA_018058545.1 Promineifilum sp. | reverse complement strand
GTACGATACGGACGGCGATGGTGTTCAGGATGTTGGCGAGACGGGTATCGGAAACGTAATCGTCCAGTTGACCCCGCCGGCTGGTGTGGATCTGGGCGCCGGCCCCGGCAATCCCATCACCACCACGACAGACGGCAGCGGTAACTATCTGTTCGATAACTTGCCGCTGGGAGGCGTCTACAAGGTTGAGGTAGTTGCGTCGAACTTCGGCCCCGGCAAGCCGTTGGAAGCAATGACCAACACCGGCGACCCCGACGGCGTCAAGGACAGCAAGTCCGAAGTCACGCTGACCGAGGACAAGCCGGTGGACCTGGACCAGGACTTCGGTTATCGTTATACCTATCCCGGCAAGATCGGCGACACGGTCTGGAAGGATACGGACGGCGATGGCGTTCAGGATGTTGGTGAGTCAGGCATCGGAAGCGTTATCGTCCAGTTGACCCCGCCGGCTGGTGTGGATCTGGGCGCCGGCGCCGGCAACCCCATCACTACCACGACGGACAGCAACGGCAACTATCTGTTTGATAACCTGCCGCTGGGAGGCGTCTACAAGGTTGAGGTAGTTGCGTCGAACTTTGATGCCGGCAAACCGCTGGAAGGAATGATCAACACCGGCGACCCCGACGGCGTCATGGACAGCAAGTCCGAGGTCACGCTGACCGAGGAGAAGCCGGTAGACCTGGATCAGGACTTCGGCTACCGGTATCCCGGCAAGATCGGCGACACGATCTGGAAGGATACGGACGGCGATGGTGTTCAGGATGTTGGCGAGACGGGTATCGGAAACGTAATCGTCCAGTTGACCCCGCCGGCTGGTGTGGATCTGGGCGCCGGCCCCGGCAACCCCATCACCACTCCGACGGACAGCAACGGCAACTATCTGTTCGATGACCTGCCGCTGGGAAGCGTCTACAAGGTTGAGGTGCTCTCGTCGAACTTCGGCTCCGGCAAACCGCTGGAAGGAATGGCCAATACCGGCGATCCGGACGGTGTCATGGACAGCAAGTCCGAGGTCACGTTGACCGAGGGCAAGCCGGTGGACCTGGATCAGGACTTCGGCTACCAGCCTCTCAGCGTCTGCCCGATAGGGGTAGGTACACCCGAATGGACTGACATCCTTGGCGCGGGTATGGGCAATATGAAGACGCACAAGGTTGCGGTGACGGTCAACATTCCTAACTATAACCAGGTTACCTCACTTTATGCCCAAATGGTGGCTAAGGATTGGGGCAAGGCTAAATACGTGCGCTTCATCATGCCCGGGACAAACAACTATGTGCAGGTCAACGCTGTCACCAGCCCGTCCAGCCATATCTATGGTACCTTCTGGTACGGTGATTACATCGACCCAGCCAAGCTACCCGTGAAGTCGGTCACTGGCCGTTGGTTCCTGCAGGCGAGCGGTACGAAGTACCATATCCCTCGGGCGATGGTGCTCTACCCGACTTATGCCGGCACGCCAGGTTTGGATTATTTCAATATCTGGAAAACCTACGACGCAGCTGACACCCAGGTTTATTGGGACACGGCTGCCGGGTGGGTGCAGGAGCAGGTGGTCGTCGAGCAGATTGCTCCGACACAGCTGACGGCAGACATCACCGTGAAGGTGGCCCTGGCCGACAACGACAAGGACAAGCGGCCTGTATGGGTGACGGTTGAGGCGGGCGGCGTGAGCCAAACACAGAAACCCAACAACCCCAACAAGGGCGATCAGCTCAACGTGATGACCTTCACGCTGGATAATGTTCCGGCGGGGACGAGCGAGATCAAGATCACTCTCTACTCGCCGTCGAAGGCACAGGACAGGGTGGAAGGCGACTCGGTCACAATGGTGGGCATGACCGCCAACTACATTTGCCAGCCGTAACGCTAACAGTTAACTGTGGTGCAAGCTGTCGAGCTTGCACCACTCAACTCATAGCGAAGGCTCAACCCGAAACGGTTGAGTGAACTTGGACAGACAGCGAGCCTGGTTTTGGCCAGGCTCGCCGTTTTGTATCCATGCCGATTGTTCATGCCGGGGTTGGCTTTGCTTGCCACTGCTGGTTAGCTTGCCTGCGGTTTTGACGGCTGCGTCTGCGGGCTGTTGGTGGTGCTCGTCGCTCTCGGTCGCGGCGACCTGGTGATGATAATCGGTGACCAGCGGCTTGACCTGCTGATCGATTGCGGGTTAGCCTGGATCTGCTTGTTCACCTTGATGATAATGCGGTTGACATACGATCGCAGGCTATTCATCTGAAAATTGTCGGAATGGACGCGTTCCAAATGGAACATATTTCGAGGAGGACATCGATTAAAGAACTAATGTTCTAATATTATCGTATTATTTAATCGACCTGCTACAATCTACTTCTCATGAAATTCAAGCTTGCCCTGGCTCAAATCGCTCCCACACTCGGCGATGTGACTGCCAACCTTGTCAGTCATCTCGATATCGTCGCCCACGCCCGGATGGACGGTGTTGATTTGCTGATCTTCCCCGAACTGTCGCTGACCGGCTACGCTTTGGGCGATCAGGCGTTTGACGTCGCTATTCGCGCCTCGGCCGATGACCCGACGTTCGGCCGCCTGTTGGTCGCGTCGGAGCAACTCGATCTGGTAGTCAGCTTTGTCGAGGTAGACGAACGCCATCGCTACTTCATCAGCGCCGCCTATTTATCGGAGGGGAGGCTGATTCATCTGCATCGCAAGCTCTATCTGCCGACTTATGGCTTGTTCAACGAGAGCCGGGTCTACACGCCCGGCCGATCGGTTCTCGCCTTTGACACGCGCTTCGGCCGCGTGGGGATGCTCATCTGCGAGGATATCTGGCACGCATCGTCCCTCTGGCTGTTGTGGCAGGACGGGGCCGACATCCTTATCCTCATCTCGGCCTCAGTGGAACATGGCCAGGGCGAGGCATTGAGTACGGCCGACAAGGTATTGAGCATGTGCCGGACCTATGCGTTGCTGTTCACTGATTTTGTTATCCACGTGAACCAGACGGGAGAGGATGATACCGGACGCTACTGGGGCAACTCGATCGTCTATGGACCGGATGCCTCCCTGCTGCTGGAAGGGCCGCGCGATGAGGCGGCCTTGGTCGTGGGTGAGATCGATACCGGGCTACTGGCGCCTGCCCGACGCGCCTTGCCGCTGCTGCGTGACGAACGCGCCGGTCTGGTCGCCGGCGAGTTGGGACGGATTCTGAGAACGACATCATCGATCTCGACGGGGTGAGGTAGTCCTGCCTGTAGCTATGTTGAAAAGGAAAAGGAACAATGGAAAACCAGCTCAAATTTTATATCGGCGGCCAATGGATTGAGCCACATAGCCGAGATACCCTCGAGGTCATCAACCCGGCCAACGAAGAAGTGATTGGCTCTGTCACCCTCGGCGACCGGGAGGATGTGAAGACGGCCGTCGCCTCTGCCCGGGCCGCGTTTGAAAGCTATTCGCAATGGACAGTGGACGAGCGTGTCGCCCTCTTCGAGCGGATCATTGCCGTCTACAACCGCCGTATGCCGGAGCTGGCCGAAATCATCTCGCGGGAGATGGGCGCGCCTCTGTCACTCGCCCGCATCGCCCAGGCGCCTTCGGGACTTGGCCAGTTCGAGGCCACACTGGAAGCGCTTAAGCACTATCAATGGGAAAAAGAGATGGGGCGCAGTCGTGTCGTGCGCGAACCGATTGGCGTCTGCGCGCTAATCACCCCCTGGAATTGGCCGCTCAATCAGGTCGTCTCAAAGGTCGCCCCTGCGCTGGCCGCAGGTTGCACGATGGTGCTGAAGCCGTCGGAGATCACCCCAATGGATGCCATCCTCCTGGCCGAGATCATGGACGAAGCCGGCGTCCCGGCAGGCGTGTTCAACCTCGTGAATGGTGATGGGGCCGGAGTGGGCACTGCGCTGGCACAACATCCTGACGTTGATATGATTTCTTTCACCGGTTCCACGCGGGCGGGTGTGCTGGTGGCCCAAAATGCGGCTCCAACTGTGAAGCGAGTGACCCAGGAGCTGGGGGGCAAGGCGGCCAATATCATCCTCGATGACGCCTGGCTGGAGAAGGTTGTCCCCGGAGGCGTGCGCGTCTGTGTACGAAACGCGGGCCAATCGTGTAATGCGCCAACGAGGATGCTGGTACCGTTGTCGTGGATGGACGAGGCCGCAGCCGCCGCCAGACAAACGGCGCTGGCCTTTAAGGTGGGAGATCCGGCGGCAGCCGACACGGAGATAGGGCCGGTCGCCTCCAAAACCCAATGGGACAAGATCCAAAGCCTCATTCGAAAAGGGATTGAGGAAGGCGCGCGCCTCGAATGCGGGGGTCCAGGGCTGCCCGAAGGGCTGGAGCGCGGCTATTACGTAAAACCCACCGTGTTTTCGCATGTACACAACGACATGACCATCGCCCGTGAGGAAATCTTCGGCCCGGTGCTGGTCATTATCGGTTATGAAGACGAAGAAGACGCGATCCGCATTGCCAATGATACGCCTTATGGTTTGACCGGCTACGTTCAGTCGGGCGACCTGGAGCGAGCACGCCGGGTTGCCCGCAGGATTCGCGCCGGCAGTGTGCATCTTAATGGCGCGCCTGGCCCCTATGATGTGCCTTTCGGAGGATACAAGCAGTCGGGAAACGGCCGCGAACAAGGCAAGTGGGGGCTTGAGGAGTACCTCGAAACCAAGTCAATTATCGGCTACTATCCCAAATCATGATGAACGACGAAAAAGAGCAGGACTTAATCGACGTACCGGAAGGTCACCGTTCCGGTTTTATAGCTCTGGTCGGGCGGCCGAATGTGGGCAAAAGCACGCTGATGAACGCATTAATGCGCCAGAAGATCGCCGCTGTCACCCATCGGCCGCAAACCACCCGCACCCGCCAACTGGGCATCATCACCGAGCCGAGCTACCAGATGATCTTCATTGACACGCCGGGCATCATCCATGATCCCCGCCATGAGCTGGATGAGTATATGATGCAAGCCGCGCTGGAGACGCTGGACGACGCCGATGTGGTACTATGGATAGTGGGAATGGACGAGCGGCCGGGCGAGGAGGATCGTCTCATCGCCGCCCGCCTGACCGAGGCCGGTCGGAAGGTTATCCTGGCCCTGAATAAAATCGACACGATATCTCCGGCCGAGGCATTACAACGCACTGAGGCTTATGTGTCGCTGCTGCGTTCGGCCGATTGGCTGCATTTGTCGGCCCTCACTGGCGATGGCGTGGCTGAGTTGCTCGATCGATTGGTAGCCGCCCTGCCCGAGGGGCCGCGCTACTATCCTGCCGATCAGATCACCGATGTCTATGAGCGGGTCATTGCCGCCGAACTGATTCGCGAGCAAATTATGCTGCAGTTGCGTGACGAAGTTCCCTACAGCACGGCCGTGCGCGTGCGGGATTTTAAGGAGCGCGACAACGGCATCACCTATATCAGTGCCGATATCTTTGTCGAGCGGGATAGCCACAAGAGCATCGTCATCGGCAAGGGAGGCGCTCAATTGAAGGCGCTGGGCGCAGCCGCCCGCGAGCAAATCGAAGGCCTTGTGAACGGCAAGGTCTTTCTGGAATTATGGGTGAAAGTATCGAAGGATTGGCGGCGCGATCCAAACCAGCTTCGGCAGTTTGGCTATAGCGATGAATGGACCAAGGATTGACGGACAGTGGAAATATGCGAGCTTGGGGTCTTCGGACGCCATGACGACCTTGGAGCGCGGTTAGTATTCTTGTCCCCTTGCGCCATTTCGTTCAGTATTTCGTAAAGGTAACCATGACCGATCAACAACCTGAAGGTATTTCACGTCGCAACTTTTTACGGCTCGCCGGCGTGACCGTAGCCGCGGCCGTTGCTACCGGCGGTGGTGCGGCCTATCTCAAACGGTTTGAGAAAGCGCCGATCATCTCGACCGGCCAGCCTTTGCCACCTGTCTATCCCACATCCGCGCCGATTGTCAGCGACATCATCCCCACCCAACCGGCGGGCGACGACGTGCTGGCCCGTCTGGCGGCATCCCAGGCTGAAGTGATGCGCCTGCAGGCGACCAATGATCAGCTGCAGCGCGATCTGGCGGCTTTGCAGTCGGCAGAGGGGGAAGGACGGGTGGCGCGTGACACTCTATCGCTGGAGCTGGACGAGGCACGCAACCGGCTTGGCGTTCTTGGCGGCCTGGTGGCGCTCTACCAACAGCTGGATGCAGCCGACATGGGAGATATTATCGAGAATGGCCTCGGCGTCGTGGGCGAGAAGCTCGCTGATTTAGCTGGCGGCGTGCCTTCACTGGTGGCCGGATTGGATGCAGGCGATCTGGCATTGGGTCAAGTAGAAGCTCATCTTCCGCTGCTCGAGAACGGTCGCTCCTGGGCGGAGGCCCAAGGTATCAAGTTGCGCGGTTTTTACGGTGAAGTGGAAGAACGACTGCGACAAGCCGTAGACCGCGTAGGTGATTTCTTCGAGATGCTGGCGTCGTGGTTCGAAGGCTTAAGGAAGTGGCTGCCATTTGGCGCGGGTGACAAGGCCGCCAATGTGATGGCAGCGCTTACCTCCCTGCTGGCCGAGACTCCGGCGACGTTAAGCGGTCTCGATGTCAACGTCTCCCAGCCGTTGGATGTTTGGCTACGGCGAATTGAGGGTGAACCTGCCTTGACGCGCATCCTTGTCAAACCTGTGCGGGATGAGGTCCTCAGTCGTGGTCGCATGATCGCCGATCAGGCCGGTACGGCCGCCACAACTTATGAAGCGAGTCTGGCCGCCCCTGCCCGTGCCGCACTGGCGAATCGCCAAGCCCTGCGGCAGCAGATTATCGATTATCGAACCCAAAACCAGGTCTAATTACAAATTGGCCACAGGAAGGGAAAGGATTCGAAATTCCAAAGGTTTTGAGACCCTTTTCCTCTGAGTAATCTGTGGGTATCTCAATGACAGGCCTCTCGGCAGTGGCTTTCCTAAGGGCAGGATGATCGTGTTGAGGGCGCAGCTGCTTTTTCTTGACGTTACCCCCTTCTCCCTTTATATTAAGACTCGGCCGACTGGTCCGTCTCTAATATTTTCGGCCGGATTACCGTGAGGAGAGTACCCTATGACCTTTTCCCATTTTCGCCGCGTGTTGATGCTCGCGGTCGTCGGCGCCTTTTTGGCGCTCATGGCGGCGAGCGGCCAATCGGCCAAAGCCCAGGATGCCCAATGGCTGGGCTTGTTCTGGAACAATACCAATCTCAGCGGTACCCCGGTGGTGACCCGTTGGGAAAATTCTATTGATTTCAATTGGTTTAGCGGTTCGCCCGATCCGCGCATTAACAGCGATAATTTCTCAGCTCGCTGGACACGCAACGTTAACTTTCCGGCCGGAAACTATCGTTTCTTCGCCACGATGGACGACGGTATGCGCATTTGGATTGATAATCAGCTCGTGGTTGACTCATGGACTAACAGCCAGGAGCACACGATGTCCTTCGACCGCTTCATGAATGGCAATCACGATATCCGCATCGATTATTTCGAGGCGGGCGGCCAGGCTGTGGCGCGTTTTCGCTGGGACCTGATCACCTCCGGCTCCAGCAATAGTGGGGCTCAATTCCCCAACTGGCGAGCCCAATATTTCAATCGCCCCGATCTGGCGGGAACTCCCGTCCTGGTGCGCGATGATCGCTACATCAACAACAACTGGGGCACCAACTCGCCCGGGCCTGGCGTCAACAGCCAATTCTGGTCGGTGCGATGGACGCGGCAGATCAATGCCTTGCCCGGTCAGTATCGTATCGTTCTTACCAGCGATGACGGTTCGCGCCTGTTTATCAACGGCCGGCTTATCGTCGATAACTGGCGCGATCAGGCTTCCACCGCCTCTTCGGCCGACTTCTTCTGGAACGGTGGGGTGATGACCGTAGTCATCGAGTATTACAACGCCTCCGGCCCCGGTTTCTTTAATGCCGACCTGATCACTGTCTCCGGCGGTATAGGCAGCGTCTTGCCGGCGCCTCCGACCGGCGGAACAGGCTGCTCGACGGCGCCAACCGGTAATAATGCCCAGAGTATCGCCACCATCCGGCTGAATATCCGGCGTGGCCCTAGCACTCAGTTTGAGCCGATGGGCACGATGGCTCCATGCGAGATCCGGCCTCTGAGCGGCTTCCGCAATGGCGACAGCACCTGGGTGCAGATCATCACCGCCAACGGTCAAACTGGTTGGGTGTCGTCCGAATTTGTCCGCCTGGGCGTTGGTATAAGCACGCTCTCTGTGGGCAATTAGCTCTTTGAATCCCTTTAAGGCCCCGAGGAACCCCTTGGGGCTTTTTTTATTTTGGCAGTATTTTGGCGATTTTATCGCATGCCGCTACACTCCTACGCACGTCAATCCGTGACGCAGGCCCCCGGCTCATGATCACACCGGCGCGAGCGGATTGGTTGATGGCACCGACAGATCACAAATTAGAGGAGGCAGATCGATTATGGCGATTCCAATTCCCAGCATGGTTCTGAAGCAGTTGCACACCTTCGGCAGCCTGAGAAACTCGGCCGACGGCGTGACGTTTTCGATGAAAAACAGGCTGAATGACACCACGCTTACAGGCCTGACGGGGTTGAAGTTCGACGGTCGCGACGTGGCGCTGTCGGATGTGACGATCCGGCTGGAGGACGGCACACGCCTGACGCCCGATCAGCTGGCGGCTGCTCCGCTGGAGTTTCCTCTGCGACGGACGCTCGATGTCGTAGCCGCCATCGAGCCACTGCCAATCGGGAAGCACGAGATTGAAGTGCGCTTCACGGCCCAACCGTTCGGCAAGCTGAAGCTGAAGGTCGATGATGCCATTACTGAGGAAAAACCGAAGCAGATTCAAATTCCGCGCGATCACGCCGATGATTACAGCGAAAGCATAATCGGAGAGCGCCGTAAATTTGTTGAGGAATATACCGGCGCGACGCTGGAACATACGGCGCGTTACTCGTTTGACCCGCACATGACGGCCGGTAATGCCGAGCATTTCACTGGTGTGGCCCAGATCCCGTTGGGCTTTGCCGGGCCAATAACCATCAACGGCGAGCACGCCAAGGGTGATTATCTCATCCCTCTGGCCACCACCGAGGGCACGCTCATTGCCAGCTATAACCGGGGGATGAAGATCCTGAACCTGTCGGGTGGGGTGACATGTACGGTTATCGGCGATTCGATGCAGCGCGCGCCTGTTTTTGTGTTTAACAATGCCCGGGAGGCGCGCTATTTTGTCCAGTGGGTGGAAGCCAATCTGGGTGAGATCCGCGAGCAAGCTGAGGCAACATCGAGCGTGGCCAAGCTACAATACATCGATTACTACCTGGCGAGTAAGCTGGCTTACCTGCGCTTCAATTACAGCACGGGCGATGCGGCCGGACAGAACATGGTTGGCCGGGCTACATTTGCTGCCTGTAGCTGGATCCTGGACCATTACGACGGCGTGCAGCACTTCTATCTGGAGAGTAATCTGGCGACGGACAAGAAGGCATCTCAGGTCAATGTGATGCGCACACGGGGCAAACGGGTTGTAGCTGAGGCGACGATTAAGCGCGATGTGCTCATTCAGCATATGCGGGTGGAGCCCGAGAACCTCTTTTATCATGCGGGTATTGCCAACGTGGGGGCTATCCTGAGCGGAGCCAATAACAACGGGCTACATTCGGCCAATGGAATCACAGCCATGTTTATCGCCACGGGGCAGGACGTGGCCAATGTGTCGGAGTCAAGCGCGGGCATTATCTATCCGGAGCTGACGGCTGATGGAGACTTATACTTGTCGATCACTATCCCGTCGCTGATTGTCGCCACCTATGGCGGCGGAACGGGACTGGCGACGCAACAGGAGTGCTTGCAGACTTTGGGTTGCGTGGGCAGGGGCAAGGTGAACAAGCTGGCGGAGATCATCGCCGGGGTGGTGCTGGCGGGAGAGATCTCCTTGGCGGCGGCTATTTCATCCTCGGATTGGGTTAGCAGCCATGAGAAGTATGGGCGGAACAGGTAACGACCAAAAGTCAGAAATGAAATGAAGGGGATTTTCCCTGATTGACAAACGAGGCGCACCGATGTGCGCCTCGTTTTGTTTCATTTCTTGTCAGCTAAAGCCGCTCGAAGCGAGCCTGGAAGAAGCGCAGATATTTCGGTTCGTAGACCATTTTGAGACCGTGGGTTGTTTCACGAGCATCATAGACGGCTTTCACCGCCTCGGCCGTCACGTCCATGTGGGCTTGAGTGTAGACCCGGCGGGGGATGGTCAGTCGCGTCAGTTCCAGTTTTGGATAGTAATGATCGCCGGTGTGGGGATCGCGGCCGGCGCTGGCGATGCCTCGTTCCATGGAGCGAATGCCGGAATCAAGGTAAAGCTCGGCCGCCAGCGTTTGCGCCGGAAACTGGTTTTGGGGGATATGGGAATAGAAGCGACGTGCATCGAGGAAGATGGCGTGGCCGCCTATAGGCTGGACGATAGGTACTCCCCATTCGACTAGCAATTCGCCCAGGTAACGTACCTGACCGACACGCGACCGGGCGTGGTCGTCCTGAACCGATTCGACGATGCCGATGGCCATGGCTTCCATATCCCGGCCGGCTGCGCCGCCATAGGTGTGCAGCCCCTCAAAGACGACAATGAGATTGCGTAGCTCCTCGAACAGATCCCAATCATTGACGGCCAGCCAACCGCCGATGTTGACCAGATTATCCTTTTTGGCGCTCATCCACGCCCCATCGGTGTAGCCGCAGAATTCACGCAGAATCTCGGCGATGGACTTTCCGGCGTAGCCCTCTTCGCGCTCCTGAATAAAGAAGGAGTTCTCGACCATGCGCGTGGCGTCGAGGAAAAGTTTGATGCCGTGGCGGTCGCACAAGGCGCGCAAGTCACGGACATTGGCCATGCTGACGGGCTGGCCGCCGGCCATGTTGACGGTGCCGGCAAGGCTGATGTAGGCAATGGCAGCCGCGCCGTGGGTGTTGATTAAATCCTCTAC
>JAGOZU010000034.1 GCA_018058545.1 Promineifilum sp. | reverse complement strand
CAGCCAACCGCGACGCCAACATCCGCGCCCAAGTCTTTACCGGCGCGTTGGGGCCGATGCTGGAAGGCCTTAGCTATGTCAGCCTGGCGATCGTCGCCGGCGTCGGCGGCCTAATGATGCTTAGAGGACAGGGATTGATGGGCACCACGATATCCGTCGGCCTGATCATCACGTTCATCGGTTACTCCCAGCAATTTAATCGGCCGGTGCAACAAATCTCCGCTTTGTGGGCCAATATCCAGAGCGCGATCGCCGGCGCGGAACGGATCTTCGGGCTGCTCGACGAGCCGGTGGATATCATAGACAAGGCGGATGCCGTCGAGATGCCGACCATCAGCGGTCACGTGGTCTATCGTGACGTCCACGCCGAATACAATCCCAAAGAGCCGGTGCTGCGCGGGATCGATATCGAGGCCCTCCCCGGGCAAACCGTCGCCATTGTTGGGCCAACCGGCGCGGGCAAGACGACGATCATCAACTTGCTGCCGCGCTTCTGGGATGTGTCGGCGGGCAGCGTCACCATCGATGATTACGACGTGCGCGACGTCACTCAGGAGAGTCTGCGTCGCCAGATCGGCATCGTGCTGCAAGATTCGTTTCTGTTTAGTGACACCGTGATGAACAACATTCGCTACGGCCGCCCGGAGGCCACGGACGATGAGGTGATGGCGGCTGCCCGGCTGGCCCACGCCGATGATTTCATCAATCGACTGGAGAACGGCTATCAAACGGTTCTGGGCGAGCGCGGCGCGGGATTGAGCCTGGGCCAACGGCAACTCCTCTCCATCGCCCGTGTAGCCCTCATCGACCCGCGTATCCTCATTCTAGATGAGGCGACCAGCAGCGTGGACACGCGCACTGAGCGCGAAATCCAAAAAGCGCTCGAGGATCTGCTGCAAGGGCGAACCAGCTTCGTCATCGCCCACCGGCTCAGCACCATCCGACATGCTGATCAGGTACTCGTTGTCGACGACGGCCGGATCATCGAGCGCGGCACCCATGACAGTTTACTGGCCAGGCACGGCTTCTATTATGATCTGTACATGAGCCAGTTCCGGCGGTCGGCGGAGGACGATCCCGACCTGGAACCCGTTGAACTCCAGCCACTGGCTGAGCCGTAATCAACCAAAATCAAAACGCCCGCCTTGTCCATCATAGCCTTCAGCTATAACCCGGACAGGGCGGGCGTTCCAGTTTCTCGTCTAGGAAATCGAGTTTATTTGAAGTGCTTGTCGAAAAACCCAAATGCAACATGCGGGTTTTCGATGATGTACTGATAGCCGCGATAGCGATGACTGCCTTCCACATAGAGAGGCCCTTCACCACCGGGAGTGGCCAGCCGCAAGCGCTCGACATCGGCCACGGAACCCCACTTGTCTTCCCGACATTGGATGAACAGAACGGGCGTAGGCTCTGCTCCGGCGACGGCAAATGCCGGCTGTAGCGCGCTCAACCGAATGCCACCCACCAGCGAATAAATCGTCTTGACGATGGGCAGCAGTATCTTTCCGGACACACCCAGTAAATCCTCGGAATAACCATCGGCATATACGGCCGCGGTGGACGGCTGCACAGCGATTGCCGCTCGAATCTGATGGGTCAGCGGAAGCGCATAGAGCAGCGCGTTAGCCCCCATGGAAAAACCGATGACACCAATCCGATCCCCATCGACATCGGTCCGTCCTTGCAGGTAGGCGAGGGCACCTAACAAGTCATAGGATTCCGATTGGCCGAATGTCACCGGCGGATGAGAGGCACTCTCGCCGTGGTTGCGCAGGTCAAACATCAGGATGTTATAACCTTCATAGTGCAAGGCATGAGCCAGCCGCATCAGTTCAACCGGGGTCGTGCCGGAGATATCGGCCGCCAGATCGACAGCGGCATCACCCAACCGATTCCAAAGCCAGCCATGGGCGAAGATGATGGTGCCCTTCGTCGGGTTCGCGGCCCCTACCGGCAGGAACCAGCCGGAGAGGCGCACGCCATCCTGAGCCGGAAATTGCACGTTTTCAAAATCCAGACCCATCAGATATGGCGTCGTCCACAAGGCCTGGCGGGCGGGCGCTACCATACGGCGTGAGAAATAGGCCACGGCGACGGCCGCCAGACCGGCCAAAAATCCGAGAACCAGGCTTAATAGTTTCAACACACGTCGGAACGTCATAGCGATTTGCTCCCCTGATTGATCCAATTATACCATATTAATCGGCTGTCACTCCGGCAAACAGATCGTTTTCGCGGAAGCCGTCAGCTACCGCCGGATATCCGCGGATGTACGTCTCCGTGGCCATGAAGCGACGCTGCACCGATTCGGGCAGCATGCGTGAGCGTGATGTCCCCCCGCCCTGACTGGGGTGCTTCGCGGCGGCGGCGCGTTTAACATCCCAATAGCGTCGATAATCGATGTGAGCATGCAGGTATCGCGGCTCGATACCGATTCGCGTCCAGTCGATATCCTTGTTACGGCCGGAGTGTTTGGGGTCCTGACCGCGCAGGCGCATCATCAAGGTGAAGAACTTCACCATGCGGTTGGAAAATCCGGTGAAATAGAGCCGCTGGGGTTGATAAGGGGCCGGGCCGATCTCGGGGTAGCGAGCCGGATCGCCGGCGGCCGTGAAAGCGGGGGTGGTAATCTTCCAGCACTGGATGTGGTCGGGGTGGTAATAGCCACCGGTTTCGTCATGAGTGACGACGACCTGCGGCCGAATCTCGCGAATCAGGGCCACGACACGACCGATGGCTTCATCCAGATCACAGTTAATGAAGGCATCGGGATGCTGGTTGGCCGGGTCGCCGATGTAGCCGGAGTCTCGATAACCCAGCATATGGAGCGTGCCGCCAAGCACACCCACGGCCGCCTCAAGTTCCTGACGACGCACCGCGGCCAGTTCCTTCAAAGTGTGCTCATACCCCCCGGTCACGGAACCGGCCACTCCATCGGTGGCGATGGCGATGTGGACGTCGACCCCCTCGTCAGCATAGCGAGCCAGAGTGCCGCCCATGCCGAACGATTCATCGTCGGGGTGGGCCAGAACGGCGAGCAGTCGGTATCGACCTCTCGCGTTTTTATGGTTTTGTTGAACATAGTCAACCGTGCTGATACTCACTTATTTCCCTCAACAAACAGTAAATTGGACGAACGGTCCTTAGTGATGGGTGCGCCTGTCGTCCGATGGCCCCAACGCCACGGCCATACCGACGGCATGCGTATTTGTGTGCGAGAGGCTGATCGACCACTCTGCCAGCCCCAACTCGGCCGCCAGCCGTGCCGCCTCGCCATGCAAAGTCAGAATGGGGCGGCCGCGCTCATCGTTGATGATCTCGACCTCTTTCCAGGAGATATCGCCGATCCCCGTCCCCAGCGCCTTGCCGACGGCTTCCTTGACGGCAAAGCGACCGGCCAGGCTGGTGGCGCGGCCGCCGCACTGCTCGCGCTCTCGGTCGGTGAAAAAACGATTCAGGAATCGGTCTCCATGGCGGGCAATACCCCTGGACAAGCGCTCCACCTCAATGATATCGACGCCCACGGCCAGCATCAGTTCGCCTCGAATGGGATACTCACACTGATATGGTTGTCGTTGACGCTGAGAAACATACACACCGCTGTTAGCGTCCGGTCAGCAGCGAAATCACCAATCATCCTGCTGGAACGGTGGGAAAAATCCCGGCCGGGGTAATTATTCGCCGTCATGTTTTGTCTCAACCCGTTTGATGACCAGCAGGGTAATATCATCATATTGCACCATGTCCCCGGCGAACTCGCGAACATCGTCGGCGATGGCTGTGCGGAATTCGTCCGTGCTCATGTTCGGTCGTTCAAGCAAGATCTTGCGCATCGTCGCTTCCAGCCGGGGCACGCTGAATTCCTTGTAGTCTGAATTCAGGGCCTCGGTGATCCCGTCGGTATACAGGATAAGCACGTCACCGGCTTCCAGATCGGCGGTAGAGGCAGAGACATTCAGATCGGGCAGGACGCCCAGAAGCGGGCTGCTGGGGGGCAGACGGTAGAACCTGGATTCAGACTTGCGCCACAGGAAGGGCGGGTTATGTCCGGCATTGGCATAGGTCAGGCGGCCGGTGTTGGTGTTCAGTTCAGCGTAGAACGCGGAAAGAAACATATCCGACTGGCTGTCTTCCTGAATATAGCGATTGGCCCAACTGAGGACTTCGGCCGGGGCGCGGCCGCGCAGGGCGATATTACGAATCGTCGTGCGGCTGAGGGTCATAAACAGCGCCGCGGGAACGCCTTTGTCGCTAACGTCGGCGATGACGACAGCCAAACGGCCGGGCTCGCCGGGCAACGGAAACAAATCATAAAAGTCGCCACCCACCTGCCGGGCCGCCTCGAAGTAAGCGGCAAATTCCCAGCCGTCGATGTGCGGTGAGGCGGCAGGCAGCATGCTCATCTGGATATTGCGGCCGACCTCCAATTCCTCTTCGATGCGCTGATTTCGCAGTTCCTCGCGATGGAGGCGCGCCTTCTCGATAGCCAGCGCGGCCGAGTTAGCCATGAGCTGCAGAAAACGTACCTCAACCTCGGAAAAGCTGCGCTTGACGCGCGAGTCGATCACCAGCGTTCCGATAGCCACATCGTTGGCGACGAGCGGAATAATGGCCGCCGCCTTGAAGCCTTCGCGATCGAGCCAATCCGCCGTCCAGAGTGGCGGATCTTGCACCTCCAAATCTTCCACCAGCATCACCTGTTGGGTGCGCATCACTTTGCCGGAACCGGTGGATTCATCGGCCGGCACCCGATAGCCGTTGCCGACAGGATCGCCATACCAGCCGGACGCGGCGCGAAAATAGAGATAATCCGGGTCCTGTCCGGTCAGCAGAACAGCACAAGCCTCGGCCGACAGTTGAGTCCTCACTTCCTCAACGATGTAGAGCATCAAGTCATCCAGATCGCGGCGACTCAGGAGTTGTTGAGAGATATCGAGCAAGGCGGCCTGCTCATGGATGCGCCGCTCCTGCATGGCATCAAACAGCTGGGTGCGCTCAAGGGCGACACCCATCTGGTTTCCGACATTGGTGAGAAGGGTAAGGTTGCGCGAGGTGAAGGCCGACCAGCTGGGAGCGGCGATGTTCAGGATACCCAGCAGACGATCACCCGACCGCAAGGGCGCCGACGCATGGATGGCCAGCCCCATTGTTTTTTCCATCACACTGCTGAGGCGGCTACAATGCACCTCGTTGAAAGCGCGGCCTCCGTTATCGGCCAGACAGATCCTTTGACAGTCACACGGCTTGTCCCAGACCGATGCATTCGTGGCCGCCAGCCCCGGAGGCAAATTGTAATGGGCCGTCAGCCGCCACCGGCGACCTTCCCGGCGACCGCCGGTGGCCGGGTCGATCAGAAATATCCAGCCCGTCTCCAGGCCCATCAATTCGACCAGTTTTGCCAGGGAATCGTTCAGAGCTGTCCTGACGTCAAGTGACTGATTCAGGATCAGGGAGATCTCGTTGAGTGCCTGGAGGTCGGCAATCTGATCATGTTGGGCGGTCATCGCTTGGGATTCTATCATAGACAGCGGCCCTCACCACGATTGCGAATCGGAAGGTCGGTACCGGCGCGTGATTGCATGTGCATGACGAATCGGGATAATGCGGGTAATCTGGTGTCCATCACCAACAGGAGAATCGAGAACTCACATGTCCACGACAAATGATGACAAGGATACCAGCAAGGGTGGAGAGAAAAGCGCACCGCCGGCAACACCGGCCGATGTTATCTCCCAGACCAGCCACACGACTACTATCGGCGGCCGTCGCCTGAAGTACACAGCCACCACCGGGCGTATCATTCTGAAGGCGGAAGATGAAAAGGAGGGTGAAAAACCCAAGGCCGCCATCTTCTTTGTCGCCTATACGCTCGACCGGCCGGAGGATGTTTCCGAAACAGAACATCTATCGTCAAGACCGGTCACCTATGCCTTCAACGGCGGCCCCGGCTCGTCGTCCGTCTGGCTCCATCTGGGCGTGTTGGGGCCACGTCGCGTGGTGCTGGAGCAAGACGGCCATCCATTGCCACCTCCCTACCGGCTGGTTGACAATGATTTTGGTTTGCTGGATAAGACCGATCTGGTGTTCATCGACCCGGTGACGACCGGTTTCAGTCGCGCCGTGCCGGGCGAGAAGGACAAGCAATTCCACGGTTTCAAGCCTGACATCGAATCAGTCGGCGATTTCATCCACCTCTATACGTCCCGGTACCACCGGTGGGCGTCGCCGAAATTCCTCATCGGCGAAAGTTACGGCACGACACGGTCCGCCGGTCTGTCGGGCTACTTGCAGGAGCGACATGGGCTGTATCTCAACGGCATCGCACTCATTTCCGTCGTCCTCAACTTCATGACGCTGGCCTTCGATCCCGGCAACGATCTGCCCTATATCCTGTTCCTGCCGACCTATGCGGCGACGGCCCACTATCACAAACGGCTGGGCGATGAACTTCAGGCCGATCTGGGCCGGACGTTGGCTGAGGCCGAAACGTTCGCACTAGGCCCCTACGCCACGGCGTTGATGCAGGGCGACGCCTTGCTGACCGACGACAGGGCCGCCATCATCGCCGGCCTGTCCCGCTACACCGGTTTGTCGCCGCGCTATATCGAATCGACAAATCTGCGCATCAACATCTTTCGCTTCGTGAAGGAATTATTGCGGGAGGAGCGGCGAACGGTCGGCCGCCTGGACAGCCGTTACACGGGTATCGACCGCAACGCCGCCGGCGAGGTGAACGAATACGACCCAAGCTATGCGCTCATCCAAGGCCCCTATGCGGCCATGCTCAACGACTACATCCGGCGCGAACTGAAGTTTGAGAGCGATTTACCCTACGAGATTCTCAGCGGCCGCGTGCGGCCGTGGTCGTTCGAGGAAAATCAAAACAGCTACCTCAATGTGGGTGAGACCCTGCGCAAAGCCATGAGCATGAACCCACACCTAAAGGTCTTCGTGGCCAACGGCTACTACGATCTGGCGACACCCTACCTGGCCACCCGCTATACATTCAATCATCTGGAGTTGGACGAGAGCCTGCGCAAGAATATCACGATGACGTATTACGAGGCGGGGCACATGATGTATATCCACGACCCATCTCTGGCGCAGTTGAAGAAAGACCTCGATCAGTTTCTCGACGAGAGCCACTGAATTTCGCAGGCCATCACATCCAGCCGCGCAGGCTATAAACCAGCATACCGATGTACTCCTTAAGGGCGCGCGTGGTATAGGTCAGATATTCAACGTTTGGCATCAGGTTGATGATTGTCACGGTGGGGCCGCCACGCCAAAGATGCTGCCATTCGGCATCAGACACGAGGAAATCCGTCGGAGCGGGGATAACGCGCAACCCCTGGGCCTCGAACAAGGGGACAGAGCGCGGCATGTGCATGGCCGAAGTGACGAGGATGATCTCATTCATCCCCGCTTCGGCCAACATCTCCTGGCTATAGAGGGCGTTCTCATAGGTGTTGCGCGACCGGGCTTCCAGCCACACGGCCTCCGGCGGCACACTCAATAAACTCATGATGGCCGACATATCGTTGGCCTCGGGGCCAATGCCCTCGGGGGTGAGCCATTCAATGCTGCCGCCGGTGACGAGGATGACCTCGGCCGCGCCGTCGTGATAGAGCTTGGCGCCATACAACAATCGATCGCCCGCTTCGTTGACCTCGGTCATCGGCCGCGGAGGATCGCTGCCGCGAGTGCCGCCACCCAACACGACGATGGCGTCGGCATGAGGAGCGGCCGTAGGCGGCAAATACTGCGTCTCCAGACTGCGCAGGAGCGCATAGGCCACATAGCGACTGCTGCCGATCCACAGGACGATAAGAGCCAGCACAATCGCCGCCTGCCGCCCGCGCCGCCAGATCAGGGCCAGGATCAACAGCAAGGCAATCAACCCCAGCGGGAAGATAAAGAGGGGAAGCAATTTCGACAGGAAGACAAACACGGCCGTTAGCATAGCAAAAAGGGCAAATGAACGCTATCGGATGCTAACCCGCCTCCATTCGGTATAATCCCGCCGATGAAAGTGGCTGTTCTCTCCGACATTCATGGCAACCTGCCCGCGCTGCATGCCGTGGTAGCCGACATTGACGCCTGGGCACCCGACATCGTCGTCGTTGACGGCGATATCGTCAATCGAGGCCCCAATTCGGGTAACTGTCTGGCGTGGATGCTGGAGCGTCGCGAGAGCCACGGCTGGCATCTCCTGCTTGGCAATCATGAGGAATTCGTCCTCGATTGCGAAGGCCCCGAGCAACCGCTGTCCGGCCCGGCCTACGAGATCAAACAGTTCGCCCACTTCGCCCTGGCCCAGGTAAACGGCATGGCCGCCGAGCTGAGAACCTTACCCGGTATCTTTGAGTGCCTATCGCCAAATGGCGACATGTTAAGGGTCGTTCATGCATCTATGCGAAGCAATCGTGACGGCATCTATCCCGAGACTCCGAATGATATCTTGCGAAAGCAAATCGCCCCTGCCCCGGCCGTCTTCGTCACCGGTCACACCCACCGCCCGCTCATGAGGCCGGTCGACGACACACTGGTGGTCAACATCGGCTCGGTAGGCTCCCCCTTTGATGACGATCGGCGCGCCGGATACGGCCGCTTTATCTGGACGGGCGAGGAATGGCAAGCCGAGATCGTCCGCCTGGCTTATGATTTCGGCCAGATCGAGAAAGACTATGTGCGTTCCGGCTTTCTGGAACAAGGCGGCCCACTGGCCCAGCTCATGCTGGTCGAATTGCGGAAAGCGCGGGGGTTAATTCATCGCTGGGCAGGTCGCTATGAATCGGCCGTGCTGTCCGGACACATCACATTAGAGGAGAGCGTCAGGCAGATCCTGGGCGATGAGGACGTGCGATCGTTCACCGGGCCGCCCGGCTGGACGGTATAGAAATTAATACCGCCGGCGCCCTCATTCGTCCGGCCGGATTTTGGCGAAAATCAAGGTGTCGCGCAGTTTGCCGAAATGATCGCGAACATCCTGACGAAGCGTGGCCTCCAGTCCATAGCCGGCGCGTTGAGCCACGGCCGCGCTGCGAACGTTCTTTGCATCGCATCGTATCTCCACCCGCCGCGCGCCAAGCGTGCCGAATGCAAATTCCGTGATGCCGATGACCGCCTCGGTGATATAGCCCTGTCCTGAATAGCCGGTGCGTACCCAATAACCGATCTCAAATCGGGGGACAGTCCAGTCGATCCGGTGCATACCGCTGCTGCCAACGCAGGTTTCGGTTCCCCTCAGAAACAAGGGCATCCATAGATCCTCTCGACTTAAGAACTTAAGCCGCCCTTCACGCACCCTGACTTCGTATTCCTCCTCGGTAGGAACTTCCATTGCCCAGGGCATCCAGGGCTTCAGATCGTTTTGTGACTCCAGAACCGCCTCCCGGATCGCGCGAGCGTCGCCGGGCAGTGGTCCGCGCACAGTCAGACGCTCCGTCTCCAGGCTATAGGGAAAGTCGAGCAATATTGGGTTATTCATCATAATGACTTTTCATTCCGGGGAACTCGGGGTGCCGACGATCATGGGGGCATAGGTACGGAACGGCAGATTGGGCAGCGTCCGATCCTCTTTCTCGATGAGGATGACCGGTTTGCCGCCTATGGGGAAAATGGCGTTTTCATCCTCAGAACCGAACGGGTTGCGGTTGGTCGCCGGCGGAAGCTGGATGGTGTAATGACCGTTTACAGCGGCGATCGGTTGCACTTGTCCGTCATGGAAAACCAGTGTGGCGCGGCCGTCGGGACTGGTAGCGTCAATGATCGCCGTCTCCTGGCGATTGCAAAGCGTCCACAGACCGACAATTCGCTCTCCGCTGGACTCTCGATAGAAGGCGATCCACTCCTGTGGCGGCGTGTAATAAATGCTACCGTTAGTGTGCTGCATCGGACAAGCATTCGGGTCGCCTTCTCGCTTGCGCCAGTAAGGCTCAACACCGACAACGTATTCGGTCAATACCTGAAACGCAGCCAGCATCGGGCGAGAAGTACTACCCTGCGGATGCTGGGTGAAGCAACTCATGTCAGAAGGATTACTAAATAATCCATTGGCATCACCCGCGCACGGTTTGCCCTGATACTGGCCATTCTCATCACACAACTCGCCGTTATGCGGCGGGAAGTCCGTCCCGGCCGGCTGGTTGCCGCAGCCATCATAAAGCTGGAAGTGAAAGATAGCGCCCGCCCCGGCAAACAGGGCATAGAAGGCGGACTGAATGACGTAGTCGGCTTGTTCGTCGGTGGTGGCGCGCAAGGCGCTGTTGGGATCCCACACCGGCCCCGGGTAGTCGTTCCAGGCGGGAACGCCCGACTCATTGAGCCAGACGGCTTTGTCGAGGCCGTAAGCCTTCATGGCCCCCACAGCGCGATAGACGTGGTACCAGGACTTCCAGGCGTGGAAGTAGCTATGGGTCGCCAGAATATCGTGAAAGAAACCATTGGCCCCGGCCATTGGATCCTTGCTTAGGACTTCCAGAACATCGCGGTAGAAATTGAGTTTGGTATTGTTGGCCAATCCGCCGAACAGGACGACCGCGTTGGGATCGGCCTGTTTGGCAACCAGATAGCCGACCTTTAGCAAGCGAGCATAATCTTCAAGAGTTCCATCCCAAAATGAGTCGTAGTCCGGCTCGTTCCACATCTCCCAATGGGTTATGCCCGCGCCGTCAGGCCAATTGTGCATCTGGGCTATCTCCCCACCGGGCTTGTACCGATTGACAGCCCTCCAGACGAAAACAGCCCATCTGTTGGCGGGATTGGGTGTCTTGCCGGAGCCGGGCTGGTCGGTGCCGTCATTGAAGATCGGCTCGAAGAGGCCTTCAGGCGTGGCCCGCTCAGCGGCATCGAGACTCAGTTGGCTCATCCGGGGACGCGACGGGCGACTAACCCTCACATCGCTGTCTGTTTGGTAGAAACCCGGCGTGCCCAGCAGAATAGCATTGGTTTTGAGACCGTGGGCGATGTCGTCCAGTATCGTCTCGTCCTGGGTGGACCAGTTGAACTGGTCGGGCCAATCCTCGATGGAGTTCCAGTATAGCGGCCAACGGTTCCAGCTCGCGCCGGAAGCCAGGCCGTCCTGGTATTGTTGGGCGATAGAAGCAGAAGTTCGACCGCTGCCGGGAGCGCGATCCTCGGCCGAACTGATAAAGACCACCCCGTATTCTGGCCCTGTGTCGACAGATCCCGTCGCGCCGGTAGAAGCCGGCGTGCCGGCAGACGCCATTGCTGCAACTGACAGCATCAATACGATGACGATAACGGGCAACAGGAAGAAGCGAATGGCGGTGTTTTCTTCGTTTAATGTTGAGTGGACGTCTCTCATGAGTGACGACCTCCCCTGAAAGTGATTCGCAGCGGCTAGTCTATCACGTACGAGGGGGCCAACCCACCTCGCCGAAGGGAGGCGTTTCCAATCAGGCGGCCAACAAGTACACCATCGAGCGCAGTCCCGCGCCGATCCGCGCCGTCGAATAATCGCGCACCTGACGCTGGAACCGGAAGTAATCGACCTGCAATGGAGCCAGCAAGGCCTCGCCCAGGAAATCGAGGTCCAGACCATCAACAAGTTCGCCATGGCGGGCAGCCGAACGAAGCAAGGCGCGCACGGTGATGTACTGCCAGAAGTGGGGTAAATTCATCCGCGCGCGCTCCTGGATCATGCCCGCGCGAGCCACCTCAAGCAACAGAGACGAATGGTTCTCGGTGAATTCGGCCAGACCCTCCAGAAATTGGGCCAGTTGCTCCAGAAACGGCACACCCCGCTCGGTCAAGCTTTGGAAACGGGCCAGCATGCTATCCTGAAATTCGGCCAACTGGGTGTCCATCAGCGACAGGCACAGTTCGCCCTTATTGGCAAAGCGGCGATAGAGCGTCCCCTTGCCCACCCCGGCCGTTTCGGCGATCTCAGCCATGCAGACGTTCTCCACACCCCGCTCGCGAAAGAGGCGCTCGGCCGTCGATAATATGAGCGTGCGATTGGCCGCGGCATCAGATCGCTCATGACGATCAGTCAGGGTCTTTTCATCCAAGCTTAGTTCGATTCGGTTTACCATGGTTATGCTTCCGTTTGAATCTCATCAGAAATATGATCGTCCCTTGACAACCGGACTCAAGTCCGGTAGTATTATCACACATAAGCGGACTAAAGTCCACATAAAATTTCTCAATAACAAAATCAACAAGGAGATTATAGCGATATGTCCTGGCAACTGGATAAAAGCCACACCCACATCAGCTTCACAGCCCGTCACATGATGATCAGCAAAGTTCGCGGCGGTTTCAATAACTTCGACATCGACGTGAATTTTGACGAAGAAAACCCAACCAACACCACCGTCGATGTCACCATCTACACCGACAGCATCGACACCCGCGACGAAAAACGTAACGGCCATCTGCGCTCGGCCGACTTCTTTGATGTTGAGAATTACCCCACAATGACCTTCAAGAGCACGAAGGTGGAACAGATCAACCCCAATAGTGGCCGCCTGATCGGCGACCTGACGATCCGCGGCGTCACCCACGAGGTCGCCCTGGATGTGGATTATTCCGGCCTCATCAAAAGTCCGTTCGGCAGCACGAGCGCCGGCTTCTCGGCCACCACAGCCATTAACCGCAAGGACTGGAACCTGAACTGGAATGTCGCCCTGGAAACCGGCGGCTGGCTGGTTAGCGATCAGATCAACATTGAGATCGAACTGGAGCTGGTCAAGGTCCTCGAGGCCGTTGCCGCACCGGCATAGCTCTTCTTCAACATCAGATAATCGAAAAAGGCGGCCGCTCATATATAGAGAGCGCCGCCTTTTTGTTTGGTATAGTACAATCACAGGGATGCAAGCCGAACAGCTTGCCAACGGAGATCTGCCATGACAACCATACCATTGCCTCCACCCCATATCGGCCGCGTGGCGCTGGCCGTAGCCGACCTGGACCGATCGGTCCGATTCTATGAAGACGTGATCGGGCTATCCCTGCTAAGGCGGGAAAACGGCCAGGCGATTATGGGCACGGCCGGCAACGCTTTCCTGCTGCTGCATGGACAGCCCGGCGCACGTCCGGTTCAGCGGGCGACCGGACTATATCATTTTGCCATCCTCGTGCCCTCGCGACGTGACCTGGCTCGCACACTCTACCACCTCCTGCAGGCGGACGCACCCATCAGCGGCTTCGCCGACCATGCGGTCAGCGAGGCGATCTACCTGACCGATCCCGACGGCCACGGCATCGAGATCTATCGGGACAGACCGCGCGCGGAATGGCAATATAGCGGCGATATGTTGCGGATGACGACCGATCCAATCGACATCCAGGGCATCCTCCGCGAACTTGCGGGAGAAACTTCGGTGTCCGGCCGAATGGCCGAGGGTACTTTCGTGGGGCACATGCACTTGCAGGTGGCGAATATCGCCGCCACCGAAAAATTCTACACGGGCCTGATTGGTCTGGACCTGGTGATGCGCTACGGGCCGCGGGCGACATTCATGTCCGCCAACGGCTACCACCACCATTTGGGCGCGAATACCTGGGCCGGCGAGAACCTGCCCCCCGCTCCGACCGACGCGGCCCGATTATTATGGTATGAGATCGTCCAGCCCGACAAGGCAATGTTGGCGGCAATCGGCGCTCGCCTGGAGGCGGCCGGATTCGAGACAGAGCGAGAGGACGACGCACTTGTCGTCACCGACCCGTCGGGTATCCGCGTCAAACTGACCAGCACCGAATAAATACCTAACCCGCCCTACTGTGCTAGAATTCACCTATGTCTGCTGCCGGTAAGGCCCCTACTATCCTCTATGCCGATCAGGAGCACAGCGGCCTTCGGTTGGCCATCTTTATCGCCCTGTTCATCGGCTATCTGGCCGGCTTCGTCACCGTTTCCCTGCTACTGGGAGCGTTCGCCTCACCGGATATTGCCGATTATTCATTATTCCTTTCATGCGTCGGCGGCGTGCCCTTCGCTCTGGTTATCATTTGGGGATTGGAGAAAATCCTCAAGCGCGTGTGGCACAGCGGATTAAGCCTGACGCTGGATGATCGCGGCCTGTTTGTCAACGACCGGCGTGCCAATTCTAAAACCGACGAATCCGAGGCCCCAGCGATGGTCTGGTCGGCCCACCTGAACCAGATCAACTGGTATTTTCGCCTGAAAGGCTACCCGCGAGGCGGCCGGGAACGGCGAGTCCCATCGAAATGGTTGGGCGTAGCCACCGAAGTCCAGCAAGACGATGCCCGCCTCAATGTCTACGCCCTCATGCCGCCTGAGGCAGCGGCCGTCTGGACCGAGAACCATAAGCTAAAGTTCCACTATCTAAATGTGGCCGAACTCTATGACAGCACCATGCGGGCCAAAATCGGGCCGCCCAGCCGCCCGACAATCGACAACCACTTGCTGCAATCCAGAGACGGCCGCTATTGGCTGGCCGAGCGTCACCGTTGGGAATATGGCATCGAGTTGACGCCCGATGATTTCGCCACCCTGATGCGCTATGTCACCGATGCCCAACAAGCCGAGGCAACCCTTAGCAATAACTAACAGGATATCAACCCAGGAGAATTATGATGTTCGATTTTATAACCGACGAGCATAAGATGATAGCGAACGCGGCCCGCGACTTCGCTCGCAACTCAATCGCCCCCATCGCGGCCGAGTTCGATGAGTCCGGTGAGTTTCCGCTTGAGACGGTCCGCGAGATGGGTCAATTGGGATTCATGGGCATTGAAGTGCCCGAGGAGTACGGCGGGGTTGGCATGGACACCATCGCCTACGTGCTGGCGATGGTGGAGATCTGCAAGGCCGACGCCAGCCACGGGACGATCATGTCGGTCAATAACTCGCTCTTCGCCCACGGCCTGCTCAAATTTGGCACCGAGGAGCAGAAGCAAAAATATCTGGTCCCTGTGGCGACTGGACAGAAGATCGGGGCCTACAGCCTGACCGAACCAATGAGCGGCAGTGACGCGGGAACGATGAAGAGCCGCGCGGCCCTCAACGAGGCCGGGACGCACTACATCATCAATGGCCAAAAATCATGGGTCACATCGGGACCTTATGCCGACTACGTCGTCCTGTTCACCATGACGCAGCCGGAGAAGGGGCACAAGGGCGTCACCGCTTTCCTCATCGACGCCGGCCGTCCCGGTTTCGTGCGCGGCAAAAAGGAGCCGAAGTTGGGCATCCGTGCCAGCGCGACCAGCGAACTGATCTTCGATAATTATGAGTGCCCGGTGGAAGACCGGCTGGGCGCGGAGGGCGAGGGGTTCAAGATCGCCATGACGGTGCTCGATGCCGGGCGCATCGGCATCGCGTCACAGGCGCTGGGTATCGCCGAGGCAGCGCTGGAAGCCAGCGTCCAATATGCGCGCGAGCGCGAGGCCTTCGGCCAAAAGATCGGCGAGTTCCAGATGATCCAGCAGAAATTGGCCGACATGAAATGCCGGGTGGACGCCAGCCGCCTGCTGATCTACCAGGCAGCGTTGGCTAAAATGGCGGCGACCAAAGGCGGCGGCCGCTACTCGATGGAAGCCAGCATGGCCAAGCTGTTCGCCAGCGAGTCGGCCATGTGGGTGACGACTCAGGCCATCCAGATCCACGGCGGTATGGGCTATAGCAAGGAAATGCCGTTGGAACGGTACTTCCGCGACGCCAAGATCACGGAGATCTACGAGGGCACGAGCGAGATTCAACGCATGGTGATCGCCCGCTCGCTGACCGGCCTGCGGTAATATTAACCATCGACGAAACGGCAAAAAGCTCACGCAAAGGACTCAGAGCGTCCATTGCGTGAGCTTTTATTTTTTCGCTATCCTGAAGGGAATCAGATCAGGAGGCTGATGACCGCCTGTTGCAATACCCGCGCCAGCAGCAGGACGACCATGGGGCTAAAGTCGAGACCTCCCATCGGCGGCATCAATCGGCGAACGGGAGCCAGAACCGGATCAATGACGGTGCTGGTGATGCGAATGATCGGCCCCCAGACGGGATGATACGGACTGGGGCGAACCCAGGACAGGATGATACTGGCAAACAATAGAATGTAGAATACTCCAAAGAGCACATTGACGATATTAATCAGGAGCATGTTTGTTTAAGTACCTCGTTTGACATCCGGCAGTTCATGAAATCATTTTATCATCTTTCGCGTTCACCAAAGAGCGCGCGGCCGACGCGCACGTGTGTGGCCCCTTCTTCGATCGCGATTTCAAAGTCATCAGTCATACCCATCGACAGATAAAACCCCGGTTCCACGATCCGCTCCAAACGTAACCAATCGACAAGCGCTCGCGTGCGGCGAAATACGGCGCGGATCTGGTCCGGCTCGACATCCCAGGGAGCCATCGTCATCAGTCCAACAGGCGACAGACCAGGCATCTCGCCCGTCTCACTGATCATAGTACGCAGACTCTCGCGCTGCGTTGCATCATTCTCCCAGTTGGAGAGGTCAAGGCCGTGCTTGGCTGCTTCCCCGGATATATTGATCTCAATGAACGACGGCAATACGCGGCCGAGTCGTACCAGGTCACGGGAAAGGCGATGCACGATTCCAGGGCGATCCAGAGCATGAAAGACATCGGCATGGGCCGCCGCCAGCCCCGTCTTGCGGCCCTGCACCGGGCCAATGAGATGCCAGACGATGCCATTATCCATCCCGACGGCGGCCTCGACCACCGGCCGTTTAGCGGCCAGTTCCTCGGGCCGGTTCTCGCCGAAATGACGCAGGCCGGTTCCATGGGCCGCAATGACGAGTTCGGCCGGCCACGTCTTCGTGACGGCAATGAGTGTGACCTCGGCCACATCTCGACCTGCTCGGGCGGCGGCGACGGCGATGCGTTCCAGTACCGCATCTCGTCGATCCCGCAGTTCAGTGGGTTCAAGCATAGGGGTATTATCCGCAGCTTTGGCTTTTTGGGCAGATCAAGCCCATGTGAAAATCGTGCGCAGATCCCGGAGCCTAGCTCTGAAGACGGTCGTGTCGCTGCTGGGCCCACTGCATTGTATACAGGTTGAAATATCGTCCCTTACGGGCCAGCAATTCCTCATGGGTACCCTGCTCAACGATGCGACCGTGGTCCAGCACGACGATCTGGTCGGCATTGATAATAGTGCTGAGGCGGTGGGCAATAACGAAGCTGGTGCGTCCGCGCATCAGAGTGTCCAGCGCCTGCTGGATTACCTTCTCAGTGGTCGTATCGACGCTGCTGGTGGCCTCGTCCAGGATCAGGATGCGCGGGTCGGCCAGCAAGGCACGGGCAAAAGAGACCAGCTGCCGCTGGCCTACGCTCAGATTGCTGCCGTTTTCACCAACCTCAGAGTCGTAACCATCGGGCATCCGCACGATAAACTCATGGGCGCCGACGGCTTTGGATGCGGCCAGAACTTCCTCGTCGGTCGCTTCCAGACGACCGTAACGAATATTATCGGCCACTGAACCGGTGAAGAGGAAGGTGTCCTGCAAAACGATGCCCAGCTGCTGCCGCAAGCTATCGCTGGTCACGTCGCGGACGTCATGACCGTCAATAGTCAAGGAGCCATCCGTGACGTCGTAGAACCGGGACAGCAACCGAATGACGGTGCTCTTGCCCGCGCCTGTCTCGCCCACCAGAGCGATGCGCTCCCCCGGTTCAGCTCGCAGATTGATGCTATCCAGCACTTTGCGTCCATCACGATTGTAGGCAAAGGATACATTGTCGAACACCACTTCGCCGCGAATATCGGGCAGCGGTTGCGCTTCGGGCGTGTCAATCAGGTCCGGTTGCAGGTCCAGCAATTCAAACAGTCGCTCCGAGGCAGCCATCGTAGCCTGGAAGGTGTTATAACGCTGCGCCAACTCGCGAATGGGGTCGAAGAAACGCTCAACATAGAGGACGACGGCCACCAGCGTGCCGGCGGTCAGCGCATCGCCCATCACGAGCCAGCCACCCACGCCGACGACGAGCGCCGTGGCCAACGAACCGATGAAGTCCACACCGGGGAAGAAGATCGAGGAGAGTTTGGTAGCGCGGACGTTAGCGTCGAAGAAGGAGTGGTTCAGGTCATCAAAGTGCTGAAAGTTACGCTCTTCGCGAGTGAAGCTCTTGGTGACCCGAATGCCGGTGATAGACTCGTTGAGGAAACCGTTGATCAGCGCCAATCGTTGGCGGGTGGCCCGATAGGCCTGTCGAACCCGACCGCGCCAATAGTTGGTGAGGATGATCATCAGCGGCATGACCGCGAACGCCACCAGCGCCAGTTGCCAGTTCAGGAGCAACATGGCGATGATAATGCCGCCCAAATTGAACACCGAACGAAACAGTCCGGTGATCGACCAGGTTACAAAATCAAGCAGAACGCCGACATCGCCAATCAGGCGACTCATGAGGCGGCCGACGCTGTAATGACTGTAGAAATTGAGGGTTAGCCGATGCAGATGACGGAACAACTCGCTGCGCACGTCGGCCACGATCTTGGTCCCCACCCGCGCCATGATGAGGACGCGGCCGCGGTTCGTAATCCATTCCCCGATAATGGCCGCCAGAAACACCCAAGTCCAGAATCGCAGGACTGGAAGGGAACCTGCTCGCACCCCCTTGTCGATGGCGAAGCCGATGATGGCGGGACCGGCGACGCTGAGCAGCGAACTGACCGTCATGAGGATAACCGCCAGCACCAGCTTGGACTTGTAGGGACTCATGTAGCCGCCTAATCGGCGAACCAGGCGGCCGTCATAAGCCTTGCCCAACAACTCGTCGTCGTCACGCAGGTATTTCCGTATGCGGGCCTCACGAGCTTCCTGCTCAAGTCGGGCCACTTCGATTGGTGATCGTTCTTCCGTCTTAATCATGTGATGTTCGTTCAAACCCATCAAACCGACCTATTAATCGCTATCGGCCACGGCCATTTGATCTTGCAAAGCCACAAATGCCTCTTGATCCCGCAATTGCAAGTCATAGATTTGCCGATAGCGACCGTCAATGGCCAATAGTTCATCATGAGTGCCCCGCTCCACAATTCGGCCACGTTGGAGGACGAAGATGCAGTCGGCATGCTTGAGCGTCAGGAGGCGCTGAGCGATGATAAACGTCGTTCGCCCCACCATGATTTCAGACAGGGCTTCCTGGATGAGGTGCTCGGTTTCAGTATCGACGCTGCTGGTCGAGTCGTCGAGAATCAGGATGCGCGGATCGGCCAGCACCGCCCGGGCGATAGCCAGGCGTTGCTTCTGCCCACCGCTCAGAGTGACGCCGCGCTCGCCCACGCGCGTATCATAACCATTCTCCAGCTCCAGGATGAACTCATGAGCGCGAGCAACCTTGGCTGCAGCGATGATTTCATCCATTGAGGCGTCGGTGCGGCCGTAGGCGATGTTCTCGGCAACGGTTTGGCTGAAGAGAAAAGGTTCCTGGAGAACGATCCCGATAGCGCCGCGCAGGCTCTTCAATTGCAGGTCACGGACATCAAATCCATCCACCAGGACGCGGCCGCTGGTGGCGTCATAGAAACGAGGGATGAGGTTGGTCACCGTCGACTTGCCGCAGCCGGTCGGCCCGATGAGCGCGATTCGTTCACCGGCCCGCACTTGAAAATCAATATCGGTCAGAACAGGCCGACCGTCCCGATAGCTGAAGGAGACGTGCTCAAATTGAATATCGCCCTTGGGGTTCGACAGGGTCAGGGCATCGGGTCGATCGACGGACTCGCGCGGCAGGTCTATGATCTCGAACACGCGCGACGCGCTGGCCCCGGCGGTGGCGGCCAGATTGACCAGAAAACCGAGGCGTTGAACGGGAGCGTTCAGCATCAGCACATAGGAGATCAACGCGAACAGCGAGCCGACGGTGATATCGCCTCGCAGAGCCGAAGGGCCGGCGAAGAAGAGCAACAGGAAGATGCTCATCATGACCAGGAAGGTCATGAACGGCCAATTGTTGCCCCATGTCTTGATGACGCCCGCCCGCTGGGCATACCATTCATTGTTCTCCCGGTCGAATTTGTCCAGCTCATGCGGCTCACGGGCGAAGGCTTTGACGACGTGGATGCCGGTCAGACTCTCCTGCATGACGGTTGACAGGACGCCCATCTGGTACTGGATCCGTTTGAACATCGGCTCCACGGTCATCCCGAATCGAATGGTCGTGAAGAGGAGGATGGGAAACGGCAGCATCGCCAGCAGCGCCAACGGCACCGACTGCAACAACATTGCCACCACGACACCGACCAGCAGCAAAATGCTCGACAGCAGATCCATCAGGCCGATACCGGCGAAGCGCTCAGCCTCACTGATGTCGCCGGTGGCCCGACTCATGAGGTCACCGGTATGGCTCTGGTCATGAAACTCGAACGGCTGGTACTGGACGGCATTATAGAAGTCGCTACGCAAGTCATAGGCGACTCGATGGGTCAGCCATTCACCATAGTACCGTTGAGCGAAGCCGAGTGCGCCACGCACCAGGGCGATCCCCATGATGATCGCTCCAGCCTTGATGAGTGTCGACGCCTTGCCTTCCGCCAGGCCGAGGTCGATCGCCCAGGCGATGACCTTGGGAACGATCAGGTTCAGACCTGTTCCCAACAACATGGCCACATAAGCGATGAATACCTGGCGACCATACGGCCGCAAAAAACCGAGGAGCCGCCGGTTGGCACTTGCTTTGCGCCGGTTGCCCGCTTGTTGTTCCGTCACGCGAATACCCCCTGCAATGGGTTTACAAACGAAAGCCGGGAAATGTCTTCGAGAACAATTCGAACCGGATTTGTATATCGAGGTTCAATTCAGACCGCAGACCTTATTATAGCATAAAATCACAAAGTTGTTAGGTAATTATCTAATGGAACCTCGTCATCCGCATCGTAAACCAAGCTTTGTCAGACGATCATATTCCTTGCGGTAATACGGCAATCTGATACAATTGCCGTGTCTGTGATGGAATACACAATCGGAGGCACACGCATATGTTGGTGAAACGACTCCTTCTGGCCGCAATCTCTCTTGCGGTAGGATTTGGCTTGACCGTACTGATCACTATGCTCATCGGCACGTCGCCGGCCGAGTATGGCACTATCTACATGACCTTTACAACCCTGTCACTGGCCATCGTCCTCGGCATCTGGCTCGATAAGTTTATGGGCACCAATATTCTGCCGAAATAAGGGCCTCCGCCTGCTTTCCGCATCTTTAGAATTCAAGCCTCTCATTTCAGGTAGAGGCTTTTTTGTTTTCGACAGGAAGGTTAAACAAATGACAGCATCCATTATCGACGGCAAGGCCATTGCCGAAAAAATGCGCGAACAGGTCCGTCAGGCCGTGGCGCGAATGAAAGAAGAATATGGGTACACGCCGGGCTTGGCCACGGTTTTGGTCGGCGACGATCCCGCATCAAATACTTACGTGCGCAGCAAACGCAAGACTTGCGAGGAACTGGGCATCCGCTCGATCGGCCATGAACTGCCGGCCGATTCCACCCAGGAGCAAGTAGAGAGCCTGGTCGCTTCGCTCAATGCCGATCCGACTGTGAACGGGATCCTCGTCCAGCTTCCGTTGCCGAAGCATCTGAACGAGGAAGCCGTCCTTAATTCGATCAGCCTGGAGAAGGATGTCGACGGGTTCCACCCGGTCAACATCGGCCGCTTGGCCATGAAGGGGCGCGATCCATTGTTCATTCCCTGCACGCCCTATGGCTGCATCGTCCTGCTTGAAGAGAGCGGCATACCGATCAAGGGCGCCGAAGCGGTCGTCGTCGGCCGATCCAATATCGTCGGCCTGCCTGTGGCGATGCTGCTGCAGAAGCGCGACGCCACAGTCACCATCTGCCACAGCCGCACGCGCGACCTGGCCGATCATGTGCGAAAAGCCGACATCGTCATCGCCGCCATCGGCCGAACGGAGATGATCACCGGTGACATGATCAAGCCGGGCGCGGCCGTCATCGATGTCGGTATCAATCAGAAGGCAGATCCGACCGCCAAGCGCGGTTATAGGCTGGTGGGGGATGTGGATTACGAATCGGCCAAGGAAGTCGCGGGAGCCATCACCCCCGTACCCGGCGGCGTCGGTCCGATGACCATCGCCATGTTGATGAAGAACACACTGCGGGCGGCCGAAATCGCCCTCGCCCGGCAAGGCAAGTAACAACCCCACACTTCCCAAGGAGCTGATTGTTGATTCGGGCAGGCATCGGGGACAATTTCTGGCACGGACGGCGGGTTTTCATCACCGGCTGCACCGGCTTCCTGGGTTCCTGGCTGACGGCTGCGCTGCTGGATCGCGGCGCGGCCGTCACCGGCCTGATTCGATCACTCGAACCCAATTCCCAACTCGTTCGCACCGGTCTCATCGATCAGATTGACCAGGTTTTCGGCGACCTTCTCGACTATGATCTGTTGAAACGCACACTGGCCGAACGAAAGATCGACACGGTTTTTCATTTTGCCGGGCAGACCATCGTTGGCGTAGCCAATCGCGCCCCGGTTGAGACCTTCGAAACCAACATTCGCGGCACCTGGTTGTTGCTGGAGGCAGTGCGGCATACGTCCTCCATACGCGGGGTCGTAGTAGCCAGCAGTGAAAAGGCTTACGGCGAGCAACTCAACCTGCCTTATCGCGAGGACTATCCCCTGCAAGGCCGTCATCCCTATGAGGTGTCCAAGAGTTGCGCCGACCTGATCGCGCAATCGTTCGCCCACACCTACGGGATGGCCATCGCCGTCACTCGCTGCTCCAATTTGTTCGGCGGCGGCGATTTGAACTGGAATCGCCTCATCCCCGGGACGATCAGGAGCGTGCTCAATCAGGAGCGGCCGATCCTGCGCTCCGACGGTTCCTTTCAGCGCGATTATCTTTTCATAGCTGACGCCGTGCGGGGCAATTTGATGCTGGCCGAGAAGGTGACCGAGCCTGCTGTGCGGGGGCTACCCTTCAATCTGGGTTCAGGATATGGCGTCTCCGCTCTGGATGTCGTGCAAACTATCGTATCGCTTTCGGCTCATCCGGAGCTGGAGCCGATCATCCTCGATGAAGTCCAAGGCGAGATACTGGATGAGTACCTCAGCCCGGTACAGGCGAAGCAGATAATCGGCTGGGAACCGCAATATACTCTGGCCGATGGTCTGAGAGAAACCATGGGCTGGTATCGAGCCTATCTCAATCTATGAGCCGCCCGCGCGTTCTCGTAACCGGGGGGTCAGGATTCATTGCCCGCCCCCTTGTCCCTAAACTACTGGAAAAGGCTGACGTCACGCTCCTGCTGCGGGATGGTTTCAAGGATGAGACGCAACTTCCCTCGCCACTTGATGCGCTTCGGTCTAGTTTTGAAGTCGTCTATGCCGACTTGCGCAATGATCGGCTCACAGCCCAGGCTGTGCGGCAGGCTAGGCCGGATCGGGTGATTCACCTGGCGGCCGCCGGGGTCAGCGATCCTTTCCTCGATGTCGACACAGCTTTGAGTCATAATGTGACAGGCACTCTGAACCTTCTGCGAGCCTGCTTCGAATCGGACGATCTGGATGTGAAGCAAGTCATTGTGGCTCGGACGCCGGGCGAACGAACGGCCATGAACGTCTATGCGGCCAGTAAAGCGTCCGCGTGGGCTTTTTGCCGCATGTATGCCCGTACTTCCCAATGGCCTATTCACGGAGCGATGGTCTTCCAGGCCTATGGGCCGAATCAACCTCCGCACCTGTTGATTCCGGCCGCCATACGGGCAGCTCTGGCCGGCGAGGACTTCCCCATGACGTCGGGCGAGCAGGAAAAGGATTGGATCTACATCGACGATGTTGTCGATGGCCTGATGGCCATGCTGGACTCCGCCATGCCGCCGGGAGAAAATATTGAGTTAGGTTGCGGCCGCCCCATTGGCGTTCGCGCCGTTATCGAGTCACTTTATCATATCGTCGAGCGCGGCGGCCGTCCGATATTCGGCGCAATGTCGAGCCGGCCGGGGGAGGATCCGCGGCAGGTCGCCGATGTGGATCGCGCGGCCGAGCTAACCGGTTGGCGGGCGAAAATTTCATTAGCCGAAGGGCTGGAGAGATTGATTAGCCATGCGATGGCCACCCTTTGAACACGTTTTTTTTGATTGTGACTCCACCCTGACCACAGTGGAAGGCATCGACGTACTGGCTGAGACCCTGGGCAAGCGGCAACGCGTGGAACTGCTGACCCAGGCGGCCATGAACGGTCAGGTCGATCTGGACGAGGTGTACGAAAAGCGCCTGAGGACGCTACGGCCGACACGCCAACAGGTACGCGACCTGCGCCATGCCTACAAACGCAACATGGTGGAGGATGCCGCCCCCGTCATCGCCGCCCTGCAAGCTTTGGGTCACAAAGTCTATATTATCAGCGGTGGGCTGGAGGAGCCGGTGGTGGAGTTTGGTATTTCACTGGGTATTCCTCGCGAGAGAATCCGAGCCGTTCAAATCGCTTATAACGAGCTATCAGGTCAATGGTGGGAGAAGAACCCGGAGGACGACAAGCGCTATATGACCTACACCGAAGGAGCACTGACCGTCAGCGACGGCAAGGCGCAGATTGTGCGTGAGTTGATGGGCGATCAACGCGGCCGTTCGCTGTTGATCGGCGACGGCATGAGTGATGTCATGGCCGGCCAGGCGGTCGATTTGTTCATCGGCTACGGCGGTGTGGTTTCCAGGCAAAAGGTGCGCGAAGCCGCGCCCATCTTTCTGGAATGCCAAAGCCTGGCCCCCTTGCTGGCATTAGCCGGCGGGCCGGGCGCGGTGCGCGCCCTAAATATGTGGTCGATGCAATATCAATCACTCAGTTCCAAGGCCCGGTACCTGCTCCATAAAGAGGTTGTAAGCTTCAATGATGAACAACTCGAATCCAAATTCCGGAAAGCATTTCTCGAACCGCAAACCGCGCCTATCACCGGTGGGTAGATTCAACGATGTACCGCATACTCGTCCCCGATAAGCTAGGACCGGCCGCTCTTGACCAGTTATCCGAATATTCGGACGTCACTGTGGACGTAAAAACTCACCTCAGCCACGACGAGTTGGTCGCGACGATTCCCCAATATGATGCTGTAATCGTTCGCGGCGAGACACAGGTGACGGCCGACGTGCTGGCTGCAGGCGATAAATTGCGAGTGGTGGGTCGCGCCGGCGTGGGAATCGACAATATCGACCTCAGAGCCGCCACGATTCAGGGCGTTCTTGTGATGAACACCCCCGGGGCAAACAGCATGGCCAGGGCCGAGTTGACTTTGGCGTTGATGCTGGCATCCGGCCGCAAAATCCCCCAGGCCCACGAATCGCTAAAGGCGGGCGAGTGGCGACGCGATGAATTCACCGGCCGCCAACTCCATCATAAAGTCCTGGGTTGCATCGGCTTTGGCCGGGTGGGCAAGATGGTAGCTGAGCGGGCCAAGGCATTCGGCATGGACATTCTCGCCTATGATCCCTGGGTCATGGAGGAAACAGCCCGCGAACTGGGGATACTGCTGGTCGAACTGGACGATCTGCTGGAACAAGCGGACTATATCACACTCCAGGCCCCCTTGACGCCGGACACAACCCATATCATCAATGAGCGTTCCCTCGCCCATGTGAAGGATAGCGCTATCCTCATCAACACCGCCCGGGGAAAACTGGTGGATGAATGGGCGCTGGCCGAGGCATTGAAAAATGGCAAGTTGGCGGCCGCGGCCGTAGACGTTTACTCCAGCGAACCACCGCCGCCGAATCATCCGCTCATAGGGCTGCCCAACGTCATTCATCTCCCCCATCTTGGCGCGAGCACATACGAGGCGGAGTATGAGGTAGGCGTCATGATTGCCAGGCAGGTGGTGTCCGCGCTGCGGGGCACGGATTATCATTTTGCGGTCAACCTGCCGTTTGAACTCGAGGGAAATTTTGCCGCCGTCAAACCCTATCTGGAATTAGCGGAAACGATCGGGCGACTGCAAGCTGCGCTGGCTGAGAAACCTATCAAACGATTGGAAATACAGATTCACGGGGAAGTCATCGGCGGACTTGTTCGTGCCATCGGCGCAGGGCTGCTGAAAGGGGTATTGGAGCCCACCAGCGATGTACGGGTGAATTACATTAATGCCCCTTTCCTGGCCGATAAGGCCGGCTTGTCGACCACGCAAACAGTCGGGCTTGAAGGGCTGGATTACCCCAATCTGGTGGCCTGCCGGGCTATCTGGGAAGGCGGCCGTCGCTTGATCGGAGGCGTGCTGTTTGGCGGCCGCGAACCGCGCATCGTACAAGTTGACGAATACAGGCTTGAAGCACGTCCTGAGGGGATCATTCTCGTCGTGCAAAACAAGGACGTCCCGGGCGTTATTGGTCAGGTCGGCACATTGCTGGCCGATCATGGCGTCAACATCGGCGAATGGCGATTGGGTCGCGTTAAACCGGGCGGCGATGCCCTGTCCTTTATCACACTCGATAATGAGCCGGCCGAAAGCGCCATGAGGGAGCTGACCCGGATCGAGGCCGTGACGCAGGCCAGAGTCGTGAAGCTCTAGTCTCCCTCAATAAAAACGGCCGCGCTCGTTATCATGAGCGCGGCCGTTCTATTATCATAGATGCGATAGAGGCTACTTCTTGGGGAAGATGCGCACGCGACGCTGCTTGCCTTCGCCGGCGCTCTCGGTGTACACGTCGGGAACATCGCGCAGGGTCATGTGGATGATGCGTCGCTCGTAGGCCGACATCGGCTCCAGAGTGATTGGCTCGCCCCGCTGGCGGGTCTTCTCAGCCATGCGCTCGGCCAGGCGCGTCAGAGCCTGTTCACGCCGCTTCCGGAATCCTTCGACATCGACAACGAAGTTCGCCCGCCGGTGGAGCTTGTGAGCCACCATCAGACGGCCGAGAAACTGGAGTGAGTCGAGCGTCTCGCCTCGTGGGCCGATGAGAACCCCCAGGTCCTCGCCCTTGATATCAATGATATTCACACGCCGGCCGGTCAGGTTATCCGGCTCCGTGACGTACCCGGTGACTTCGGCATCAACGAGCATCTTCTCAAGAAGCGCGGTCATCACTTCCATGGCCGCGGTCTGTTCGGCTTCCAGATCTTCGGCCGTATCGATTGTGGCCGTCGACTCATCGTCATCGTCGTCATCGCGTCGGGTCGGGGTCGGCCGTTGTTTGGCGGCCGGTTTCGGCGCGGGCGGCGGTGTTTGCCAGGCGGGCGGCATTGGTGCCGGCGATGCCTGCGGTCGCGCGGGTTCTTTCGGCGACGCGGCGGGCACGGGTGGCGCAGCGGGAGCAGTGTCTGGCGGGTTGGCGATGAGACGAACGATCGCCTCGCGACTGCCGATGCCCAGAAGGCCGCGACTGCCCTCGTCGATCACGATTACGTTCACCTCATCGCGACTGAGGCCCAGGCGGAGCAGCCCTGCGGCGACGGCCGCGTCAACGGTCGGGCCGCGAGATTCAATTTCCTTGCTAGAGAATGATGCCATGAGAGATCACCGTTTTGCAGAGCGCTTTTTGCGCTTGGCGGCAGACTGGCTGTCGCTGGGTTTGCTTTTACTTCCCCCCGAACCGTTGGACGCCGTCTTGCTTTTGGTCGCTGCCGGTTTGCTGTCGTCGGCATCGATAACGTAAACGGGCTTGCCACTGGCGGCGCGTTCGGCCTTCTCCCTGTCGGTAATCCGGCGCATGTAAAGCCCCTGGAAAATGCCGATGATGTTGGCCAGGATGAAATAGATGGACAGGCCCGACGGAAACTGCAGCGAGAAAAAGCCGAACATGAGCGGCATCGTATACTGCATGGACTGGGTCATGGACGCCGCCGGGTTGTCTTGCTGGTTGCCGCTTGGCGCCGGCGTCAGCAATTTCTGCTGGATGAACATGCTGGCGAACACAATGATCGGCAACACGAAAAACGGGTCGGGCTGGCTGAGGTTCATCCAGAGGAACTTGTTCTCGACGGGAATAAGCTGGGTCAAGTTGATCGCCGGATAAACACGAGGGACGAGTTCGAATAATGATTGCGGCGTCGTGCCCAATACCGTGATGATCGCCTGATAAAGACCGATCAGGATCGGAAACTGGATAAGGGTCGGCAGACAACCGGTCAAGGTATCGGCCGGGTTGTAGCCGATTTTCTTGAATTCCTCCTGCATCTTCTGAGGGTTGTCCCGGTATTTCTTCTGGATCGCCTGAATTTGCGGCTGAATCTCCTGCGTCTTCATCATCGAACGCTGCTGACGCATGTTGAGTGGCAGCGTGATGACGCGAATCAGGATAGTGAAAACGGCGATCGCCAGAATGAAGTTATTGCCCAGCAAGTCGTAAAACAACAGCAGGGCGTTGATCATGGGGTTGACTATCAGGGTATCCCACATGGCGACGTTCTCTCCAGGCTAGTTAGCGGTCTCCGGCAATGCGTAGCGCCAGAGTTCCTGGCCTGTCGCCAGGTCGAATCCGATCAGCAGGGCGGCTGTGTCTTGCGTCCCCACGACAATGGCATCTTCAACAACAACCGGCGTAGTAGTTAGAGGAGTGGCCGTTCGTTGCGACCACAACTGTTTGCCATCGGCCACCGAATAGGCCGTTAGGGCGCCGGCCGTTGGGCTATCCGCCGCCTGCGAGGCGATGTAGATTGTCTCGCCCACAACAACCGGGGATGACTGCGTCCGCGCCCCGGTGGCCTTGTCCCACACGCCGGCGCCTGTTTTGGCGTCGGCCGCGTGCAAGTTACCCTGAATATCGCTGAAGTACACCAAACCATTGGCCAGAGCAGGCGCCCCCCAGACCCAGTCGGCCGTCGGGGCAGACCAAACAACATCGCCGGTCTTGCTATTCAGGGCATGGACGTTGCCGTCGAAGCTGGAGACATACAGTAAATCGTCTCCCAGTACCGGCCCGCTCGGCAACGCGCCTCCCAAACGGGTCGTCCAAATCTGTTCGCCGGTGGTGGCATTGAGCGCATAGACAGACCAGTCCATCGAGGTGACATAGAGGACATCGTCTCGGTAGGCGGGCTGTCCCCAGATGGCGTGGCTGGTCTCGAAGTTCCAGTTAAGGCTGCCGTCGGACACATTGAGGGACACGATATGATTATCGGCCGTGCCGACAAACACCTGCTCGCCGACCTGCAAAGGTGGTGCAACGACCTTATCGGTGACGGCTTCGGAATTAATCCATAGCTCTCTGGGGATGCCGGAATCGACATTCTCCAATGCGTAGACCGATGTCGTCACTCGAGGGGAGAACAAGCCGCCTTGCCGGCCATAATCGCCGAAGATGACCCGATTCTCGGCGGTCGAGGGAGCGGAATAAAAATGGACCGCGCTGCTCTCGGCCGGGTAAATCCAACTATGGGATTGGGCCTCGGGATCGAAGGCCAGGACTTGCGGCCCAAAAGCCAGATAGACGCGCTCACCGTCCGTGGACAGGCCGGCCCAGTTTGTATTGGTGATGCGGCCGCCACAGGCAGACAGCAATAAAACGCCGGCGGCGAGCACCAGCCAGAGCGCAGACCGCCGGAGCGGCCGACTCAATTTAAGCAATGGACACCTCCGTCAAGGAACCGGATCATATCCCCCGGGGTTAAACGGGTGGCAGCGGCTGATGCGCTTGAGAGCCATCCAGCCGCCTTTGAAGAACCCGTATTTTTCAATTGCCTGATAGCCATAGACAGAACACGAAGGCGTAAACCGGCAACTTGGCGGAAGCACTCGTGAAATTGTATTCTGGTACAGTTTGATAAATAGTAAGGCCAACTGTTTCACGGTTGTGATCCTTCGGGCACGGATTTCGTGTCCTCGCGTTTCAACACGCCACCGCGACTCAGTAATTGAAGAACAGCTTGCTCCAACGCCTCGTTGTCGGCTTTCACGGCTCCAGGTCGAATGACAAACAAACAGTCGTATCCCGGCTCAAGCTGATCAATATTCAGGCGCACGATCTCTCTTAGCCTGCGCCGCACTCGATTACGCCGGACGGCCACACCGATATGGCGGCCAACAGCGAAAGCGAACCGACTGTCGGCTGCCTCGCCATCAACCTGCCGGGCGACGAACAGGACGGCCATCGGATGCGCACAGCGTCGCCCGTGTTGCCTGACGCGACCGATATCGGCCGAGCGCTGCAGACGGGAGCGAGGCGACAGCATACGAGAGCACAGCGCTAATCAATCAGCCGCCGCCGTATCGCTTGACAGAGCGATAAGCCGTGGCCGACGTGCCGTTCCAGTTCACTCGCTTGACGTGGTTATTCATGGACACCGACAGCGATCGGCGGCCGCGGGCACGACGTCGTTTCAGCACTTCGCGGCCATCCTGAGTCGCCATCCGGGCGCGAAAGCCGTGAACGCGCATCCGACGACGAATCTTCGGTTGGTATGTACGTTTGGTCATCTCATTCTCTCCAAAAAAACAGGGCCTGATGCCCTGTTGACTCTTGCAATCCGATTGAAAATAAATCCGGGTGCTTCGCCGAGAAGCCAGGAAAGCAATGTCCCATTATAGCAAAAACTGCTCCAGGGTCAAATGCCGGGGAGTGACTAATTGGGTAGGCATACGAAGTCAATGACCGACTTCTTATCAAAGGGACGTGCTCGATTGTGAAGTTGTCTGCGGTTCCAGGCATGGGCGAAGGCCTTGAGATGGCGATTAAGCCAA
>JAGOZU010000033.1 GCA_018058545.1 Promineifilum sp. | reverse complement strand
CAGCGGGACCGTGACCTCAATCGTCTCGCCCGGCAAAGTGGCCGGCAGAGGGACGCTGTCCGGCCCGTTCATGTTGTTGTCGGCCACGAAGACAAGCGAATAGCCGGGTCCCCAGGCCGACGACCCGGTGTTGCGAATCTGCCATGTTTTGAGGATACGCTCCCCGGCGATTACGACGGTCTCGTCGGGGAAGGTGACGTCGGTTTCAAAGACGGCGTTGTCGAACGTGCCCAGCCGCACCACTTCGATTTCCGTGAATAATATGTCGCCGAACGGGGCGCCGTCGGCCGAACGGGGCTGCCAGGTTGAGCGGTGAAATCCGACCGTTCCCGGCGCGCTCAACTCAATGGACACGTCGGCCTCGTCGCCCGGTTCAGTGTGGGGCAGGGGGATCGTCACTGGCCCAGCGATCGAATTGGTGGTTGTCGCCGCCAAAACATAGCCTTCGCCCCAGGTTGAACTGCCTGTGTTTCTGATGCGCCAGGTCTTTGTGAAGGTGTATCCGGGCTGCATGCGCGTCCCGTCGAGCACGGTGATGTCGGCGACGAATTTTGCGCCGTCCTGTTGCCGGGTGTTCGACGCGACAACCGTCAGGTCGGCTTCATAGACCGGTCCGAACAAATTGCCCTCGGGATCGCGCAATTGCCAGCGTGACCGATAGTGGCCGGCTTTTGCCGGCGTGTTCAGCGTGACGGACAGGTCGGCCGTCCCCCCCGGCCGGACGGTGGGCAAGGGCAGGAATTCCGGCCCGCCCAGGGGATCGTTGATGGGGATCAACTTGTAACGGCCGTCCCAGGTTGAATCGCCCGAATTGCGGACGCGCCACGTCTTGAGGATCGCCCGATTCGTCTCGACTTTCGTCCCCGGCGGCAGGGTGATGTCACCGATCAGCACGGCGTCATTGCGTCGCTCGACCGGCGTCACGATGATGTCGGCGAACAGTTCGAAAAGGAAGAGGCGACCGCGGTCGTTGCGCGGCTTCCATGTGCTGCGATGCCGCCCCGGCGTGCCCGGCGCGATAAGGGGCAGACTGACCTCGCCCACCTCGTTGGGCTTTAACAGTGGCAGCGGAACGCTTTCAGGACCGTCCATCCGGTCATCGGCGGAATACTCCAGGGTGAAGTTGTTCCAGGTTGATGTGCCGGTGTTGCGCACGCGCCAGATCTTCGTGAACGGTTTTTCGGCCGGGATGGTTGAGCCGTCGGGGACGGTGACATCGGCCAGCCAGGTCATCTCGTCGATGAGTGGCAGGTTGACGTCGCTGAAGTAGCGCGCCGGGTCGACTACGTCGGGCAGAACGTAACCCTTCAGGCCGTGGCCCAGATGCTGCAATGACAGATGCAGATGGACGCCGCGAGCGTTGCCTGTCGAACCGGCGATCCCCAGCCGTCGCCCGGCCTCGACGACGTCGCCGACCGCCAGGGTCGGGTTAACCGACGCCATGTGGGCGTACCATGTCACCCACGTCGTCCCGTCGCTCCACTCATGACGGATGCGGACGTAGTTGCCGTAGTCGGTGCCGCCCAGCCGAATGCGGTCGATGATGCCGCGCTGGGCGGCGACGACCTCCACAGCTTTGCCGGCGGCGAGAGCACGCAGATCGATACCCTCATGGCGGCCGTTGGCATAGGGGCGCGGGCTGTTGAACGGGTCGGTGATGAAGAACCCGGTGTCGACCGGGTTAGTCAAGCTGAATAGCGTCGAGTTGTCGTTCGGCATCGATACTTCCTACCTGAACTACGACAGCCGACCTTGTTTGACTGGCTGACGAGATTGACGCGGCCTCTAGCCGCGATAACGCATCTGGGCGGCCGCCCACTCGTATAGTTGTTGATATCCCTGAGCGGAGCGATGCCACGAGAAATCGGTCTGCATCCCATTCATTTGTATGCGTCGCCACCCTTCCTTATCGACATTGTAGATATAGGTCGCGCGCTGGATGGCGTTCCACAACGCATTGGAACTGAAATCATAGAACGAAAAGCCGGTGATGCCGTCATGGACCGTGTCCGCCAGGCCTCCGGTCGACCGGACGATGGGCACGCTGCCGTAGCGCATGGCGATCATCTGCCCCAGGCCGCACGGCTCGAAGAGCGACGGCATCAGGAACATATCGCTGCCGGCGTAGATTAGGGGGGCCAGTCCGGCGTGATAGCCGAGATAGGCGGCCATCTTGTCCTTGTGATAGCCGGCCATCCGGGCGAACATATTCTCATATTGCGGGTTGCCCGTGCCCAGGACGATAAATTGCGCCGGCCCCGAATAGCCGTTCATCAACATGTGCAGGGGGTGGCCTACGATGTCCAGCCCCTTTTGGTAATCCAGCCGGGAGATAATGGCCAGGATGGGGATATTGGGCACTTGCGGCAGGCCGACGGCCGCCTGCAGAGCGCGCCGATTCTCCTCCCGGTTTTCCAGCGAATCCGGATCAAACGGGGCGGCCAGCCGTTTGTCGGTGGCCGGGTTCCATTGGTCATAGTCCAGGCCGTTGAGGATGCCATGCAGGTCGCCCTGGCGATAGCGCAGCAGGCCGTCCAGATCGGCCCCGCCGTCGTGGGTCATGATCTCCCGCGCGTAGGATGGGCTGACCGTGTTGATGATGTTGGCGTGATAGATGCCGCGGGCCATAAAGTTGACTTCGTTGTAGGCTTCCTCGGTCAGGGAGTGGGTGAAAATCTGCATATAGTCGAAGATGTTCCAGTTCGTCCTGCCCTGATGAGCCAGATTGTGGATCGTGAAGACACTGCCCATGCCGCGATAGCGGGGGTGGGCTTGTCCGGCGGTTGCCAGCCAGGTGACGGCCGGGGCGGAGTGCCAGTCATGGGCATGGAGCAGATCGGGGCGCCAGTCGATCGACTCCGTCAGGTTGAACGCGGCCTTGCTGAAGAAGGCGAACCGGTAGGCGTCGTCCCAATAACCGTATATGTTCTCGCGATTGAAGAGGCTTTGTTGGGCGATGAAGTAAACGGGGACTTCGCTGCCGGGCAATTTGCCCTCGAACGCCCCAGCCTGGACGATTCCCGAACCGGTGGGGACGTTGAGCTGCAATGGCATGCTTTCGACGCCAGGGTAGCCGGCTTCGATATTGTGATAGGCGGGCATGATGACCCGGACATCGTGTCCCATCGCATGGAGCGCTTTGGGCAAAGAGCCACCGACATCGCCCAGTCCGCCGACTTTGGCAAAGGGCACGGCTTCGGCTGTCAGAAAGAGAATGCGTAATGGTTCGGCCATGGTCATCGATCACATTGCCGCCCAAAATTAACCGTAATGAGATACCTGGCGAATTTGGGCGATAGATTATGAAACATTACCACAGGTGATGAGGTACCGATACAAGGTCAACCCGGATATTGTCCCTGATTATGTGCAGTTGATCAAATCGAATTGAGCTGAGCGTCGCCGCGGAGTCGTTTATTTGCGCCACAGAACCACAACGGCCACTCCGGCCAGAAGGGTCAGCACCAAACCCGCCACCATAGCGCCAATCCCCAGAATGTTGCCCCAGTCCCGGCCCTGCGGTGTCGCTTCGATTTCGGGGGCGGCCATCGCCACGGCCGAGGGTTCAGGCGATGGCGATCTCGTGGGAGTGGCAGTGGCTGGCTCAACTGTCTCAGGCGTGGAAGTCAGGGTCGCCGTCGGTGTCATGGTGGGTTCGGGGGTGGGCGTGGGCGGCCGAATGAGAAGCACCTGCCCGATCTGGAGAAAGGCGTTGGGATCCAGATTATTCATGCCCATCAGTTCGTCGAGCGACAACCCGTATCTGAGGGCGAGCGCCAGGGCGGTGTCGCCCCGCTGGACGATATGGGTCAATTGTGGCGTGGCGGTCGGCGGTGGCGCTTCGCCCTCCATGAGTCGCACCTTGATCTCGTTGCCCGGATGGACGACGGCGTCCTCCGGCAGCGCGTTAAGCCACAACAACGTGGCTAAATCGGTGCGGTAGTTCGCGGCGATGGACCACAACGACTCCCCTTCGCGCACGATGTGGTAGACGGGCGGCGTCGGCGTGGGGGGTGGTGGTTGGCCGTCGGCCAGGCGGATCGTCAGCTTATCGCCGGGATTGATCACGCTGTCCTCGTTCAGGCCGTTGAAAAGATATAGATCGGCGATCGACACTTCATAGCGAGCGGAGATGGCCCACAGGGTGTGACCCTCCAGCACAGTATGGACGATGGAGCCGTCTTCGTTCGGCTGGGCCAACTGGATGGGCGCGACGATGAACGGGACGTCGACCACGCGTTGTTCGGCACGTGGTGGGGGTGCATCGTAGGGCGTGCCGAAAACCATCACATAGAAGTTCTGGCCATTGCCGACGGCAAAGCCGACGCCCGCCTCCACCCAGCGAGGGTTGAGCATATTGCTGAAGTGAATGGCGCTGTTTCGCCACCAGACGACGCCTTGCTGGGGGGTCAGTTTTGTCCCGCCAACGAGATTTTCTCCGGCGTAGCCGACATATCCCGCCGCCTCGGCGCGGTCTTGCCAGGTGCTGCCATTGATGCCGATGTGACTGTAGATCGCGTTCTGGGCGATAAAGTTGGCGTGGTTTTGCGCGGCCGAAGCCAGCGCTGCGTTATAGGTAAGGCTCGGCAAACCATACTCCGCCCTGACCTGGTTCACCAGTTGCAGAGTATCGTTCGTTGGATTGCCCTGTGCTTCGACCCTGCTCGTGAAGCCGGTGGCGAGGATTAACAACCCCAACAGGGCTGCCAGACTTATGCGCTTCGCCATACGAACCGGACTATAACCGGAAAAAGAGCGCGGGCAAGAGACATTAAGCCGGCTCTCCACAAGCGAGCCAGGATTTCTTTTCGGTTGGGTCTTTACGTTCGGGCTGGATTCGGCTATGTTTGCACCCTATGAGCGAAGACGTTATTCAACCCACGATAGAGTCCGTCGTCAGTTTTCGAAAGGTGACGAAGGAAAACCTGGATGCCGTGCTAACCCTGAAGGTGAAGCCGGAGCAGCGCAATTTCGTCGCCGATAACGCGGTTTCGATTGCCGAGGCCCATTTTGAACCCAAGGCATGGTACAGGGCTATCTACGCCGATGAGACTCCGGTCGGTTTCGTCATGCTCCATGACGATCCACAGGCCGGTGAATATTATCTGTGGCGATTGATGATCGGCGCTCGCTATCAGGGTCTCCATTTTGGGGAGCGAGCGATGCAACTACTCATCGACTATGTGCGCACCCGGCCGGACGCTACGGAATTGCTGGTTACCTACGTGCCGGCGGAGGGCAGCCCCCAACCGTTCTATCGCCGCTTCGGCTTTGTTGACAGCGGCGAGATGAGCGATGGGGAGGTGATCATGCGGCTGGCGCTCTGATATATCCGGCTGCACTGTCTATCGAGACTGACATGGCGGCCTCGCCGAGTAAAGAGGCAGAAGGCCATTGGTATGTTGGTCGGCACGACTGCCCTCGCCGAAATCCCCGTTGTTCGTTGCACGCACCACCTCAATCGGCGGACCAGGCACGACCATCACAGGCAAATGGAGATAAATCAAGATGCAATACAGGAGACTGGGCCAGGCCGGAATGAAGGTCAGCGCCATCGCTCTTGGCGGCTGGATCAACTTCGGTGAAGGCAAGGTAGTCGAGGACACTGCCCGCGAAGTGGTCAAGGTCGCCTACGACCACGGTATCAATTTCTATGATTTGGCTGATGTTTATGGCCATGGCGCGTCCGAGGAGCATATGGGCGCGCTATTAGGTGAGTTCCCGCGCCATACATTGGTCATCTCAACCAAAGTCTTTTGGCCGATGAGCAAGGATGTCAACGATCGCGGTCTATCCCGCAAGCATATCATGGAGAGCATCGATGGCAGCCTGCGGCGGTTGGGGACGGAGTATGTCGATATCTATTTCTGCCACCGCCCCGATCCGGAGACGCCGATCCTGGAAACCGCGCGGGCGATGGACGACCTGATCCATTGCGGCAAGGTGCTCTATTGGGGGACGTCGGAATGGTCGGCCGAGCAGATTCGCGAAGCCTGCGATCTGTGCGAGCGTTATGGGCTTTATCCGCCCCAGGTTGAACAGCCCGGTTATTCCATGTTAAATCGCCGGATCGTTGAAGATGAGATTCTGCCGGCGGCCGAACCACGCGGCATGGGTTTGGTCGCCTATTCGCCGCTGGAGATGGGTATGCTGACCGGCAAATACGACGACGGCATCCCCGCCGACTCACGATTTAGCCGCGAGGATTGGGCCGCCCGACGCTATCTTAATGAGGAGAACCGGACTCGCGTGCGTCGGCTGAAGCCGGTCGCCGAGGAACTGGGGATCAGCCGGGCCCAGTTGGCGTTGGCCTGGGTTCTGAGGCAGCCCGGCATCAGCAGCGCCATCATCGGAGCCACACGGCCGTCGCAAGTCCTCGATAACGTCGCTGCGACCGAGGTCGCGTTGACCTCTGATGTGATTGAACGGATCGACCAGATCCTGAGATCCTAGGGGAAAGAAAGATCCGGCGAGTGACCGCTCGCCGGGTCATGCCTTACTGCGAGTCGCCGTCCTTCGCGAAGCCCAGCGAGGCCGAATTGATGCAATAGCGCAATCCCGTCGGCTGGGGGCCGTCGTCGAACAGGTGGCCCAGATGCGCACCACAATTCGAGCAATGGACTTCCGTCCGTATCATGAAGAAGCTGCGATCGGTTTCCTCGTCGATATTTTCGGTCACCAGCGGCGCCCAGAAGCTGGGCCAGCCGCAACCGGCATCGAATTTGTTCTCGGAACTGAATAACTCAGCCCCGCAGCCGATGCAGGTGTAAACGCCCTTTTCCTCGTTATAGTTAAGCGCTCCGGTGAAGGGACGTTCGGTTCCTTTTTCGCGCGTAACGCGATATTGCTCGGGGGTCAATTGCGCTCGCCACTCGGCGTCGGTCTTTTGCACTTTGTAAGTCATGGCTTGCTCCTTGTTTGATCTGTCTCGATCTTACAAACTCTGTGTTGGAGAGTCATTAGATCGGCCGTTGCCTAAGGGTTTTTGTCATCAACGTTTCAGCCAATTTTGGGGTGCGTCGACGTTCCTGATCATCATTAGGCTGCCCGATTTCCCGGCGGTGGGTTGATTTGGAAGCCCTCGCGCCATCGCCTATAATGCTTTTGATGAACACCCCTCCGGCGTCGAAGCGATTGTTTGCCGTTCGTATCGTCCAATGGGGTGTGATGGGTTTGGCATTGTGGAATCTCGGCCGCGCGGTGGCTCTTGGGCGCGAGATTGGCCGGCTTGCCGATCTCGGCCTGCACCTGATCCCCGATCCGCGGCTGCGACTGGCATTTTCGGCGGGGTGGGTGATACTATTCATGGCAGCTTTTGTGGTCCTTCGTCGTCGAAAGCCATGGTCGCCCTTGTTCATTCCGTTTCTTCTGGTGCTCTATGGTGTTTATGAAATTGGAATGATCATGATCTACACTCCGGAGCCGCCCGCGTTTCTGCCTGTCTCCATCTATATCGTCTTTGTTGGCTTTGTCTCCTGGGTAATGTGGCGGTCGAGTCGATTGTCCGCCACCAGCAGTCAAGGAGATTATTGATTCGAATGCCCTATGAATCCCAAAATCGAACAACTCCGACAGCTTAAGAAACAAGCCCTGATGGGCGGCGGCGAAGACAAGCTGGCCGCCCGCAAGGAAAAGGGCAAACTGACCGCGCGCGAACGAATCGAAATCCTCCTGGATAATGGCTCATTCAGAGAGATCGACTCGCTCGTCGTTCACCGTGAGACCAACTTCGACATGGACAAAAAGAAGATCCCCGGCGATAGCGTCGTCACCGGCTGGGGAACCATCGACGGCCGTCTGGTCTATGTTTTCAGTCAGGACTTCACTGTGTTCGGCGGCAGTCTGAGTGGCGTCCACGCTGAAAAGATCTGCAAGGTGATGGATATGGCCGTTCGCAACGGCGCGCCCATCGTCGGTATCAATGACTCAGGAGGAGCGCGTATCCAGGAAGGCGTCGTCAGTCTGGCCGGTTATGCCGACGTATTCCTGCGCAACACCCTGGCTTCGGGCGTCGTGCCCCAGATCAGTGTGATTATGGGGCCATGCGCCGGCGGCGCAGTCTACTCCCCGGCGCTGACTGACTTCATTTTCATGGTTAAGAACAGCAGCCATATGTTCATCACCGGTCCCGACGTCGTTAAGGCGGTGACCGGGGAAGATGTTACCTTCGAGCAGTTGGGTGGCGCAATGACGCACAACGCCATCAGCGGTGTGGCTCATATGGCGACCGAGTCGGAGGAAGACTGCCTGTTTTTGATTCGGGAATTGATGAGCTACTTTCCCTCCAACAATATGGAGGATGCTCCGTTCCGGCACAATGGTGATGACAACCTTCGCGCCGATGAAAAGCTTAATGACATCGTGCCCGATAATCCCAACAAGCCCTATGATATTCGCGACGTCATCCACCCTATCGTCGATGACGGCCGCTTCTACGAGATTCAGGAGCATTACGCCCAGAATATCGTCGTCGGTTTCGCTCGACTGGGCGGCTATAGCGTCGGCATCGTCGCCAACCAGCCGATGGTGCTGGCCGGGGTGCTCGACATCAACGCCAGCGAGAAGGCAGCCCGTTTTGTGCGTTTCTGCGACTGCTTCAATATTCCTCTGATCGTGTTTGAGGATGTGCCCGGTTTTTTGCCGGGGGTTGACCAGGAGCACGGCGGTATCATCCGCCATGGGGCCAAGTTGCTCTACGCCTTTTGCGAGGCGACGGTGCCCAAGCTAACGGTCATCACGCGCAAGGCCTATGGCGGTGCGTATTGCGTCATGAACAGCAAACATATCCGCTCGGACTTCAACGTCGCCTGGCCCACGGCCGAAATCGCCGTTATGGGGCCGGAAGGGGCGGTTAACATCATCTATCGGCGGGAGATCGCCGAGGCTGACCACCCGGAAGAAAAGCGCACGGAGTTGACCACGGAGTATCGCGATCATCTTGCCAACCCCTATATCGCCGCCCAACGGGGCTATATCGACGATGTCATCGAGCCGAGTGAGACGCGGCCGCGGTTGATCAACGCGCTGAACATGCTCCAGAACAAACGCGACCATAATCCACCCAAGAAGCACGGCAATATGCCGCTTTAGGATGTGGCGCACTGTATATCTGAAGGAACGAGCTGTTTGTTTGATCGTCCCAATGCCGGTGAGCCCCTCGGCTCCGATTACAAAAAATGGTAACTCGCCATGGAAAGAGAAGACGGCCTTCTGGTCAAGAAATTCGATAAACTCCTGATCGCCAATCGGGGCGAGATCGCCTTGCGGATTTTGCGCGCGGCCCGTGAGCTGGGTATCGCCACCGTGGCGGTGTTCTCTGACGCCGATCGAAGCGCCCCGCATGTGCGCTTCGCCGATGAGGCGTATCACATTGGGCCACCCGCCGCACGGGAGAGCTATCTGGTAATCGAGAAGCTGCTCGATATTGCTCACCGTTCGGGAGCCGAGGCGATCCATCCCGGCTATGGCTTCCTGGCCGAGCGCGCCGATTTCGCTCAGGCGTGTGTTGACGCGGGCATTGTCTTTGTTGGCCCCCCGGCGAGAGCCATTGAGGTGATGGGTGACAAACTCATGGCCCGCGCCACGGTGACGGCCGCCGGCGTGCCGGTGGTGCCGGGCACCTCTCCGGGGCAGACGGATGAGGAGATGACGGCCGCAGCAGTCACGATGGGCTTTCCGGTGCTGGTAAAAGCGGCCGCAGGCGGTGGCGGCAAGGGAATGCGCCCCGCCCATCGGGTTGAAGACCTGGGCGACGCCTTCGCCGCCGCTCGCCGCGAGGCCAAGGCGGCTTTCGGCGACGACACCATCTATATCGAGAAGATGATCACCGAGGCTCGCCACATCGAAATTCAGCTCCTGGCCGATAGCCACGGCAACACGCTCTATCTGGGCGAGCGGGAATGCTCGCTGCAGCGTCGCCATCAGAAGTTGATTGAGGAAGCGCCATCGTTTGTTGTCGATGCCGACCTGCGCCGTCGCATGGGTGAGGTGGCCGTCGCCGCGGCCCGCTCGGTGGATTATGTTAGCGCCGGGACCATTGAATTCCTGGTCGATCGCGAGAAGAACTTCTACTTTCTGGAGATGAATACCCGAGTCCAGGTCGAGCATCCCGTCACGGAACTGGTCACGGGGATCGACATCGTCCAGGAGCAATTAAGAATCGCCCGCGGCCGTCGCTTGCGCCTGCGCCAGGAAGATGTGCGCGTCAAGGGCTGGGCGATCGAGTGTCGCATCAACGCCGAGGATCCGTATAACAATTACATGCCGTCGACGGGCACGATCACGGCCGCGCATTTGCCGTCCGGGCCGGGGATTCGGGTTGATTCCGGCGTCTATGTGGGTAACGAGATCACGCCGTATTACGATTCGATGATCAGCAAACTGATCTGCTATGGCGAGACCCGTGGCGAGGCCGTGTTACGCATGAGAAGAGCGCTGGAGGAGTACCGGATCATGGGTGTCAAGACCAACATCCCCTTCCACCAGCACATGATGGATAGCCACCGCTTTCTTTCCGGCCAATTTGATACCAACTTTGTCGAGGATCGATTCAGCATGGAAGATCGCGAGGCGGCCCACGCCCTGGAGGCGGCCGTGTTGGCGACGCTGGCCGCCCACGAGCAAAGCCAGCGCGCGGCGCAGATCGTTGCCCCTGGCGCTCGTGATACCAGCAACTGGAAGTGGCTCAGTCGTTGGGAGAGATTGCGCAAATAACCGACCAAGGCGAACAGACCTATGAAGTACATTGCGACGGTAAAGGACCGGGAATACACGATCGAAATCGACCCCGACCGGGGCATCCTCATCGATGGTGAGCCGCAAGAGATCGACTTCCAGCGTTTGGGGTCGGGGGGTGTTACCTCGTTGCTGATGAACCATCGCTCAGTCTCGGCCGTCGTCGAGGAGCGCGATAGTTATTGGGACGTACTCATTCAGGGCGAGCTTTATTCCGTGCGGGTGCAGGATGAGCGCGCCCATCGACTGGAGCGGATGCGCTCGACAGGGCTGACGGTTGGCGGAGAGGCTGCCGTCTCCTCGCCCATGCCCGGCATCATCGTGGCCGTGCCCGTGGCCGTCGGAGACCAGGTGCAGCGCGGGGACAAGGTTGTCATCCTTGAATCGATGAAGATGGAGAACGAGCTTCGCGCGCCTTGCGACGGTGTGATCACTCATGTCCATGTCGCCGCGGGGGTCAAGGTCGAGAAAGATCAGTTGCTTGTCAGCATTAGTCAGGGAACAGCGGAAGCCTCATGACCGGTTCTGTGGATGATCCGGGCGGCAAACAAGGTCCCTCATCGCCGGAGACGCCCGCCGCGGCCGCCAATCTGGAAGTTGAGGTCAAGTTCTTCGTGTCCAACCTCGATGTCATGCGGCAACGGCTGGAGCAAGCAGGCGCGGAGTCGGTGTTTCCGCGGGTCTATGAGCTTAACATTCGGTTCGACACGTCTGATGGAGGCCTGCTCCAGCGAGCGGAGTTGCTGCGACTGCGGCAGGATACCCGCGCGCGCCTGACGTTCAAGGGGCCGGCGGCCGCGGACATCACCAGCGAAGCCAAGGTGCGCGAGGAGATCGAGCTTGAGGTCGCTGATTTTGACCGGATGGCGACTATTCTCACCCGGCTAGGCTATGCGCCGGTGCAGACCTACGAGAAATATCGCCAGACTTACCACTGGCGCGGGGTGGAGATCGTCCTGGATGAGTTGCCGTTTGGCGATTTTGTCGAGCTGGAGGGAGGCGAGGTAGGAATCAAAGCGGCCGCCTCGGCCTTTGGTCTGGACTGGTCGCGTCGTGTGCTGACCAATTATCTGGGGTTGATGGATCTCTGTCGCCGGACGTTCGATTTGCCTTTTACTGACCTGACCTTCGCCAATTTCGACCGAATACCGGTCGATATGAGCCGCTTGCTGCCGCTTTGTGAACTTTCGTCCGAAGATAGCGCCTGAGCGCGCTACCCAAATTGACGAACATGCAAGACAACCCATTCACTGATTGGAGGAAATATGCTCTCTAAAGCACTGGCTATTCAGGATGAGATCGTCCGATTGCGTCGCACCATCCATGCCAATCCTGAACTAAGCTTTCATGAGTACCAAACGGCCGCGCTCGTGGCTGAAACCCTGGGCGAGATCGGCGGCTATAGGGTCCGGGCGCAGGTGGGCAAGACGGGTGTCGTCGCCGAACTGGGAGAGAGCGGGCCGCTCATCGCTATTCGGGCCGACATGGACGCCCTGCCGATTCACGAAGCCAATGACGTACCATATCGCTCCCGAAATTCAGGCGTCATGCACGCCTGCGGTCATGATGCTCACACGGCCATCCTCCTTGGCGTGGCTCATCTCTTGCGACAGAGCTATGCTGAGGAGTCGTGGAGCGGTCGCGTTCGCCTGCTCTTCCAGCCGTCCGAGGAGGATTTCGACGAGAACAACATCAGCGGCGCGACGGCGATGATCACTGACCAGGCCCTCGAAGGCGTTGATGCTGTCATTGCCCTGCATGTCTCGTCTGATAATCCATCGGGGCATTTCATGTTTCAGGACGGGCCGAGCCTGGCGGCCGTCGATTCTTTCAACGCCTGGATTCGCGGCGACGGCGCGCATGGCGCGTACCCGCATACCGGCAGCGACCCCATCTTCATGCTCGCTCCCATTCTGACGGCGCTATACGCCATCCCTTCGCGGCGTGTGAATCCGCTCGATCCGTCGGTCGTCAGCCTGGGGCAGGTGGCCGGGGGCGCGGCCAATAATGTGATTCCCAGCGAGGTGGCGCTGCGGGGCACGCTGCGCTCGAAGTCGCCCGAAGTGCGGGAACAACTTTGGCGCGATGTTGAAGACGCGCTGAGGCTCAGCGAGTTGATGGGCGGCAGCTACGAATTGCAGATCATCAAGGGCTATCCGGCGATGATCAATAATCCCGAAGCCAATGATTGGATGAGGCAGGTGACTGGCGAATTGCTGGGGCCTGAGGCCGTGGTCGAGAGCCGCTTCGGCATGGGGGCCGAGGACTTCGCCTATATGACGCAGCAGGCCAAGGGGGCGATGTTCATGCTGGGCGCGGCGACTCCCGACGGGGTCGTCCGGCATCATCATACCAGCATATTTGACATCGACGAGGGGATATTGGCGCCGGGCGCGGCCGTCCTGGCCGAGACCGCGCGACGCTTCGTCACCGGCCGGATATGACATTTTCTCGTATAAATATCGTAAATTCGGTTGAAACAGGCATGGATTATGACAATTAAGAACTTGCGTTCTATAGATATCCCGTAAATTGTTATGTATACTGTTGAGACTGATTGGTCTTAAAATTGCGGTTATTCATGTTCGAGTTTGGGCCGCCTCGTGCTGCATCAGGGCCGGCGTCTCCGCAATGATGAACAGTAACACAGTCTGGAGGTATTCGATGGAACTGCGCTCTTTGTTAAATCATCAGGGCAAGAATGAGGATAAACGCCATTTGCCTGCCCGCCCCCTGTCCCTCATCGTCGGACTACTGCTTATCGTCGCGGCGCTCTTCGTCTGGGCAGTGCCGTCTCGCGCCAGTACGATTCCCACACTGACCGTTACGAGTGTGGCGACCGATAAAACGGTGACGGTTCAGACCCACGACTTTCCGCCCAACCAGAACTTCGTCGTCACGATGGGGCCGTTCGGCTCCAAGGGCGTGAACGGCATCGTTGTGGCCACGACCAACTCGGGTGTAGGTGGGAGCTTCAGCGTGACATACGATATCCCGTCGCAATTGGCCGGCTCGCAAGCGATCGCTATTCGCATGCAGACAGCCCATGCCTATCCGTTTTATGCCTTCAACTGGTTCTGGAACAACAGCGCCGGCACAGGCGTTACGCCGCCCACGCCGCCGACTGGTCCCGTTCAGCCCGTTGCTCCGACCTTCAAGGTGTGCAGTGTGGTTCAGAACACATCGGTAACGGTCCGAACCAAGAATTTCCCGGCTAACCAGGTATTCACTGTTACGATGGGCCCGTTCGGGACGCAAGGCGTTGGCGGGCATGTCGTCGGGACGATCAATTCCGGCGTTGGCGGTGAGCTGACGGCAACCTTCAATATTCCGGCTCAACTGGCCGGCTCGAGGTTGATCGCCATTCGAATGCAAACCCCCGGTGGCTCGCCTTACTTTGCCTATAACTGGTTCTACAACAATACGGCGACCGTTTGCTAGAACATATACGCTCACCTTTCCAATACTCAAAAGGCCTTTCCGTCCGGGAGGGCCTTTTTTTTGCGCCGAATATTAGGGTTGAAAGGTGATTCACGCGGGTTTTATTGGCGATGATTCGCGTATCTCAGTAGCATCCGCGGTTCATTCGTGATAGAAAAGCGGGATGCTATTTCTATGGAGTAACTCTTGTTATCGGGTCTGATCAAGTCGATGCGGCCGCGCCAATGGCCCAAAAACGGGTTCGTCTTCGTCGCTCTCCTCTTCGACGGGAAGATGTTCCACCTGCCCAGCGTGCTGGCCGCCACGGGAGCTTTCGTCCTGCTTTGCCTCATGTCCGGAGCGGTCTATCTAATGAACGATCTGGTCGATATCGAGAGCGACCGGCTGCATCCGACCAAGAAAAACAGACCCTTGCCGTCGGGACAGGTGACGCCGAAGGTGGCGGCCGTCATCGCGGTAGCATCGGCGGCGATTAGCCTTGTCGCCGGTTATTTTCTTTCCATGGGGCTGGCTGCTATTCTGTTGATCTACCTTTTGACCCAGATCGCCTACACCTTCAAGCTAAAACACGTCGTCCTGATCGATGTATTGACCATCGCCGCCGGTTTTGTTCTGCGCATCGCTGCCGGCGTGGCGGTGATCGAGGTGGAGCGATTTTCGCCCTGGCTCTATGTGTTCGGCGGCTTCCTGGCCTTGTTTATGGCTTTGGGAAAGCGGCGGGCCGAGCTGGTCCTCCTGGGAGGCAATGCGAGTGACCATCGAGCCATCCTTGACGACTATAGTCTGGAATTGATCGATCGCCTCCAGGGGATCGTCACCACCAGCTCCGTGGTCGCCTACAGCCTCTATACGTTCCTGGCCGAGGGGTTGCCTGAGAACCATGCGATGATGCTGACCATTCCCTTCGTCCTGTATGGCATCTTTCGCTACCTGTATCTGATCCACATTCGCAACGAGGGGGGCGCGCCGGAGGATATTCTGTTGCGCGATCGGCCGATGCAGATCACCCTGATACTCTATGGCGTGATGGTGTTCGCCGCCCTCTACTTGCTGAGTTGACAAGGAATCCTCATGTATTCGGCGACGGCTCCGGCCAAGATCATCCTCTTCGGCGAGCATGCGGTGGTGTATGGCCGCCCGGCCCTTGCGGCTCCGGTCATCCATCTTCGGGCGCGGGCGACGATTGAGCGAACCGACAAGCCGGATGTGAGGCTTATCGCTCCCGATCTCAACCGCGCCGCCGATCTATCCAGCGTTGGCCCCGACAATCCCCTGGCGGCCATCGTCCGGGTGGTAGAAAAAAGCCTCGGCTGTTCCCTCTCCGACGGCTACATGCTCAGCGTCACCAGCGACATTCCCATAGCTGGAGGGTTGGGCAGCGGGGCAGCCATCTCCGTCGCGGTCATCCGCGCCCTGGCTCATTATCTTGGGGCGGCCGAGTCGATGGGGCGTGAGGAGGTCTCTCGTCTGGCCTATGAGGTCGAAAAGCTGCATCACGGCACCCCCAGCGGGATCGACAATACGGTCATTGCTTATGAGCAGCCGGTATATTTTGTGCGCCGGCAGCCGGATAATCTGATCGAGCCGTTTGCCGTGGCCCGGCCGCTGCGGCTGGCCATTGGCGATACGGGAGTGCGCAGCGCCACCATTGACGTAGTTGGCGATGTTCACCGCCGCTGGTCGGTAGACCGCGACCGCTTTGAGACGATCTTCGATGCCTGTGGCCGAATCGCCGACGAGGGTCGATCGGCTCTGGCTGCGGGCGAGTTGGAGATCGTCGGCGACCTGATGAACCAAAATCAGTTGTGGCTGGAACGGATGACCGTTTCTTCCAGTCACCTGGAGCAATTGGTTCGCGCGGCGCGTGATGCCGGCGCGCTGGGAGCCAAACTGAGCGGAGGCGGAAGGGGGGGAAACATGATCGCCCTGGTGACGCCGGAGACGGAAGAGGCCGTGGTCGCTGCCCTGACGGCCGCCGGAGCGGCCCGCGTGCTGCTGAGCGATGTCGGCTGACGCCTCGAATTGGGTGGGACGTCGCTTTTCAGATAGAATAGCCGCGTGGGTGGGTGACCAGTTCGGCACTTCCCGCCCAAAAACAAAAGCCGGCGAAATTCGCCGGCTGGGTTATAGACTTTCTAACGAGATGAACTGTAAACGGGATCGATTATTGGAGCTAAGCCTTGGCCATCGTTTTGAGGCAGCGTGTGCAAACATAGCGCCGAATGCGGCGGCCGTCCTCATAGACAGTAGCCCGCTGAATATTCGGCCGGAATTGACGCTTCGTCTTCCGCTGGGAGAAGCTCACATTTTGACCGCTCATCGGCCCCTTGCCACATACATCACATTTCGCCATAATTTCACCTTACCCGACGCGCGCCTCGGCGGCGTTCAAACTAAAGGCGACCGATTGGGCCGCCCGAATATTTCGTAACTTTAAGAACGACCCTGAATTATAGACGACGGGCGTGGATTTTGCAAGCACGCCAAGGGTTAGGAGCAAAACCACTTATGCCGGTTCAAGAGGATTCGAAAGGTAAAATTGACATTTCCTCGGCCACCATCGCGACGATCACCAATCAGGCGGTGCATCAATGCTATGGGGTGGTAGGGATGGCCAGCAAGAACCTCGTCAACGGCATTGCGCAACTGCTGACGCGAGACAACCGCCGTGGCGTTGACATCAAGGTCGAGGGCGACAAGATCGTCATCGATGTGTATGTGATCGTGGAGTATGGGGTGCGGATTCGCGTTGTGGCCGAGAGCATCCAGAACACGGTTAAATTCCATGTCGAGAAGGCGCTTGGGTTGCCCGTCCACTCGGTTAACGTCTACGTGCAAGGGTTGCGGATGAGCGAAGAGTGATAACCGCCGATATCCCAAAGGAAGAGATAATTGTCAACTGCATTAGACATGATATCTGCCCCGACTAGCGTCGACGGCAAATGGATACAGTGTACCGGCCCCCAGCTACGAAAGATGATGCGCGCCGGGTTGGTCTGGCTTGAGCAAAATCGCGACCACGTCAATGCGCTCAATGTGTTCCCCGTGCCGGATGGCGATACGGGTACGAATATGCTGCTGACGATGCGATCAGCCTATGCGCGCGTCGAAAACAGCGATGAGGCGCATGTCGGCAAGGTCGCCGGTCAGATCGCTCAGGGCGCTCTGATGGGCGCACGCGGCAACTCCGGCGTGATACTGAGCCAGATCTGGCGTGGCATGGCCGCAGTATTAAGCAGCAAGGAAACCTTCAAAGCCGATGATCTGGCCCAGGCGTTTCAAAATGCTTCCGACACGGCTTACAAAGGGGTCATGCGACCGGTGGAGGGGACGATCCTCACCGTTATTCGCGAGGGCGCGGCCGAGGCGAACGACGCCGCCCGCAAGAGCGACGACCTGCGCTTCATGCTTGAGCGTGTTCTGGAGCGATGCCAGCAGGCCTTGGAACGCACGCCGGACCTGCTGCCCATTTTGCGTCAGGCCGGCGTCGTCGATTCCGGCGGCCAGGGATTGGTCTATATCCTGGAGGGGATGATGCGCTACGCACAAGGGATATTATCGCTTGATGGCCCGCCAGGTGTGGCCACACAGGCCACTGAACAGGCTCCGGCACAGGCTTTTGCTGTTCCCGAGGGCGGCTCGCTTGAGTATCCCTATGACGTGCAATTTCTGATCTCCGGTCGCAACCTGAACGTCGCCGAGGTGCGCGCGCGCATTGACGCGATGGGCGACTCGACCGTGGTCGTTGGCGATGACAACACGATCAAGGTCCATATCCATGTGAAAGACCCCGGCGTACCGTTGAGTTATGGCATAAGCCTCGGCCATATCAGCGACGTCGTCGTTGAAAACATGCAGGAGCAGATGGAGGAGATCGTCCATGGCGGGGCGGCCGCCAGCGCCCCGGCGATGCCGGCCATCGATCCTGACCATGTCGGCGTTGTGGCCGTGGCCTCCGGCGCGGGGCTGGCGGGCGTGTTTCGCAGTCTGGGCGCGGCTTATGTGATAAATGGGGGCCAGACCAACAATCCCAGCACGGAAGAGATCTACCAGGCCATTGAGCAATTACCGACCGACAAGGTCATCGTCCTGCCCAACAACAAGAACATCTTCCTGGCGGCCGAGGCCGCGCGAGAGCTTAGCGCGAAACAGGTTGAGGTCGTGCATAGCCGCTCCATCCCCCAGGGCATCGCCGCCCTGATGTCGCTCAATCCTGAAGGAGATGTCGCTCAAAATGTGGAAACCATGGAAGAGTCCCTCAGTCTGGTCAAGACGGGGGAGATCACGCGCGCGACGCGTTCGGTCGAGCTGGACGGCGTGGATGTCAAGATGGGATCTTTCATCGGCCTGACCGACGGCCGCCTTTGCAGTTCCGGGGCAGACAAGGATGTAGTCCTGGAAGAACTGCTGGAAAAAATGGACATCGCTGATTGCAGCATTATCACGGTCTATTACGGCGACGACGTCGCGAAGGCGCAGGCGGATGAGCTGGCGGAGCGAATCGCCGACCGCTACCCCGATCTTGAGGTTGAGGTGGTAGAAGGCGGCCAGGCCCACTACGACTATATTTTGGGCGCTGAGTAATCATGCATTACAGGAATAGTCCCGACGGTCACTATTACTCGGGCTGGCCGTTGGTGTTTGCCGGCGGAAAGAGTGGTTAATCGTCTATGGAACGATCGCTGAAAAGACTCGAACGCGTGCTCGAGCTGGAAAAGCAACAGGGATATCAGAACAAGGCTGTCGTTGGGGGCATCCGCCAATTCGTCGTTTTTTGGGTTTCCCAGGCGAATGAGGAAGCGGCCGACGAGGCTGATCTGGCTCTGGTGGAACAGGTTTCCCAGGTCCTGATGGACTATAACCGGCTGCCGGGCGGGGAGGCGCGGGCCAAAGCTATCGAAACCCTGGAACGGAGTATTCAGCGCCGCCGCGAGCGCAGGCCGGCCGAATCCGGCGCGGCACCCGGGAAAGCCCTCCCGCCCGCCACAACGCCCTCGCAGCCGTCTCCCAGGACCGACAATAAGACCGCTCCACCCCCGCAACCGAAGAAGGCCACAGAGGTCGCCTCTATTGATGATGTTGAGACCGGAACCGCCGACGAAGAACAGGCGGTGCCTGAGCCTGAAATCGATTATGATCGCCCCTCGACGTCCCCCGATCCACAAGGATTATCGCGGTCAATTACGACGTTGAAGGGTGTAGGGCCGAAGATCGCCGAGAAGCTGGAAAGGCTGGGCGCGGAGACCATCTGGCAGTTGTTGTACCTCTTCCCGCGTCGTTATGATGATTACTCGCTGATGAAACCGATCAGCAAATTGCAGTATGGCGAGCAGGTGACGATCATCGGGACGATCTGGCAGACAAAGGTTCGCCGCACACGCAACAATCAACCTATCACCGAATGCGTTGTCAATGACGGCACGGGCACCGTGCAGGCCACCTGGTTCAATCAGCCCTGGTTGGCCGAGCAACTACCGGCCGGGACACAGATTGTCCTGAGCGGCAAGGTCGATATGTATCTGGGGAGACTGATGTTTAATTCGCCGGAGCAGGAACCACTGGAGATGGAACCGCTCCGCACCCGGCGGATTGTCCCTGTTTATCCGCTGACCGAGGGATTGACGTCGACGAAGATGCGCGAATTGATGCAGCGCACTGTCAAGGAGTGGGCAGGCCGAGTGCCCGATCCGCTGCCGCTGGAAATCCGAAAACGACGCAGGCTGTATTCGTTGCCCCAGGCCATTGAGCAAATGCATTTTCCTGATAGCCAGGAATCCATGCGACAGGCCCGACGGCGATTGGCCTACAATGAACTGTTCCTTTTGCAGATGGGGGTGCAAAAGCAACGCCGCGACTGGCAGGACCATTCCGGTGCGGCCCTCGTGGTTGAAGACGGGCGGCTCCAGGCCTTCCTGGATTCGTTGCCATTTCAGTTGACCGGCGCTCAGCGTCGCGTCATTGATGAACTTCGCGCCGGTATGGCTCAGGATCGGCCGATGAATCGATTGTTGCAGGGCGATGTCGGTTCGGGCAAGACGATCGTTGCCGCAGCCGCGATGGCGATTGCCGCCTGGGCCGGGGCGCAAGCGGCCTTGATGGCTCCGACCGAGATTCTGGCCGAGCAGCACTACCGTGGCTTGGCCTGGCTGCTGGAGCCGTTGGGTCTGCGCGTCGCCCTGCTCACTGGTAACACCTCCACAGCCGAGCGCCAAACGATTTACGAAGGCCTTGCTGACGGATCCATCCAGATCATCATTGGAACCCATGCGCTCATCCAGCCCGTGGTAAAATTCCACCGACTGGGGGTGGCGGTCATCGATGAGCAGCACCGCTTCGGCGTTGACCAACGTGCCGCCTTGCGCGAGAAGGGGCCGCTGGATGGCGACAGGGCTGTCAGTCCCCATTTGCTTATCATGTCGGCGACGCCTATCCCGCGTACGCTGGCCTTGTCACTCTACGGCGATCTCGATGTATCCATACTGGATGAGATGCCGCCCGGTCGCCAGGAGATTAAGACCCGCTGGCTGCGCGCTTCCGAGCGTGAACGAGCTTATAACTTCATCCGTCGCCAGACGGCCGAGGGACGACAGGCCTATCTGATTTACCCCCTGGTCGAGGAGTCGGATACGATCGACGCGCGGGCCGCGGTCGAAGAATATGAGCGTCTCAGCCACGAAGTGTTCCCCGATCGGCGTGTGGGGCTGGTGCACGGCCGCCTTCGTTCCGACGAGAAGGATGCGGCTATGCGCGCCTTTTCCACCCATGAGACCGATTTGCTGGTGGCGACGTCGGTGATCGAGGTCGGTGTGGATGTGCCGAACAGCACGGTCATCGTGATCGAGGGAGCCGATCGCTTCGGCCTGGCACAACTCCACCAGTTCCGTGGTCGGGTAGGGCGAGGCGAACATCAATCGTACTGTATCCTCATCGCGGAGGATGTATCGGCCGACGCCGAGCAACGCCTGACGGCCCTGGAGGCGACTAACGACGGGTTTGTCCTGGCCGAGCGCGATCTGGAACTGCGTGGACCGGGCGAATTTTTCGGCCGCCGGCAGAGCGGCTTGCCTGAGTTACGCTTCGCTTCCCTGTTGCATGATACCGAAGTCCTCATGATGGCTCAGGAGGATGCAGCGGGGCTGTTCGCAACCGATCCTGAACTGGAAGCTCCGGAGCACCGGCTATTGGGCGAGCAGGTCAGGCAATTCTGGGAACAGGCGACCGACGCCAGCTAAATATGACAGTCACATATTTACCGACATTGATAAGGAGGGTGTGAATTGATCAGGCGAGCAGTCTATCCTGGAACGTTTGACCCCATTCATAACGGCCACATTGACCTGATTCTTCGTGCCGCCAGTTTGTTTAGCGAATTGGTTGTCGGTGTCTATGATCATAGCCGCCCGACCAAGTCAGTGTTATTCTCTGTCGATGAGCGTGTGCAAATGATACTGGAAGGCCTGCCGGATACCGGAAATATCGTTGTCATGCCGTTTACCGGGTTGCTGGTTGACTTTGCACGGCGAATCGAGGCCGGCGCTATCGTCCGTGGGCTTCGCGTCTTTTCCGATTTCGAGTTTGAATTTCGCTCCGCCCTGGCCAATCAGCGATTGGCCCCGGAAATCGAAACGGTTAGCCTGATGACTCGTGAGGAAAATTCCTTTGTAAGCGGCAGCACCGTTCGGGAGATCGCGGGATTGGGTGGCGACGTCACCAGCATGGTGCCTCCCAATGTCGCCCAGCACCTTTATATTCGTTTTCAAGGCGACACCAGCTCATTTACAGGTAGTTTGCCGCTTCGAGATTAGGTGAACATGTATGGACATTCAACACATCGTCGACCGTCTTGAACAGGCTCTCAATGAGAGCACCCGTATTCCCATGAGTGTTTATTTACTGGTCAACGAGGAGAAGATTTATAATCTCCTGGATCAGATGCGCGTTGCCGTCCCGGAAGAGATCAAACGTGCCAATCGTGTTGAGGCGGAAAAAGATCGCATCCTGGCCCAGGCCAAGGAAGAGGCGGAACGAATTCGCGAGCTGGCTCGCCAGGAAGCCGGCGAACTGGTCAAGCGCGATGCTATCGTGAATGCGGCCCAAAATCGAGCGGAGAATATCATCGAGCGGGCGCGACGCGACACAGACGCCTTGCGACAGGATGCCGATGTCTACATCATGGATGTTCTGAACCGGCTGGAGGAAGACCTGACCCGCACGCTGAAGGTTGTGCAGAACGGCTTGAACAAGGTGCAGGCTGACCGGGAATCCGCTATGTCGATGCCGGTCGACATGATGGATTCAAATCGATAAAAGGCTTAAATGTGGGCGAAACTGTAGCCCACCCCGCGCTCCGATCGAATATACGTTGGCCGGTTGGGTTGGCGATCGATTTTTCGCCGCAATCTGTGCACGTAGACGCGCAGTCGATCCTCATAAGCCAATTCCATCGGCCATAACCGCCGCAATATAAATTCAGACGTAACGGTTTGCCCCGTATGTCGCATTAAAATATACAGGAGTTTGGCTTCTGTCGGCGTTAGCTGGATTTCCTGGCCGTCTATCGTCACTCGTTGGTGGGGAAAGTTGACGATGAAATGGTTATCCACGACGGTCTCGGGGCTTAGCGTGTAGGAATAATTTCCGATACGTCTGAGAACTCGCCGCACCCTGGCCACCATCTCCCCCGGATTAAATGGTTTGGTGATGTAATCTTCGGCGAATCGGTCGATCGACTGGATGATTGTCTCGTCTTCATCAACGGCCGTCAGCATGATGATCGGAATATCGGAATAGGCCAGGACCGCGTCGCAGAACTCCAGCCCGCTCATCCCGTAAGGCATATGAATATCGACCAGGGCCAGGTGGGGTAGGCCGAAGCGCTGGATATTTTCAATCCCTTCTTCAGCCGAGGAAGCCACCGAGACCTGGAAGCCCGCCTTCTGCAGCGCTGTTGAAACCAGGCGTTGCATGGAATAATTATCGTCGAGGACCAGAATTCGATAGGCGTTTGCTTCAAACCCGGCATTCATATTAGCGCATCCTTTGACCTCGCATGCTTAATCGACCAACCAAGGTTGTGTCGTCGTTCGCCCGATCGGCAACCACTTGTGCACCGATCAAAAGCTATTATCGACGGATTTCAGTCCCTCTATTGACTCCCAAGCCCATTCTATCAAAACAGGAGGGGTGACTCAAGTGGTTTTAACGGGTCTTTTCGGTCGTTAAAATCATCTTCATAATTGACAGTTGCGCTCGTGACAGTATAGTAAGCTCGAGCCGGATCGGACGAAGTGAACCGGCATGATGTCTGTTGACAGTCGTTGTAACGATCGTTCCTGATGCGCCCGATGGGAGAGCAGCAACAAGGTCTGCCAAGGATCGACTCGCGCTATTATTTAGGCCCAGTTGCCGGAGCCGGATGGCTGGCCGGCATTTGGCTGGGTTCGGCTGTCCGACTTCCCGCGTTCCTGTGGCTTCTCCTGGCCCTACCCCCATTGATTGGCGCTTTCCTGATGTGGCAGCGCGGCCGTGCTGGGCTGGCGCTGGCCGGCATCTGTGCTGTGGCGCTTGGCGGGGCGCGCTATATTTCTGCCCAACCTTCATTCGATCCTGCCCACCTGCATTACTACAATGGGATGAGGGAAGTAATCGTCACCGGGACCGTCAGGGCCGAGCCGGAAAACCGTGATACTTTCACCCAGCTCCGTGTCGATGTCAGCGAAATCATCATTGATGGTCGGTCCGTGCCCGTTTCGGGAACAGCCCTGGTTCAGACCGGCCGTTATCCTCCGATCGCTTATGGCATGACGTTGCGCCTGAACGGCGATCTGGACCATTCGGAACGTGTGGGCAGCGCCGGTTACGCTGCCTTTCTGGAGCGGCAGGGCGTCCTCAGTGTGATGGATCACCCTCGTGTTGAAGTCCTGGGAATGGATGGCGGATCATCGCGGATGCGTGCCTTGTTGCGCATCAAAGATCGTGGTCGCCAGGCAATCGGCGAGATCCTTCCCGAGCCACATGCCGCGCTTCTGACCGGCATTCTGCTGGGTGATGACAGCGGCCTGCCACGCACGCTTCGCGATATGTTTCGCCTGACCGGCATGACCCACATCATCGCGATTTCAGGCTTCAATATCGCCGTCCTCATCGCGTTGCTCGATCGCTTGATCGGCCCGCTCGTCCCGCGACGGCCCGCGGCCGTGGTCATCATGGTATTTCTTGCCCTCTATGCTGTGTTGGTGGGGGCCGGGGCTTCGGTCGTGCGCGCGACTCTCATGGGCATCGCTTACTTGGCCGGCTTGCGCCTGATGGGGCGGCCAACGATGGTCGTGGCCTCGCTGTTCATCGCCTCATTTCTGATGACGGTGGCCCAGCCGGAAGCGCTATGGGATGTCGGTTTCCAGCTCAGCTTTGCGGCGACATTGGGGCTGATGCTTTATGCCGGTCCCTGGACGCGCCACTTCAGCCGGAGTATCTCGTCTTATACCACGCCCGATGTCCGCGCCCGAACCACGCAAATCGTGGCCGAGGTAGCGATCGTCACTTTGGCCGCCCAGGTGCTCACCCTGCCGTTAATTCTTTATCACTTTGGCCGACTGCCATTGGTCGGTATTCCGGCCAACTTCCTCATTCTGCCTGCGCAACCCGGTGTTATGGCTGCCGGTGGACTGGCCTTGCTGCTGGGCCTAATACACCCCGCCGCCGGTCAACCGGCCGGGTTGGTGGCCTGGCTATTTCTCCATTACACCATAACCGTCGTTAAAGCCTTGGCGCGAATACCGGGCGCTTCCATTACTTTTACGTTATCCTCGACGGGCTTGATCACCATCTATCTGGTTATCGCCGGAGCGACCCTTTTAGCCAAGACTCATAGCGATGGGCGGCCGACCACGTCGATTCAAATGATCACCAATCGGCGGGTTTTGATCCCCCTGATTGGGCTGGCTCTGATCGGCCTGGTGACTTTGGGTTGGCTGACCGGTCGCTCGGACGGCCGCCTTCATGTCGCCTTTCTCGATGTGGGGCAAGGGGATGCTATCTTCATTCAGACCCCGGCCGGACGGCAGGTACTCATAGACGGTGGCCGTTATCCCAGCGTCGTCCTTGATGAGCTTGGGCGACAGATGCCGTTCTGGGATCGCAGCATCGATATTGTCATGGCCACCCACCCCGATGACGATCACATTGCCGGACTCGTCAGTGTTTTGGAGCGCTACCGGGTTTCCCGGTTGGTCACTAACGGGCCAAATAGCGACGACGATCCGACGTTCGAGGCGCTGTTGCGCGCCGCCGATGTCAAGGATACGCCGGTTGTGGCCGCCCAAACGGGCGAGACGTTCGTATTGGATGACGGCGTTCGGCTGGATATTCTCCGTGTTGGGCCAATGGTCGGAGATGACAGCAGCAACGAGACTTCAATTGTCGCCCTGCTGACCTATGACCAGCTATCCGTCTTACTGATGGGGGATGCCGGAAGCGCGGCCGAGGCTGAGTTGATTCGGAACGGCCGCGCCACGAATGCGATCGTGCTGAAGGCCGGGCATCATGGCTCGAACGGCTCCAGCAGCGAGGCGTTTATTCGCGCTGTCCGGCCTCAGATCGTCGTTATATCTGCCGGCCTTGATAACAGCTATGGCCACCCTCACCCGGCCGTACTCGAGCGGGCAACGGCTGCTGGGGCGACGATCCTGCGCACTGACTTGATGGGCACGCTGGAGATCGAATCAGACGGCCGACGGATGTGGTGGGAAGTCGAACAGCCTGTCCTGGGGGCCGGGTTGCCCTGAGCGTTAGCAACCCTTGAGAGGAAGTAGTCTAAGCCTAATTAACGGTTACAATCATCCGGTCAGGGTTTGTCAGGGTGACCACTTGGTAAGAAAGATTCGGTTCATCAATATCTGCCTCATTATATTGGTCTTGTCCATCACGGCCGGTTGTTCCTTTTTCGGTGGAGCGAATGGCGTTGATTCGGATACGCCACCCAAAGCAACAGCCGAGGATACCCCCATCGCCCTTTCGCCGGAGCCACCGCCGGCTCCCACGCCGACCCTCGTACCGACCCCGATTCCGGCCAATGCCGCCATCAGCGATCAGATCCTTGATGAAAATGGCGAGTTGGTGGCCGATGAAGTGACATTGCCGGCGCCAGGGTGGCTGGTCATTTATCTTAGCAAGGATGGGGAGCCGGATGCGGTCATCGGTCGCGTGCCGTTGGCTGCCGGCGTTCATGAGAATGTACGCGTGGCAGTCGATACCGATCTGGCGACTGAGCAGCTATTCGCCGGCGTTCATCTGGATGTCGGCGCGGAGGGAGTCTTTGAGTTCCCCGGCCAGGACAAGCCTTTCCCTGGGGAGCCGGAGACGGAGTTCACGGTCGAATTAAAACTGCCGCGGCCGCAGCTCGAGACGGCCGAGCAGGATGTCGCCGAGGATGGGATGATCACCCTGGCGCGAGTTGAAACACAGAAACCCGCCTGGGTATTGATCCATGCCGATGATGACGGTGAGATCGGATCGGTTCTGGGGGGCGTTCTGTTGGAAGCGGGCGCATATGAGAACGTTCCCCTCACAATCGATTGGAGACGCGCCACGCCAACCCTGCACGCGGTTCTGCATGAAGACGATGGTCGAACCGGTGTCATCGATTATCCCGATGGCGACAAGCCTATTCTGGTGAACGGCTTGCCGGTCGTTTCAACCTTTGCGGCGACCTACCCGCCGGAGGTCATCGTCTACGATCAACCCGCCATTGACAGGACGGTCACAATCGAGCGCGTCATCAGTCGAGGGCCAGGATGGGTGGCTGTCTATAATGAAGTCGACGGGCAGCCCGGCTTCATCATAGGCAGCGCTCCGCTGAAAGATGGGCTGAATGAGGCCGTCACGGTTACGCTGGTTCAATCGGCCATTACAGGTCAGCTTTTCGCGCGCCTTCACGAAGACACCGAGCCGGGCGGCGCTTTCAACTTCCCCGCACAAGATCCGGCTGTGCGTTATAACAACCGTTTGCCGAACGCAGCCGGCTTTCGCATCGACGCCGGTGCGTTGGCTTTCATCCGTGACCAGCAACCGGCCGGTAACACGATAAGCGTGAATGTAATCGTCTCCCCGGTCGAAGGTTGGGCGGCCGTTTATGCCGATAACGACGGCCAACCTGGTGAACTGCTGGGCAACACCTGGTTCCCCGTGGGTATAAATCGAAACGTCGTCATCGAACTTGCCCCTATGCCCAAACCAGGCACGCTGTTTCTGGTTTTACACGAAGATCTGGGCGAGCCTGAGACGTTCGAGACCGGTATCGATATGTTCCTGACCGATGATAATAACCGGCCGATTCGGATTCCGTTCGTTCTTTTTGCGTCCCCCGGCAATTAGGCCGAAATATCCCCATCGCATCGCCCCTGCCGTTCATTTTCTGGTTATTCTAGTGCGTGAGAGTACCGTGCATTGGTTTAGCCGCGCGAACATTTCACGTAGATTTCATGTTCACCTTAACACAGGTGTGGCATTATCTAGATGTCGATCTTTGTCTTTCTCATGGGCTACCCAGATCGAATATTAAACAGAAACAAGTGGATTGAAAGTCTCTGGCAAGTCCTTTTCCGGTACCGATCTAATATAAACGACTCATTGACGTCCAAGGAGTATTCCCGATGTCCCTCAATCAAAATGCGACGCAGATGCGCGAGCTCGATGAATTAAGAAATCACTTGAAATGGCTGGATGAAGAACGCCGAAAATCTACGCGGAAGATGGCCGAGCTTGAGCAACGGCTAGCGCAACAGGGCCGGGAGCTGACTGAACGGGATCAAAAGATCGTCGATTTGGAGAGGTATGTTGCTGATTTTAATCAGCGATTCGAGCGCATGCCGGACATCCTGGCCGGTGCTCCTGATACTGATCAGAGACTCCAGGATCTGGAATGGCACATCTCCAGCATGAATACCATGCTGTCTCGTCTGTCGGCCCCTGAAGACGAACAAAAACGGCGACAGGAGGAGCAGACCTACCTGCAAGATGAAATCGCCCGCGCGGTGAACGCCACTCACGAACGAGTGGAATCCAGTCAGGCTTTGATGGAAGCTCGACTTCATTCCGAGATCGCGGCCATTCGCAATTTGGACAATCAACAATCGCTTGTTGTCCAATTGGAGCAACAGGCTGAAGAGATCGATATGTTGAAGGAGTCGGTTTCCAAATTCTCGGATCAACTCCGGGAGACGGCCGAAAACCTGGCGGCCGATTCTCAAACGAGCATCAATGCTCTTGCCCAAAGCGTTCAGAATCATGTGGATACGAGGTTGGGCGAGAATATGTCCCGATTGAACGCCCTCTCCACCGAGATCGACCTCAAGGTTGCGGAACTGCCCAACCGAAATCTGGACGAGATGGCCGGCGTACAGCAAATGTGGGAGTCGCGCCTCGATAACCTGGAGCAGAATATCAGCAAGCTGGGTCCTTTGCGGGAACTGATGCCGATGATCGATCGGCTTGATCAGGAGTTGGATTTGCGGCAGGCCGAGGAGCTACGATTATCGAATCTTCTCATCGCCCAGGAGGAACGGTTTACCCCCTTGTCGGCCGTGGTTGAGGATCTCAATATCACGAATACGGCTCTGAACAATCGCCTGATTGATTCGGAGAAGACCCTCCAGGAACTGACGGCCCAAATCAGAGATATTAATGACAACCTGAAGCCGGTTGTTGATGACACCCATCGCCGCCTCTCCCCGCTTGCCGAGAAGGTCACGGTGCTGACCAACAGCGCGATGAAGACCGAGGCCGGTTTGCAAGCCGTAACGGGTGATCAGACGGAATTCCGTGATGCGATCGTCGGTATCACCGATGAGCTTCAACGGCAGCAGATGGAAACCAGCCGCCAGCTGGATGGTTGGCAGGCGACGATGGATGAGAACAAGGACACGATCGAGCGTTTCACCCAGCAATGGATCACTCTAAGTAACCAGTACAAAGAAGCCCGCATGGCGGTCCAGAATTTCGCCCATTGGCAAAAACAACTGGAGCAGCAGAAGCGCGAGGCGTCGGAGATGCTTCGCCTTGAATCAAACCGGATGCAAAGTCGTTGGGACGGTTTCTTGCTTGAAATTCAGGAAAAGCTGAAGAATTTCGAGATCGACTTTGGCCAGAAATGGCAAACCTTTGAACTGGAGAACGAACAAAAGTGGTCGGCCGCGCGTCGAAGTGAAAAGTTGTGGCGCGAAGAGATTTCCGCAGTCGATGATTTGATTCAAAAGCTTCAGCAAGACAATCGGAATCTGATCTGGCGCGTCCAGAATGCCCAGGCTGATGCCATCAAGAAGTGGCCGCGATTGTTGATGGAAGAAGTGGAAAAGGCGGTTGAGATCAACCCGAGCAGACGTCTGACTTCGATCGCAACGCCTTCATCCGGCGAGATGAGCGTCGTCGATGCGATTGAGCAAGGTTTGATCACTATCGATTACAACGATGATACGGATATCGGCAACTAACGGCTCCGATTATTTACCGCCGTATGTTCTATCCATGGAGTAACGCATCGCTATGGCCGACAATCAAAAAGGCTCTAATTATCTGATAATCGTCGTCATCCTTCTGGCGTTGGCGCTCTTCTTTGGTTGGCTTGGCTACCAGTCGGGTATGCTGCTGAATGAGTATTCGCGTGGTGTGGGACTGGTGCTATTTGGAGTGGCGCTTGTGGTGGCCATCACCGAGATGCTCGGCCGCCGGCGCAATGCACAGTTGATCGCCTACCTTGAAGCTCAAACCAAGGCCCAGGAGGAGACTCAACTGGAGCGTGAAACCCTGGCCCTGAAAACCCAACTTATTCGCGAGGTATCCAGCGGTGATCCGGGACTGACAGTTAGAGCGATACGCGAACTTGACAGCCGTGGATGGCTCACCGACGGCACAATGGCGAGCGCGCGCTTGGCCGGCGCTCAACTGCAAGGGATAAATCTGGGCTGGGTTAACCTAAGTGGGGCCTACCTCCACGAGATTAATTTGCAGGACTCGGATGTCAGCTACGGTAATTTCAGCGCGGCCGATTTGACCAACGCCAAGCTGGCCCGTGCCAACCTGGACCTTGCCAATATGACCGAGGCCAATCTGCAAGAGGCGGATTTGAGCCTCTGCTCCATGAAAGAAACCGACATGACCGGCGCGACCATTGACGGGGCGATCTTCAGTGGCGCGACGATGGTCGAGGCTATCCTGAACAAGGCGCATGGGGAGCATGTTGCCCTGAACGGGGCTGATCTGGAACGGGCCAATCTGGTGGAGAGCCGTCTCGCGTATGCTAATCTGGAGCGGGCCACCCTGACCGGCGCTAACCTGGGTTGGGCGGACTTGAGCAAGGCCAATTTTGAGAAGGCAGATCTATCCGAAGCCAATCTGAGTGGGGCCAATCTCGATGATGCTCGTCTGGTTGGGGCAGATCTTTCCGGCGCGTTCCTCTATGGCACTCGTGTCTCGCTTAAATCATTATCGACTGCCAAATCTCTGGCCAACGCGACCATGCCGGACGGCACCAAGTATGAGGATTGGATACGAAACCAGTCGAACGAAAGCCGGCCATCCAATCACGCGGCGCCACCTGCGAGACCTGTT
>JAGOZU010000177.1 GCA_018058545.1 Promineifilum sp. | reverse complement strand
TAGGCGAATACCAAAAGCGGCACGACGACGCAGGGGATAAAACCAACAATGACCAAGAGTGATGATATACCGCTAACCTGCATAATATTTCCTCGCCTCTGAGCCGGATGAGAACCAGTATAGACCGTTCACTGCCAAAAGTCCCGTTCACCTGATGATTCCTTGCCGGAGGCGCGACCGGGTGTGACAATATATAAAATTGTCTTGTTGTCAGTGATAGGTGACAAGTTTAGCGGGCGTTTCCATCATCCAAGAAATCTGTGGATTCCTGAAATGAACGAATACTATGGACAACCCACGGGTCGCATCGAGAACGATGCGCTGATTCTCGACTATCTGCTCGAGGCCGGACCACGCCTCGTTCGGCTCATTCCCCGCGTCAGCGGCGATAATCTGCTGGCGGAGACGCCGGACTTCACGCTGGAATCGCCGCACCGAACCCTTCGGTTATGGGGCGGCCATCGATTGTGGCACGCACCGGAGTCGGCCGCCCGCACCTATATCCCTGACAGCACTGGTGTGAGAACAACAACGTGCCATCTCGGCGTCACCCTGTCCTATGACGAACCATACACCGGGATCGGCAAGGAACTGGAGGTAATAGTTCATCCAACTGAAGCTCGCGTCCAACTCAACCATCGACTGACGAATCAGGGGTTGTGGCCGGTAGAACTTGCGCCGTGGGCCATCACACAACTTCGCCCAGGCGGAACGGCTGTCTTGCCTGTGAGTGGCCCACAGAAGGATGACGAAGGCCTGTTGCCCGACCGGCTGATCGCTCTGTGGCCTTATTCGCATTGGGACGACTCGCGCTTCCGACCAAACGGGGATACCATTGAGATCGACGCATTGCCTGTCGGCCGACCGTTCAAAATTGGCACAATGAACCGCGCCGGGTGGATGGCTTATCGATATAATGACCTGACTTTCACCAAGAGATGGCACCCACAACCGGCACAACCTCACGCTGATTTTGGTTGCAACGCTGAGATCTACACCAACGATAGCCATTTAGAGTTGGAAACACTCGGCCCATTGTCACGTTTGGAGCCGGGAGGGACGGTTGAACATGTGGAAGAGTGGGAGATTCAAGTGGCGAGTTAACTTGGTTACAGAATTCTCCTCAGCCCGCAGAACTCGCGGATGTAAATTTTGTGATGAATAACTTACCCGAATTTGATCCTGCGCCACAGAAGGCGATCGTTGTGTTCGGCCGACCTAACTGCCCCAGCGTGCCCCCCGTGTTAAGATTGCTTGATGCAGCCGGTGTTCCGTACGATTATGTTAACATACGAGAGGACGCCGATGCCGCCGCACAGCTACGAGCCATCACCGGCGGATTCGAGAGCGTTCCCACGCTTATTTTCCCTGACGGTCGAACACTGGTAGAGCCGGGCACGATCAAGCTACGACAACTGCTCCAGGAAGGTGCGCCTGAGGGGGAGGAAGTTGTGACGACGGCCGAAGCTGTTCGCGCCGGGTTAAGCAATCCGATCTACGTCATTCTGGCGTTAATCGCCCTGGCGCTAATTATTGCAGTCTGGATGGCGGGTTAAAGTCGGATACCCCCTCCTGCGTCAAACCCCTGACATTGCTAACGAGACCAAACAACAATGAAAAAGCCGCTCTCGCTCTTGTGCCTTCTCATGATAGTATTATCGGTAACTGCCTGCTCAGATCAATCACGGCAAGCCATCATCGGTTGGGTCCGCGACAGCGGTGCTCCGGCGGCGGCCGAAGGCGCGCGCATCGCCCTGACGGCCGCCGCCGAGGCCGCCGGAACCAACGTGCCCGTGGCCCAGACGGCAGCGGCGATAGCCGTTTCCACCGGCGCGCCTATCGCTCGTACCCTGGTGTCCGAGGGAGTGCCGCTGGCGGGGACCTTGGGCGCGGAAGTTCTGGCCACGGGTGGCCCCATCGCCGGGACGGCCGTCTCTGCTGGGCTTGACGCGCTGGGAACCCGTACTGCCGAACAGCCTGGCTATAGTTGTCCTGCCGGCGACTTCACCGTTGACACCAACCTCAACGGCGTAGTCGACATCAGCGGCGAGCAACTCGACGCAGCCATCGCCGCCACCGTGCCCGGCAGCCCGCTCATCGGCCTGGGACGGTCGTTCGTCGATGCAGGACGGGCCAACAATGTCAATGCCTACTACATCGCCGCCCATGCCGCTTGGGATTCAACTTGGGGAACCAACGCCGTGGCCACTCGCAAGAACAATCTGTTTGGCTACGGCATGACTCCCTCTTGCCCCTTCGATTGCGCTGTTCCGTTCAACTCGCAGCAGGAATCAATCGACTTCGTCATTCCATTACTCAAAGCTGATTACCTGACTCCTGGCGGCCGCTTCTACAATGGAGGCACACCGGCAGGTGTCGGGCCGATCTACTCCGGCAACCCTGGCTGGGCTGAGGGAGTGACCACGATCATGACCTTGTTGCGCCAAAACACGCCTTGTCCATAGCCACAGAAACCATTTTTTTCTGAAGAGCAGGCAATATTCCTCTTCTCTTTTATTATCCGACCCCTTTCCTTATATTCTGCTAAAATCGCTCATCCAACAAATTCGCGGCGAGCCGCCCGGTCGCTGCCAACAGGAGAGATGACATGACCCACCATATCCCGCAAACCATGGGCCAACAACACGGCCGCCGCTCGTGGGCCGAGCCATGGAAAATCAAGATGGTCGAGCCGCTGCGCATGATCACCCGCGAAGAGCGCCAGGCAGCCGCCGAAGGAGCCGGCTACAACACCTTCCTTTTGCGTTCCGACGATGTCTACATCGATCTGCTGACCGACAGCGGCACCAGCGCCATGAGCGACCGCCAATGGGCAGGGATGATGCTTGGCGACGAAGCCTATGCCGGCAGTCGCAATTTTTATCATCTCGAGGACGCCATCCAGACCTATTACGGTTATCGGCACATTCTGCCCACCCATCAAGGGCGCGGAGCAGAACATCTCATCAGCCGCGTGGCCATCAAACCCGGCCAATATATTCCCGGCAACATGTACTTCACTACGACACGTCTGCACCAGGAGATGGCCGGGGGAATCTTCGTCGATGTCATCATCGACGAGGCTCACGATCCGGAGAGCCTTCATCCTTTTAAGGGGAACATCGATCTGGGCAAGGTAGAGGATTTAATCAACACCCACGGCGCGGCAGCCATCGCCTACATCAGCCTTGCCGGCACCGTCAACATGGCCGGCGGCCAGCCCGTCAGCATGGCCAATGTCCGTGACTTGCGCGCCTTGTGCGACCGCCACGGCATCAAGCTTTTCCTCGATGCCACACGCATGGTTGAAAACTCTTTCTTTATTCAGGAGCGCGAAGAGGGCTACGCCGGAAAGTCCATCGCCGAGATTCTGCGTGAATTCTGCGGCTACACCGATGGGGCGTGGATGAGCGCCAAAAAGGATAATCTGGTCAACATCGGC
>JAGOZU010000032.1 GCA_018058545.1 Promineifilum sp. | reverse complement strand
GTTAAATGCTTGACCCATCGATGTTATAATCGGTCCTTCAATGCGTCGCTATCAGATACACTTGCCATTGCTGTTGCTTTTGGCCATTTTCACTGCATTTATCCTTAGAGAGGCCAGCGCTCAAAGAGCCGTGACGATGGTGGATTACTGGTATCACCAGCAGTGGGCCAGGGCTTTATCCTTTACTCAACTCGAAACGTGGGTTCATCCGTTTTATGGGGCCGGTTATTTTGCGCTGTTGCGGATTGGTTTGTCATCCGGCCTTGACATGGTCAGCTATGGCCAGCTGATTTCATGGATGGGGGCAATCTTAGGCCTGATTTCTGTCTATCTTATTGCCTACCATGTGACTCGCCAGGTGCCTTATGCGTTGGTGGCCTCCGGGTTATTGGTGCTCCATCCCTTCTTTCGTTTCCAGACGCTTCAGGAGGGGACAGACATGCTCGCCGCCGGATTGCAATTGGTGGCCTTAGCCATCCTGTTCATTGATTCAACGAAAAGCCCGCGCATAACCAGAAACACCTCCATCGCCGCCGGAGCAGCATTGGGAGGAGCTTATCTTATCCGATATACGACCCTGGTCTTTCTGCCAGTTTCGGCCGTTTACCTGTGTTTACGGGACTGGAAGGCTGGGCGGCGACTGGCAGTCTCCCTTGGGTTATTATTAGGCGCGTTTATGATCGTCGCCTTCCCGCAACTACTTGCCTCGACTGTTGTCAAAGATAATCCTGTTTATAACGAACAGGCGAAAAATGTCTGGTTTAGCATTCACGGCGACTTCAATTGGACCGAAAACTGGGGCACTATTCCGCCGGATGTCTCTTTTGTGCAGGTCGTTCGGGATGATCCCTCAGGTTTTCTGAGTCATTGGGCGAGTGAAATCGGCCGCTTCTTTGCCTATGATGGCAACTCCTACGCAACCGATCCATTGGGTTTGGAGCGTAAGGTTTCGCTCTGGGATCCGTTCATCAGTTATCTGGTTTGGCTGGTGGCTTGTGTGGCTTCCCTCTTTGACAAACGATTGACGCGCGCGCAAACTGCGTTGCTGCTGATGGCTCTTTTTTTCCCGGTGCTGGCAACCGGCATGGCGTGGCTATTTACGCGCTATTTGCTTGTCCCTCTTGCTATTCAGGTGGTCGTTATTGTTCTGGCCGTCAGCCAATTGGTGGAGAGAGTAGTCTCAAATGAACGTGCTGCGATTGGGGTCGGCTTGCTTTTGCTTGGGCTTTTCTCGTTGTTGTTCCTGTCGTCCACGAACTGGGGAGTCAAGCAGACGCGGGCCAGAGAGATCGTCCGGAGGGTTGAGGATGCTCAGCCACTATTGGCTGCAGTCGGGGTGACTCGGCCGGATCAGCTGATGACAAACAACCGACTGTATCAAATTATGGATGAGCCGGACCATCCTCAATACCCATTATTTCAACAGTCGAGTGACGATTCGCCGGATGTGGCCGGGTTCCTGCAACAGATCATGGGAACGTTGCGGCCGAACTTCCTGCTTTTTGACTGGACATCTCACGCTATTCGTACGATTTCAGTCAGTCCTTATCGTGAGCTATTAATCGCGGCCAAAGACCGGCTTGCCCCTTTGCAATTGACCGATGACTATTCGCTTTATTGCGTCGTCCCTTGCCAGGTTCAGGAAGCACATCCTGTTGATGCGGCGTTGTCTCCCGAGCTGACTCTGGTCGGTTATCGTGCGTTTTCCGGCGGTGACCAGCATGGAGTTTATCTTTACTGGAGGCTTTCATCATCTTTCAACGATTCACGGCAGATCTCTGTAACGGTTCAAGGTGATGATGGCGCCGTCCTCTTCCATACAATTGGCGATCCTCAGTCAGGAACATTTCCAATCAACCAATGGCCTGTCGATGAGGTGGTTGTAGATTTCTACCTTTTCTCGTCTGAGGAGATCGATCCTGATCAAACCTTCTATTTAACGATTGACCTAATGAGACCGGGGTTGGCTGGATCCCAGGATGTGGTATCGTCGTTGACGATCCCTGTTCGTTTCTCTCCCCCATCGTAAAAAGGATGGCATCCGGTGACGTATGACGAATGTCACAATATCCGGTGACAATCGGCACTTAGTGCTGGTCGGGCCTTTTGGTATGATGATGTCAGATATTGGAGCCTTGATCTCGGGCGTGTTGATACAACCGAAATCGAGATAAGGATGGATCAAATGGCAGTAACAAGATGGGTCGTTGTCGGCTCAAAGCATTGCCGGATCATCGACAAGGATGTCGAATTGAAAGAGCAGCACATCTACCCTCTCAATGACTTCCTGTGGATGGAGGACATGGAACATAAGGTTCGAGCTTGTACTTGTTCATCTGCCGTTGAATGTAACATGGTCGGTGTGTCTTGTCGTTGGGCCTACACCAACCCTGAAGCCGCTCGTTTTTAGATCGTACTCCGACGATCTTCTTCTACCTCGGTCAGCTTTCTGACTGTATTACCTCCGACAAAAGAGGCTCTGGATTTCCCAGAGCCTCTTTTGCTTGATCAATCAACCTTGCAACAGGATGCCATAAGCCATTAAACGTAAAACCGTTTAACGAAACATGGGTGCGTAGGATTTCACAATCTGGATGTAGTTGGCGCGTTCGAAGGCGGCTGGCGCGGCCACGTTGATTTGGCTCAAGCTGCCGTGAAGCTCCTGGATCGAGCGGTATTCCTGCTTTTCCAGCCATAGCCGCATCTCCGCCAGGATTTCACTGAAGCGGCCGATGCCGTTCAACAGGATCTCCGATGTCATCATGGCCACATTGGCTCCCGCGGCGACAGCCTTCAGCGCGTCTTGTGCGCTGTGGACGCCCGTAGTCAGCGCCAGGTCGGCCGCCACGCGGCCATAGAGGATCGCGATCCACCGCAACGGTAATCGTATCTCATCTGAGTGACTCAAAATGAGGTTCGGCAGTACCTCCAGATTCTCCAGGTCGAGGTCGGGCTGATAGAAGCGGTTGAATAGAACCAGCCCATTTGCGCCCTCCTCAGCCAGGCGGTACATCATATTGGCTGTCGAACTGAAGTAGGGGCTGAGTTTGACGGCGATTGGAATATCTATGGATGCCCGGACGTCGCGCACCAGATCGATATAGATCTGCTCTACCTCTGCACCGGAGAGGGCGATGCTGGTGGGTAGATAGTAGATGTTTAATTCCAGCGCATCCGCGCCGGCGCCTTCCATCTCCTTCGCATAACGAGTCCAACCACCAGACGATACTCCGTTCAAACTGGCGATTACGGGGATATCGACGGCTTGCTTGGCCCGAAAGATGTGCTCCAGATAGGCGTCAGGGCCGATGGCCCGATAGGAGCGTGCCTCCGGGAAATAGGTTAGGGCTTCGGCATAGCTCTCTGTGCCCTCGCTCAGATAGCGGTCGAGCGCCTGGCTCTCCTGGTTGATCTCCTCCTCAAACAAGGAGTTCAATACCACGGCCGCGGCACCAGCATCTTCCATGCGCCGGATGTTGCTCAATTCGCGAGCTAGCGGCGATGCTGAGGCCACCAAGGGGTTCTTCAAATTGAGACCCAGGTAAGTTGTTCGTAGGTCCATTCTGTGTTCTCCTGATAGACGGTACACAGATAACACAAGCCTGCTTCCGACCCATGTTATCTGCGTACACTAGTGTCATCCTAGTCCGCGGCCGCCACTCGTTCGGGTTTCTCGTGGCTGGTAGCCATCTTGTGATAGGTCTCCCAGCGTTGGGCGACGTCCGCCTTGGCCAACTTGAGGAGTCGCTCGGCCGCTTCGGGATTGCTTTGCTGCAACATGCGATAGCGACCCTCGCGATAGATATAATCTTCCAATGGGATGCTGGGGGCCTTTGAATCGAGCTGGAACGGATTCCTGCCGACTTGCAGTTCGTGGCCATTGCCTTCCACCGGATCGGTTAGAGCCAGATCGGGGTTGTATCGATACAGAGACCAGTGGCCCGAATCGACGGCCGCCTGTTGCTGATCCAATCCATACTTGAGATCGTATCCGTGGGCGATGCAATGGCTATAAGCGATGATCAGCGACGGCCCATCATAGGCCTCTGCTTCCATGATCGCCTGCACCGTCTGACGGTCATTCGCCCCGAACGCGACGCGAGCGACGTAGACATTGCCATACGACATTGCCAACATACCCAAATCCTTCTTGGGCAGCGGCTTGCCGGCGGCCGCAAACTTGGCCACCGCGCCACGCGGCGTGGATTTCGACATCTGGCCGCCGGTGTTGGAATAGACTTCCGTATCCAGCACCATGATATTGACGTTGCGACCTGATGCCATCACATGGTCGAGGCCACCATAGCCGATATCATAAGCCCAGCCGTCGCCGCCAACGATCCACACACTCTTCTTGACAAGGACGTCAGCCTTGCTGAGAAGATCCGAGAGGGCGGGTTTCGTCGCCGAGATACCCGGATCATCCCCTGCTAATAGCGCCTGGATGCGCTCACGCAATAGTTGAATGCGACGCCGCTGGCTCAGGATATCCATCTCGGTGATCTGGTCGCTGTAGAGGATCTCATCGGCCAATTCGATGCCGATTAATTCCCGCAAAGCACGCAGGGAATTTGTCGTCGCGTCGATACGCTGGTCCAGCGCCACACGCATACCCAGGCCGAATTCCGCGTTGTCCTCAAACAGGGAATTGGACCAGGCTGGGCCGCGTCCCTCGCGGTTCTTCGACCATGGCGTTGTCGGTAGATTGCCGCCATAGATAGATGAACAACCCGTGGCGTTGGCAACCAGCATCCGATCGCCGTAAAGTTGGGTAATCAGCTTCAGATAGGGTGTCTCCCCGCAACCGGCGCATGCACCGGAGAACTCAAACAGAGGCTCGAGCAGCTGGTTGTACTTCACCTGATTAAAAGGCAATTCAGTGCGCTCTACGTTCGGCAGGGTCTGGAAGAAATCCCAATTCCGGCTTTCCTGCTCGCGCATTTCCGGTGTGTATTCAACCATGTTGATGGCTTTGAATTTCGGCTGCTTTTTGTTCTTGACCGGGCAGACCTCGTAGCAAAGCGAGCAGCCGGTGCAGTCCTCGGGAGAGATCTGCAATGTGTAGGACAGATCCTTATATTCCTTGAAAAAGCGAGCCGGCATGCTTTTGAAGTCGGATGGCGCATCGTCCAGGTTGGACGGATCATAGACTTTCATGCGAATGACCGCATGTGGACAGACGAAAGCGCATTTGCCGCACTGGATGCAGATATCCGAATCCCAAAGCGGTACTTCTGTGGCGATGTTACGCTTTTCCCACTGGGTCGTGCCGGTAGGATAGGTGCCGTCGATGGGCAGGGCGCTAACGGGCAACATATCGCCCAGCCCGGCCATCATCGAGGCTGTCACGGTCTGAATGAATTCAGGCGCATGGGCCGGGACGACTCCGGGACGAGAGCGCGGGTTGGTCACCTGTGCCGGAATCTTCACTTCATGCATCTGTGACAATGACGCATCAACAGCATCATAGTTTTGCTGCACGACCGCCTCGCCTCGCTTGCCGTAAGTCTTTTCAATGGCCTTCTTGATTTCGCCGATTGCCCTTTCTCGCGACAGCAAGGGAACCGAGGTGGCTCGCTCGATCAACGCAAAGAAACAGGTCTGCATGACGGTGTTGATTCGACGCCCCATGTTTGTCTTTTCGGCCACAGTGTAGGCATCCACCACAAAGAAGCGCAGGCCCTTCTCGATGATCGCCCGCTGCACCTCCTGCGGCAGGTGATCCCATACCTCGTCAGGTCCGTAAGGGCTGTTCAACAGGAATGTCGCTCCCGGTTGAGCCAGCTTGAGCATGTCGAACCGTTCGAGGAAGCCAAACTGATGGCAGGCTACGAAGTTGGCCGTGGTGATCAAGTAGGTCGAATGAATCGGCCGTGGCCCAAAGCGCAAATGCGAGACGGTCACCGAACCGGATTTCTTCGAGTCGAGGACGAAATAGCCCTGAGCATAGTTTGGGGTGTTCTCTCCAATAATCTTGATCGAGTTCTTGTTGGCTCCTACCGTGCCGTCTGAACCCAGGCCAAAGAAGATGGCACGCACCACGTCATCCGGCTCGGTCGAGAACGTCTCATCATAGGGCAGACTGGTGTGGGTGACGTCATCGTTGATCCCGATGGTGAAATGGTTCTTCATCGTCGTCTTGGCCAACTCGTTAAACACGGCTAACACCATCGCCGGAGTGAACTCCTTGGATGACAGGCCGTAGCGACCGCCGATGATTCGTGGCATCGTGTCGAAAGGCGCATTGCCACCGGCCACCTGTTCCACAAGGGCTGACACGACGTCGAGGTACAGCGGTTCGCCGGCTGCTCCCGGTTCCTTGGTGCGATCCAGGACGGCGATATTTCGTGTAGTTGCCGGCAAGGAATTGACGAATGCAGCCGAATCAAATGGACGGTAGAGTCGCACTTTCACCAGGCCGATCTTCTCGCCTCGTTCGACCAGATAGTTCACCGTCTCCTCGACTGCTTCAGCGCCCGAACCCATCAGGACGATCACGCGGTCAGCGTCCGGTACACCGACGTAATCAAACAGATGATATTGGCGGCCAGTCAACTCGGCCAGTTCGTCCATCGTTTCCTGCACCAGGCCGGGGCAGGCCGAGTAGAACGGATTGACGGTTTCACGTGCCTGGAAATAGACGTCGGGATTCTGTGCTGTGCCACGCATCACCGGCATGTCCGGTGTCAGCCCCCTATCTCGATGAGCTTTCACCAGATCTTCGTTGATCATTGCCCGCATGATTTCTTCACTGATGGGCGTGATCTTGTTGATCTCGTGCGAGGTGCGGAATCCGTCGAAGAAATGAATGAACGGCACGCGAGCCTTCAGGGTTGCCGCGTGGGCCACCAGGGCAAAGTCCATCGCTTCCTGGACGGAGTTGGAACACAAGAAAGCGAACCCTGTGTTGCGGGCCGCCATTACGTCGCTATGATCGCCGAAGATCGACAATCCCTGCGCTGCCAACGAACGAGCCGCCACGTGGAAGGTCGTTGAAGTTAATTCCCCGGCTATCTTGTACATATTGGGAATCATCAACAAGAGGCCTTGTGAGGCAGTGAAGGTTGTCGTCAATGCGCCTGTTTGTAACGCGCCGTGAACGGCCCCAGCCGCGCCACCTTCCGATTGCATCTCAATGACCAAGGGCACAGCTCCCCAGATATTAGTGTCACCGTGAGCTGAGTATTGATCGGCCAACTCTCCCATGCCCGATGAGGGTGTGATCGGGTAGATGGCGATCACTTCGTTGACTTTATGCGCGACGTTCGCGGTGGCTTCGTTCGCGTCGATGGTGATCATATTTGTTGTCATATTGCTTCCTTCTCCTAAAAACCCTGGAGGGACGGGTTCGATGAATACACGTCCCTCCAGGGTCGATGCCGATCCGGTGAGCTATTTGCTCTTTTTGTCATTCAATGCGGCATGAGCGGCCGCCAACCGGGCGATCGGAACCCGGAACGGAGAACAAGATACGTAATTCAAGCCGATCTTATGGCAGAAGGTAATAGTCTTGGGGTCGCCGCCATGCTCACCGCAGATGCCGACTTCCAGGTCGGGCCGGGTCTGACGACCGAGTTCGACGCCCATCTTCATCAACTTGCCAACTCCATCGATGTCAAGTGTGGCAAATGGGTTCTCTTCCAGGATGCCGCTCTGCTGATATTCCACCAGGAATCCGGCTTCGGCGTCATCGCGAGAGATGCCGAAGACCGTCTGGGTCAGGTCGTTCGTGCCGAAGGAGAAGAACTGGGCGATTGTCGCGATCTCATCGGCCGTCACGGCTGCACGAGGAAGCTCGATCATTGTACCGAACTTGTACGACACCTGGATATCCTGCTCTTCCATCACTTCCTTGGCTACGGCTTCGAGGGCAGTTTGCTGGACTTCCAGCTCGTTCACGTGGAAGGTGAGTGGAATCATCACTTCAGGATGGACATCGATACCGTCTTTCTGGCACTGACAAGCCGCCTCGAAGATCGCGCGAACCTGCATCTTGGTCAGCTCAGGAATGAGGATGCCAAGGCGGACGCCGCGGGTGCCGAGCATCGGATTTTGTTCGCGTAGAGCCACGACGCGATCCAGATAGGTCTGTTTGACATGGATTTCAGCCAGAGCCTCGTCGATCTCGCTGAGTGTGTGGAAGTGCTGCAATTGCACCTTCAGGTCAGCCAGGCGCTGAACCAACTCCTCGTAGGAAGGCAGGAACTCATGCAATGGCGGGTCGATCAGGCGGATGATGACCGGCTGGCCGTCCATGGCGCGGAACAAACCGTCAAAATCACCGCGTTGCAGAGGCAGCAATTTTTCAAGCGCCTCGTTCCGCTCGGTGACGTTCTTGGCCATGATCATCTGCTGCACAATGGGCAGTCGGGACTGCTCGAAGAACATGTGCTCGGTACGGCAAAGACCAATACCTTCCGCTCCATATTCTCGAGCGCGTCGAGCATCCGACGGGTAGTCAGCATTGGCCCATACTCCCAACGTGCGGAATTCGTCCGCCCAACCCAGGAGTTTGAGCAAGCAGGGGTTCTTGATATCAGGCACGACCGTGGGAACCTGCCCCAGATAGACGACGCCCAACGTGCCGTCAAGCGAGATCCATTCGCCTTCCCTGATGACCAGATCTTCACCAATAGTCATGTGGCGTGTGTCGAGATCGATATCCAGTTCCGTGACACCAACCACGGCCGGCTTGCCGAATTGACGGGCAACCAAAGCAGCGTGGCTCGTGCGGCCGCCGCGGCTGGTCAGGATACCCTGAGCTGCCAGCATGCCATGCACATCATCCGGCTTTGTTTCGGGGCGGACCATAATGACCGGACGGCCTTCGTCCTTGGCCCAGCGCTCGGCCGTATCGGCATCAAACGCCACCACACCGACGGCCGCGCCAGGGGAGACGTTCAATCCGGTGGCAATCTTGTGTGCGGATTTCAGGGCTTTTACATCGAGTTGCGGGTGCAGGAAAAAGTCGACCTGGGCCGGTTTCACGCGCCAGACAGCCTCTTCCTTGCTGATCAAACCTTCGTCCACCATATCGGTAGCGATCTTGACTTCCGCTTGGGCGGTGCGCTTGCCGTCACGTGTTTGGAGCAGCCATAATTTGCCGTCCTCGATGGTGAACTCCATGTCCTGCATGTTGCGATAATGCTTTTCCAGCTTCCTGGCGATGGCCAGGAACTCATCGTAGGACTTGGGCATGATGTCCTTGAGTTCATGCAGGGGTTGGGTCAGTCGAATGCCGGCTACCACGTCCTCGCCCTGTGCGTTCACCAGGAAGTCGCCTTCGGGCTCGTCCTCGCCGGTGGAGGCGTTGCGCGACATGGCGACGCCGGTGGCGGAATTATTGCCGATGTTGCCGTAGACCATCGTCTGAATGTTGACGGCCGTGCCTAAATTATGGGCTATGCCGGCCGCGTTGCGATAGTCGATCGCCCGGCGGCCGTTCCACGACTTGAACACTGCTTCCGTTGCCAATTGCAATTGATGGTACGGATCGGTCGGAAAATCGCTGCGGGTGAAAGTGCGGTATATCTCCTTGAAGCGGCGGGTGATCACTTCCCAATCCTCGGCTTTCAAATCCGAGTCGGAGGTCACGCCGGCTAATTTGCGCCGCGAGGTGATGATGGCTTCAAATGGCTCGTCCGGGACGCCCATGACAACGCTGCCGAACATCTGAATCAGGCGACGATAGAGGTCAAATACGAAGCGACGGTCGCCGGTTAATCGCACCATCGTCTCGGCGATCTCATCGTTCAGGCCGATATTGAGAACCGTGTCCATCATACCCGGCATTGAGAACTTGGCGCCGGAACGGCAAGAGACGAGCAGAGGATTTTCCGTGCCACCAAACTTCTTGCCGGTCAATTTTTCGATTTCATAAATGGCTTCGAGTTCTTGCTCCCACATGCCCTCCGGGAAGCCGTTGGATTCCAAATAGGCGTTACATGCTTCAGTTGACACGGTGAACCCCGGCGGAACCGGGATACCCAGCCGAGTCATATCGCCCAGGTTAGCGCCCTTGCCGCCCAGTAGGGCGCGGGTTTCGTCCCAACTGCCGCCGACATGTTCTTCGGCCAGTTGGATTTCATTAAATAAATAGACCCATTTTGTGGTCTCTTGTGGTTTACGGCCGTTGCTCGCGGCTTTTTGTGTTTTTATGGGTGGGGTCAAAACGTTATCCGACATGGAATTGTTCTCCTTCTTGCTGTTTTACCGCCGTTTCAGGCTACGAAATTTCAATGATCCCACTGATAGATGAACCTGATGCAGCCTGAGGCGCGGCAATCAATCAATCCATATTAAGTTTAAAGATTTCACTCCTGGGGGTTAGTGACAGATTACACCAGTAACACTGACAAAAGTCATGCTATCCATTTTGTGCACGAAAGATGCCCAGACTGCCTTCTCGGAATGGCTTGCCAAGATAGATCACAGGGTATAATCTGACCTTATGGCTACGTTTGAAGAGATTTACCGGAGAGAGAGGCCAGTCGACCGATGGTGGAAATCAGCCAGGGACGAGAACCAGACTACCTGTGACCCCGATCTGCGGGAAGGATTTCCTTGCCCCTCATGCTTGCTCGGCGAATTACATTACAACGGCCTTTTCCAGTTGCGATGTGATAACTGTGGTCTTGTCGCTGAGGCCGGCGTTTTCACCTGATAGCCGGTTGTAGGCGGCCGTGTGCTGCCTGTACACTCCACGGTCCAGTTGTTTTGTGGTAACCGGTTGGATTCGATATACTTGGTGAATATGTCCCAGATGTTGAGGCTGCTAATCGTCGACGATCATGAGGTCGTTCGGCTCGGCATGCGTGCCCTGCTCGAGCGCCATCCTACTTTCACAGTAGTTGGCGAAGCGTCGACCCAGGAAGAGGCGGTGTCCATGGCCGGAGAACTCCAGCCTGATATTGTGCTGATGGACATCCGGTTGGCAGGTGGAAGCGGCATCGAGGCTTGTCAGCAGATCAAGGAGCGCTATCCCCAAATCAAGGTGATCATGCTCACCTCTTTTGCCGAGGATGAACTTCTGTTTGCTGCCATTCGCGCCGGCGCGACTGGCTACCTCCTCAAGCAAATTGCCGGTGGCGATGTTATAAGGGCAATCGAAGGCGCGGCCCGTGGCGAATCCATGCTCGACCCTTCGCTCACCCAGCGAGTCTTCTTTGAAGTCCGTCGCTCAATCCAGAAGGAAGAAGCCGTAGCTTTTCAGGACCTGACCAGCCAGGAGCGACAGGTGCTATTCCTGATTGCCGGAGGTCGTACGAACCGTGAGATCGCCGCTGACCTGTTCCTGAGCGAAGGGACTGTCCGCAATTACGTCAGCAGCATCCTTTCCAAACTGGGCGTGTCTAACAGGGCGGAGGCGGCCGCTTACGCTATCAAGCATCATCTGTCCGACCATATTTAGGTCCTGCGGAAAAGTCAGCCTCTTATGCCTGAGCTTGCCGAAACACCATTCCCCCCCGGCCATAACATACAGAAGGCTCTGGAGACACTTAACAGAGCCGCATTAGCCATAGCTGGTGAACTCGACATCGATAAGGTCTTGCAGCTTATCGTTGATTCTGCTCGCGATCTGGTCGGCGCGGAATATTCGGCACTGGCTGTGGGTGATTGGCGAGTCGCCGGGCCGAATAATGTCCATCGGTTTCTCACGAGTGGCATGTCTCGCGAGGATATAAGCAAGATCGATCATTGGCCCCACGGCTACGGGCTGTTGGGCGCGGTTATCCATGGGCAACAGCCGATTCGCATCCCCCATATTCAGGAGGACCCGCGATCAATTGGCTTTCCCGAAGGGCATCCGGTCATGGAGAGTTTCCTGGGCGTGCCGATCACCGGGGCAGGGGAGACACTGGGGCATCTCTACTTGACCAACAAGACAGGCGCTGAGGATTTCAGCGAGGATGATCAGAGCCTCATCGAAATGCTGGCCGCCCATGCGGCCGTCGCAATCCAGAATGCCAGGCTTTATTCGCAGGTAGAGCGGCTGGCCATCCTGGAGGAGAGGACACGGATCGGGATGGATCTTCATGACGGCGTGATCCAGTCCATCTATGCGGTGGGTCTCACCCTTGAATCAACGCGGCTTGCTCTGCCGGACGGGAATGTCGATGAGGTATCAACGCTGCTCAATACTGCCATTGAGGGTCTGAACGATGCAATCCGTGATATCCGCAATTTCATCCTCGACCTTCGACCGCGGCGTTTTGCGGGAGATGTTCATCAGGGATTAGCCCAGCTTGTCCGTGAGTTCCAGGCTAATACGATGGTGCCTGCGTCAGTTCACGTGCCTGATCGATTGGAAGGACTATCCTTGCCACTCGGCCGGGCTATCTTTCTTACCACGCAGGAGGCACTGGCCAATGTCGCCCGCCATGCGCGCGCCGGAAAGGTCGATGTCAGCCTGAATTGCACCACCGATCGGATCACCCTGACCATACGGGATGACGGCCGAGGCTTTGATATGTCCAGCGAATCCCAGCGAGTTGGCCATGGCCTGGCCAATATGCAGGCTCGCGCCGAGAGTTTGCGTGGCCTCTTCGCTGTCGAGTCTGCTCCAGGTGGGGGTACGACTGTTGTTCTTGACCTGCCGCTTTAGCCATTCCTCTCGTATCAGGCGGCTATTTTCCCCTTCTGTTTTCTGTTCTGTTCTGGTGATAGATGTCACTTGAATCGGTGACTTTCGTCATTGAGTTCGATTCGGCCAAAGGGCTATACTGCCTTCAATCATTCGTGCCGCGGAAGTTTTGCTATCCGCACTGAGTTGGTGGCTGGGGCGAGTCCCGAGCGATCCAATAGGTGGGAACATTTCGGCGGCTGAAGGTATTTCGTCATGCTACAGGCGCACCTGGAGATGGGCAGGAAAGTGATCCCAACCGACGCATCGAAGATTCGAATCCTTATCGTCGAAAAGCATGCCGCTGTGCGTCGGGCGCTCAGCGATCGACTGGGCGTGACGCCCCACTTTGAGATCGTCGCCACCGTTGAGGATCCGGCTGGCGCCTTACCCTATCTCAACGCCAAAACCGGCTCCAGGGAAGGCCCCAAGGGACCTGTCGTCGTTCTGTTCGGTTTGCAGAATGGAACCGATGAACAACTATTTCACACCATCGATGTCATTAAACAGATGGTCAGTCTCTCCGCGGCCGTCATCATCCTGGCTCCCTTTGCCGATGAAATCGAGCGGCTGCTATTCCACCAGGCCGGCGTGAAAAACTACTTGCTGAAATATATCGATTCAGCGGGACTGATCCGGGAGATTGAGGTCGCGGCCAAGCCCGATCCCAAATCTATTCCGACGGTTTCGTAGACGGTTCGTTTGCATCTCTCCGTTTCCCATCCGGCCGGATGATCAGCACCGGCACCGTCGCGGACTGAAGTACGCGCATTGCCACGCTGCCGAACAGGAAGCGTCCCAGACCCCCACGGCCGTGGGTACACATCACGATTGTGTCGATGCCGGCCCCTTGGGCGACGCTGATGATCTCCGCGGCAACGTCCTCTGATTCCGCCACTTGGTAGTGTGTGCGAAAGTTTTGCTGCCGCAATGACCCTTTCTGCGATTGCAGATAATCGATAACCTCTTTGTAGAGATCGTCGCGCATCTTGATCATAAAGCTGGCCGACTCGGGTGACAAAGCGCCCTCCCCTACCCGTGGCGGCAAGACGACGCGCAATAATGTGATATCGCTATCGAACTGGGCGGCCATTTCCAGCGCATAAGGAAGGGCGGCTTCGGCAAAGCCTGAACCATCCAATGGAACCAAGATATGTTTGAACACGACTGCTTTCCCTCCTATTTGTAGCGGGCATATGGCTCGCCGGCGTTGTCTTGCGGATTCATCCAGTCACGAACGACCAGCCGAAAGATATCGGATTCGGTGATGATACCGATGAGTTGTCCGTCGTGATCCAATACCGGCAAGCCGCCGATCATATATTTCAACAACAATTGTGCGGCGGCGCCGATTGTCTCGTCAGGCGAGATCGTCACCGGATTGGGTGTCATTATTTCGCCTATAGTCAGTCTGGATAGTCTGTAGCTTAACTCCCAAATATCCATTTCGCTATTCGACGATGCCTTAGCACTGCGTACGTCACCATATGTCACGATGCCGACCAGTCGGCCGTCTTCAATGACGGGCAAGCGCCGGATAGTTCGCTCAATCATAAGTTGCCCGGCTTCCAGCACGGTTGTATCCGGCGAGACGGCGATCACATCTCGTGTCATCCAGTCCCTGACTAATTCATGCCTCATTTGGCGTACCCCCAAACGAGAACCAACTACATAGGACACGAATTTCGCAGATTGCCTTTGAAGAAAATCTGTGGAGATTGCGACATATGTACTTGATCCTTCTTCAAGGTAGTGTTTGGCGGCCAACCCGATAACATCGGATAATTCGCCAACACAAACCTAATGGTGCGTCCGCCGTATGAACCGACTGATTGCGGCACGTCTATTTGGCCTTGACCCAGTTCTACAGCATCACGCTCAGCCAATCTTCCTACGGAAGGACGCGATCTATTGAGCGTCCAGGATCGAATTGAAAATTTGCGTAAAGGCGGCGATAGGCTGTGCGCCATTTACCTCCTGTTCATTGACAAAGAACGTTGGCGTGCCGGTTACTCCGACATTGCGGGCGGCCTCCCGATTGCTGTTGACTGTATTCAGATAGCGGCCGGAGTCGAGGCAACTGGTAAATTTATCGATGTCCAGACCAACCTCAGTTGCTGCTTGCCTGAAGCCTTCGGCTGATAGGCGAGTGGCGGGCGGTTCGATAGCCCACAAGGTGTTGGCGTAATCAAAATACTTGTCCTGTTCGTTGGCGCACATACCCGATGCGGCCGCCGGGACGGTTGACGCACTGAGTGCATAGGGCAAAACGACCCAATACAGGTCGCCCGTATCGGCAAATTGCTCTTTCAAAGGTGTGGCCGTTTCAGCATGAAAAGCCTGGCAATGGATACATCCGAAATCCGAGACTTCCACCATCGTGATGGGTGCTTCAGCTTCTCCCATGAAGATACAACGATCGCTGTTTTCCTGACAGTACTCAGCAAGCGTCTGCACGACTCGGCTCGCGGAGGGTCGCAGCGCGAGATAAAGCAGACCCGCGAGAACCAATACACCGATGGCTATTAAACCACCGATGACTACCCAGTTCGTTTCCCGTTGTTGATGTTGTTGTTTCCGGCGTTGTGGGGCATTTTTAGCCATAATTCTCCTGAGAAAACAAGAAGGATGTGATTGAATTCTGAGTTTATCTTTCCGAAAGTTTACAGGCAAACCTTCTTAGGGAGGATTGAGGATCGCCGATGAATGTCATCTGCCTTTAGTGACATTTCTCATCATGACAAAGGTGGAAAATCAATTACACTTGAATTTAAGAAGACTCGCCGGTGACGGCGGACTATTTCGGTTGGGGAGACAAATATGCTGACCGTTAACGATCTCATGACCATCATACCCAATAGTGTGACGCCGCAAACGACCTTGCGGCAGGTTATTGAGGTGATGAAGACTCAATCCTGTCGCCAATTACCCGTCCTTGATAACGGCCGCCTTGTGGGGATCATCACCGATCGTGATGTGCGCCTGGTGATGAATTCCCCCTTAATTTTGCATGGCCGCTGGCAAGACGAGGAAATTCTGGATAGTATCACTGCTGAGAATTGCATGACTTCCGATCCGATGATCGTTTCGCCCGACACCCCCGCCTATCAGGCTGCCGCCATGCTGAGCAGCTACAAGTTTGGTGCTTTGCCGGTCGTTGATAACGGTACTCTGGTCGGGATTATCACTGTCTCTGATTTTCTTAACTATTTTGCGATGCAGCAGCCGGCGATGATCGATCATTAGGAATAGAGCATCGCAAGGAGGCCTTAATGGTTCCGTTCCGTAACATCCTGATCCCGCTGGACGGCTCCGAACTCGCTGAAAAAGCGCTCAAGTCAGCCGCTCAGCTCGCTTCTGCTTTGGCCAAACAGACGGGCGCGGGAGAGGCGCCCGTCAAACTCACCTTGCTGCGTGTGGCCACCCCATTGACATTTATGGCGGCCGATCCCGCGCTGTTCGATGAGATGATCCGCATGAGCATTGATGAAGCCCAGGCCTACCTTCAAGCCACGGCCCCATCTGTCATGACCGCCGCTGACCCGGCCGTCGTTGAAACCAAGGTTGTGTCCGGCTTTGCGGCCGACGTCATCGTGCATTATGCCGAGGAGAACGGTATCGATCTCATCATCATGTCCAGCCACGGCCGCACCGGCAGTAAACGGTGGATCTACGGTAGTGTCGCCGAGAAGGTGATGCACCATGCATCCTGCGCCACGGCAATCGTACGCGCTCATGTGTCGGTTGATATGTTCCAGAATCGCAAGATCCTGGTACCCCTTGACGGTTCTGAGCTGGCTGAGAAGGCGTTAGACCCGGCGATGGCAATCGCGGCAGCGGTGAAATCTGATGTCCTTTTGCTGCGTGTCGTTGCCGACCGCGAACCATTACCCGCGACCCTCGATCCGATTGGTGAGGATGTGGCCGCTGCCCTCGACAAGACCGATTCGCTTGAACGCGCTGAAGCTGAAGCGTATTTGCAACGAGTGCACGAGTCTCGTCATAATCAGCACCTGTTCTTCGACGTTCAAAGCGTGGATGGGGATATTGCCGATGCGATTATTTCCTATGCTGATTCGCGGAACGTTGATCTGGTGATTATATCCAGTCACGGCCGCTCCGGTATCGGTCGCTGGCTCCATGGCAGTGTAGCCGAAAAGGTGTTGCGCGGGGCCGATTGCGCGACATTGATCATTCGGCAACGTCGAAATTGAGCGAGTTTGAGAGAAGGTGACAGTATGGTGCGACCCGACAAAGTATGGGGCGCACCATATTTTCTATTTCTGATGCCGGGAGAGGGCGGCAGAGAATTGCGTTCGAATAACATGGTCTTTCGCCGGTTAACACGGATAATACTCCCTCTGTGATCTGCGCCAAGGATTAATTGCCCGGCATTCTCCACCCTCTAAATACAATATGGATAACCCGCAACCATTAACTCCCGATCTGCTTTATCATCGATTCGATCCCTCCCAATTGCCGTTCGAGACTACCGCTGAGTTTGAGGACGGACTCGAAATCATCGGCCAGCAGCGAGCCATCGAATCCATTCGCTTCAGCATCGGGATGGATCATCAAGGTTATAACCTGTTCGCCCTGGGTCCGAATGGTGTGGGACGTCGAACGACAGTGGAACACTTTCTGGTTCAGCGGGCGGCCACGGAAACGACTCCCGACGATTGGTGCTATGTTTATAACTTCGATCAATCGTATAAACCTCGTGCCCTGCGATTGCCGCCCGGAAAAGCCAACATCTTCCGCGATGATATGAAAAAGCTGGCCGGAGAGTTAGGTTCCGTCCTGCCGGCGACTTTTTCCGGCGAGGAGTATCAGCTGCAGAAGCGTGCGCTTGAAGAGGAACTGCGCGGTATCCAAACGGAAGCCCTCGAGAAATTGCGTGAGGAGGCCAAGGAGCACAGCATTGCCCTGATCCAGACGCCGGGCGGCTTTGCTTTTGCTCCGTTGAAGGAAGGTGGCGAAGTCATCACCCCCGACGAGTTCATGCGTCTTGACCAGGACTCTCAAAAGAAGATCGAGACTGAGGTGGAACAGTTACAAGGATCTCTTCAGAGGATCATGGAGCAGATGCCCAACCTTCACCGCGAGATGCAGAATCGGCTGCGGGAGCTGAACGAGCGTGTCGTGGAATTCACGATCGCGCCCTTGCTCGAAGAGTTGCGCGTCAAGTATCAGGATATGGCGCCGATCGCCGCCCATATCGATGATATTCAAAAGGACGTCATCCTAAACTTCGATGCTTTCATGCAGGACGATGAGGCCGCCGGCCGGCAGTTGATTGGCGCAGCGCTGGGTATCGCCTCCGCCGAGCGTAGTGTGTCTCTCTCCCGCTACGAAGTTAATGTGATTGTCGACAATGGCCGAACAGAGGGCGCGCCGGTGGTTTTTCTTGAACAGCCGCGCTACCAGAATCTGGTCGGCCGCGTCGAGCATATCGCCCAAATGGGAGCGCTCGTCACCGACTTCACCCTGATCAAGCCCGGCGCCCTGCATGAGGCCAACGGTGGCTATCTGCTGATCGACGCCCTCAAGCTGTTGACCGAGCCATTTGCCTGGGATGCCCTGAAGCGGGCGTTGCGCCAGGAAGAGATCTTTATCGAGTCAATGGGCCAGGTCTACAGCATGATCAGCACCGTGTCCCTTGAGCCGGATCCCATCCCCCTCGACGTCAAGGTGATCCTCGTCGGCGAACGCCTTTTGTATTATCTGTTGAGTACCAACGATCCTGAATTTAATGAGTTGTTCAAGGTCTCAGCCGATTTTGATGAAGATGTAGATCGCAATCCCGAAAGCGCCCTGGCTTATGCCCGCGTCATCGCGGAGGTTGCCCGTGCCGAAAAGTTACGACCCTTCCAGCGAGATGCGGTCGCTCGAGTGATCGAGCATGGATCGCGCATCGCCGAGGACGCGAGCAAGCTTTCCACACGCATGCAAAGTATCACCGATGTGCTCCGGGAAGCTGACTACTGGGCCGGAGAGTTAGGGCATGATGTCGTAACTCGTGAGGACGTGCAAGAGGCATTGGAGAAGCAGATTTATCGCTCCGGTCGCGTTCAGGAACGAATCCAGGAAACCATCCTGCGCGATCAGGTGCTCATCGACACAACCGGCGCTGTAGTCGGACAGGTGAACGGGCTGTCGGTTTATATGATGGGCAGCCATGGTTTCGGCCGCCCGTCGCGCATTACGGCTCGCGTTCGGATGGGCGGCGGGGGAGTTGTTGATATCGAACGGGAAGTCGATCTGGGTGGTCCTATTCATTCCAAAGGCGTGCTCATCCTGACCGGATTCCTGGGACAACGATATGCGGCCGACAGCCCACTTTCCCTCTCGGCAACCCTTGTATTTGAGCAATCCTATGGCGGCATCGAAGGGGATAGCGCTTCCTCAGCCGAACTCTATGCCTTGCTCTCCGCCCTTGCTCGACTTCCAATCAAACAATCTATTGCCGTCACCGGTTCTATTAACCAACGAGGCCAGATTCAGGCCATCGGTGGCGTCAACGAGAAGATCGAAGGCTTCTTCGATATTTGTCAGGCTCGCGGGCTGACCGGCGATCAAGGTGTGTTGATTCCCTCCGTCAATGTCGCCAATTTGATGCTGCGCCAGGATGTGGTCGCTGCCGTTGCTAATGGCCGTTTCCACATTTACCCGGTATCGACGGTCGATGAGGGGATATCTATTTTAACGGGGACCTCTGCTGGGAAGCCGGATGATGGGGGGCAATACCCCCCTGACAGTGTAAACGGCCGCGTTGTCGCGCGTCTGGCCGAATTTGCCGAGAAGCAACACGCTTTTAACGAGTCATCTCGTGCCGCGGACGCCGGATCTCCTGGCGATGATAATGATACGGTGAAGGAAGATGAGCAACCTCCTGCTGAATGACGACCGCGCATCGGAGCCGGAGGACTTTGTCATGCAGGCAGCACCGGCAGACGAGGTTACTCATGAGTCATTTTTCCCTCGGCCTATTCGCCGTATCCTGATCGCTCTTGACGCATCCTTAAACAGCCACGCTGCGTTGGAAGCGGCGGTCAACCTGGCCGAGATATTGCAATCCGAACTCCTGGGCTTGTTTGTCGAGGATATCAATCTTCTTCGGCTGACCGAGCTTCCTTTCGTTCGTGAGGTTCGTTTCGCCGAGCGGGATGTCCAGCGGCTTGATCAGGAGACCTTAGTGCGCAAGCTGCGCGCACGCGCTGCTCTTCTGCGCCACGAACTGGAAGAAATGGCCTCCGAGCGCAAGTTGACCAGCTCGTTCCGCGTCATTCGAGGCCCCATCGACCGCGAGCTTCTGGCTGCCGCGCTCGATGCTGACCTGGTGGCCCTCGGCCGTCTTGGTCATACTGTCATTCGCCAAAACCCTCTTGGTTCCACTGCCCGTGCGATTGTGTCCCGCGCGGCTGCGGCTGTTTTGCTTGTCAAAACTGACGTTGGGTCGGGGCCGGTCATCGCTCTCTACGATGGTTCGGAGAATGGGCATCGGGCGTTGCTCCTGGCGGCCGAGCTTGCCAATCACGTAGGCGATCTTCGTGTCCTCGTATGGGCATCGGATGAACAAACGGCCTACGCTCGCCGGCAATACGCCATTCAATTGCTGGAAAAGACAGATATCCAGCTACAATTCCAGCATCTCTCCGGGGATGACCCACGGCGCGTCATTGAATGGGTGGATCGTCAGAAGGGCAGCTTGCTCATCCTCGGCGGCGGAGAGATTAACCTGCCCGAAGATATCGCCCGTATCCTGGTGGATGAAGCTCAACAGCATCTTCTCTTCCTCAAGTAATTTCGAATATTTGTGCTAAAATCAAGGCAGGATGCGGCTCTGATGGAGCAGGTGCCGGATCCTGGCGAATGATATGACCTATACACCGAGCGACCATATCAGCGAGTTGCTACGCAATCTGCCCACTAAACCCGGCGTCTACATGCACAAGGATGCTGAGGGCAACATCCTCTATGTCGGCAAGGCGATTAATTTGCGCAGCCGCGTGCGCTCCTACTTCCGCAACCAGGTGGACTCTATCAAGACTCAACGCCTGCGGCGGCAGATCGCTGATGTTGAGGTGATCACCACTGAGTCCGAACTTGAGGCGCTGTTGCTTGAGATGACGCTTATCAAGCAATATCGGCCGCAATTCAATGTGCGGATGAAGGATGATAAGCGCTATCCCTACATTAAGGTCCATTGGGGGGATCCGTTTCCTAAAGTGACCGTCACCAGGCGGATGATCCGCGACGGTTCACGCTACTTTGGGCCCTACACCTCCGTTTGGGCTGTCCAGCAGACACTTGACTTGTTGCGCAAGGTGTTTCCATATCTGACGTGTGATCGTGTGATTACCGGCAAGGACGAACGCGCTTGCCTGTACTATGACATCAAGCTGTGCAGTGCCCCTTGCATCGGCGCGGTCGATCAGGCCCAATATCGAGCCATGATTCAACAACTCATGGATTTTCTTGACGGAAAATCCGACCATATCGTTCGTGGAATCGAAGCGAAAATGGAGCGAGCCGCAGCTAATCTTCAGTTCGAGAAAGCTGCCGACTACCGCGACCAGCTGAAGGCCATTGAGCGCATCACTTCCCGCCAGAAGGTCATTGGCGCGTCCGACGCCGATCAGGATGTGATCGCCTTCGCCCGTGAGAATGGGGAGGCCTGCGTTCAGATATTCTTTATTCGTCACGGCAAGCTGATTGGCCGCGAGTATTTCATGCTCGATAACACCGAGGATGAAAGCGATCCTGAAGTTCTTCAGGAGTTCATCACTCAGTTCTATGATGATGCGGCTTACATTCCCAAAGAGGTGTTGCTGCCCAATGAGATCGAGGAGGCGCGGATCATCGAGGAGTGGCTCCGCCAGAAACGTAACACCAAGGTGTCACTTCATGTACCTCGTCGTGGGAAAAAGCGCGAGCTGGTCCAGATGGCGGTGGAGAATGCCCACGATACGCTGGCAACCCTGCGCCAACAATGGGCGGCTGATCGATCCAAACATGTTCAGGCCATCACTGAATTGCAGGATGCCCTCAAGCTGCCGGCGCCGCCGTCACGTATCGAGTGTTACGATATCAGCCACACCCAGGGTACACAGACCGTCGGCTCGATGGTTGTGTTCGTTCAGGGTGCGTCACAGAAGAGCGACTATCGTCGCTTCAATGTTCAGACCGTCGACAACGATGATTATGGCGCCATGCGAGAGGTGCTGACCCGTCGCTTCCAACGCTATCGCGACACGTTGGCCGGCGAGCTTCATGATCCCAGTCAGATCAAGACTCGCTCTAACCGGCCGACGGCCTGGGCCATTTTGCCCGATTTGCTCCTAATCGATGGCGGCAAGGGCCAATTGCAGGTGGGAATGGAAGTCCTACGAGAGTTCGATCTGGAGGGCGAAGTTCCGATAGCGTCGCTGGCCAAGCAGGAGGAAGAAGTCTTCCTGCCCAATCAGTCACGGTCGGTTTTTCTGCCACGGCGCTCCGAAGCCCTGTACCTGATCCAGCGTGCCCGTGATGAAGCTCATCGTTTTGCCAACGAGGGCCATCGCAAGCGCCGCTCCAAAGTGGGGGTGGCCTCCATACTTGATAGCGTCCCTGGCGTAGGCCCCAAGCGTCGTCAATTGTTATTGAAACACTTTGGCTCGCTGGATGGGATTCGCGAAGCCTCCATCGAGGAAATCGCCGCCATATCAGGCATCACCATCGAGGTGGCTGAATCAATCAAGGCCCACCTCGAATAGCTTGTTATGGCGTTATACAAGTGGTGCTGACAGGCGTTCGGCGCAAAGCAGCAAGGCCAGCGCCGAAGGCCCATCAGTGATCTTTCCCTGCCGCGCCATGTCTAACGCTCGTTTTATGGAGAATAGATGAACTTCCATCACTTCGGCCGCTTCGTGTTGGGGTGGTCCCAGGGTGACTCTCCGCGCCAGAAAGATGTGACCTACCTCGTTGCAGATACCGTTAACCGGATAGAAGCGGCCGATGTAATCCAGACTTTCAGCCACACCGCCAACTTCTTCCAATAGCTCATCTTGTGCCGCTATCTCAGGGGTCTGTCCAGCTTTCAGGCTGCCCGCGGGGATTTCCCAGCACCAATCATCGACCGTGTAGCGATACTGCCTTACCAGCGCGATGTGCCCGTTTGTCGTCACCGGCACAATCCACACCGCGTCGGGCTTTTCAACGACATGGTAGACTCCTGGCTTTCCATCAGGCGTCAAAATCTCATCTTGCCGCACGCGATACCATGGACAGGACCAGGCCACGCAGCTGGATAGGGTCTGAAAAGGGCGTTCGATCGAGTCGTTGTTATGATCGATGGCGTGAGTATTAGTTTTGCCCACTGTTATTACCTGCGGGAACCAGGCTGAGGACCGTCTGTCCCGGCTTGGGATTTGGTTGAAGATCGGTGGTGAAAAAGGTGAGGCGACCGCTTTGGCTGATTAGTCCCAGCGGGATGGCCCGCGTGTTTTTTGCCAGGTAATTGCTGTAGGAGAAGGAACCTGTCAGGGCAGTTGCCTTCAGCGATGCTCCATCCATTATCTGCTCGTCCAGGAAGTCGTACGTCGACCCTGGCTCAAAGAGGATACGGCCACGCAGATGGGAGGGAGTTTTAAAAGAGTTCCCACCGGCTGACGGTAAATGATACAGTTCTGACCGGCCGAATAAATCCGCGTACTGTAATGCTACCAGCGCGTTTACTTCATCGTTACTTGTGAGAGCTGCAATTCTGCCAATGCCGCCCAAATCGATCTGCTCCATTGTCTCTTCCAAAAGAGCATTGCCGTGGAATGCTTGCAATCCCGCCAAACGACTTTCGGTGATATAACGGTAATTACTGTCAAGTAACAGTGTCCGGATCCCGAATTCCGACAACTGTTGAGCCAATTCACGTGCGAAGGGGCTTGCCCCAACGATGAGCACGCCTTGTGGATCGCGCTCCGCCAATCCTAAACGACGTGCCACCGGTCCGGCGGTCAAGCCATAGAAGATGACTGTCACAACGATTGTGAGAAATATAATCGGCACCAGTAATTCCGCTCCAGGAAGATCGAGCGTCGCAAGTTGGAAGGCAAAGACAGATGCCACCGAGGCAGCCACAATGCCGCGAGGAGCCATCCACATCAGAAAGATGCGCTCTGATATTTTAAGCGGCGATCCCCACGTGGATACCAATACACTAACTGGTCGGACAATTACAATCAGGATGACAACAAACAGCATCGCTTCCCATCCGATGAGAACGAGATTGTCGATATCGATCCGCCCGGCAAGCAAGATGAACAAGACACCGATGAGGAGTACTTGAAGATTTTCTTTAAATTCCAGAATGTGGTGAATGGGAACCCACGGCTGATTAGCCATAACCACGCCCATTACGGTGACGGTCAGTAAACCTCCTTCAGGGGCAAGCATGTCGGAGATCGTGAACATCATGAACACTAAAAGAAGTGTGACGCCATTATGCAAATGATCGGGGATTAGATAACGTCGTAAGAGTGCGATGAGCGTTCCGGCGCCCAGAAAGCCGAAGAGAAGGCCGACAAACAGGCTACGTAAGACTCCTAACACTATGAAGCTCGGGACGCTGACAACCTCACCCTGGCGGAGGATCTCGAACACCAGGACAGCCAGGACTGCGCCGACCGGATCAATCAGGAGGCCTTCCCACTTGAGGATGGTGCCAACACGACCCTTTGGCCGAATTTGTCGCAACAACGGTCCCACTACTGTCGGCCCTGTCACGATCAGAATTGCGCCGACAAGTATCGCCATCGGCCACTCGAGTCCGATGACAAATCGTGCGGCAAGCGCGGCGAGGACCCAGGTCGCTATTGCGCCCAATGTAATAAGCCGGCTGATGACCGGCCCGCTAATCGGCAGTTCCTTGAGTTTGAGAGTCAGGCCGCCTTCAAACAGAATGACGCCAACGGAGAGCGAAACGATAGGGAAGAGAGATTCACCCAAAAGCTCGTCCGGGTGGATGATGCCCAGAACAGGGCCGAGCAAAAACCCGAACAATAGTAACAACAGAATCGAAGGTAATCGCAGCCGCCAGGCAAGCCACTGTGCCCCGATGCCAAAGATGGCCACGGCCGCTAACTGAATAAGGACTTCTTCCAAATAGCTATCCCATAATATTCGTCTTGAGGACGCAATACATAATCAGTAATCGGAATTATATTTGTGTGATCCCTGAGGAAATAGACTTTATTAAAGCCGAGCATTCGGATAAATCGCGTAAGTCCCCATCCATACATCTTGCGCCAGCACATGATTGCGCATAGCCAAGAGCGCTTCCGCACCACTGAATACACCAGATAAATCCAGTGATTCCACATCGAGTGCGTAAAGAGAGAAATAGTAACGATGAACTCGTTCGTCATTCCACGGGGGGAAGGGGCCATCGTAGCCGCCATAATTCCCCTCCATATTCGGATCGCCCGCGAACCAGCTGGTATAGCTATTGATCCCTCGAATTCCGTAGGGGGTTGGACCAACCTCCTTGCCTTTTTGAGTCACGCCATCGGAATCGCAGCCTGCCGGCAATTCGTTCGTGCCGGCCGGAATATCGACCAGCACCCAATGATAAAAATCCGCGCGTGGCAGGTCATAAGGTACGGTCCGGCCAAGCTGATTGACGTCGTCACCCACCGACGGCGCGTCCACATCGCAGCAGATCAGAGCATACGATTTCGTCCCGGCGGGCGCATCCGTCCATTTCAGATGGGGACTGCGGTTTGGTGCGAATGTCGCCTGGCCTGATCCATTGGGAATCCCCATCGCGAATTCGGCCGGAATAGCGCCGCCGTTGTCAAATGATATGATTGTGAGTTTCATGTGGTGCCTCCCTAAAGAAATTGGTTTGACCCATTTTCCGGTCAAACCCCCGGTTTCGCAAGTGCGATATTGGGATCAGATGATCTCGCGGCCAACGGCTCGGGCGATAAGTTCTATCTCCTCCCTGAACCGTGCCATGGCCGCCAAGGGGAGAGCCTGATCGCCGTCCGATAATGCTTCAGCCGGATTATGATGGAATTCAATCAGCAGACCGTCCGCTCCGGCGGCTACAGCAGCTCTCGCACCGGCGACGACCAGATCGGCTCGCCCGGTAGCGTGACTCGGATCAGCCAGGATGGGGAAGGGGGTCGTCTGCTTGACGAGGGCGATAGCGTTGACATCCAGCGTGTTGCGGGTGGCCGTCTCGAAAGTGCGGATACCGCGTTCACACAAGATGATGCGATCGTTACCGCGGCTGATGATATGTTCGGCCGCCTTGAGCCATTCATCGAATGTAGACATGAAACCCCGCTTCAGCAATACCGGTTTGTCCGTTTCACCCACCGCCCACAAGAGCGGATAATGTTGCATGTTTCGGCTGCCGATCTGAATGATGTCCGTATACTCCACGACTTCGGCCAGATTCTCGACGCCCAGGGCTTCGGTGACGACCAGCAAGCCGAATTCATCAGCAACAGCGCGCAAAATCTCCAGCCCTTCGCGCCCCATTCCCTGGAAGGAATAGGGAGATGTTCGGGGTTTATAGGCGCCACCTCGTAGCACGCGGCCCCCCAGTCTGGCGATCTCGGCCGCTACGGTTCTCGTTTGCTCGTAACTTTCCACCGAACATGGCCCGGCCATGACTATCACGTCCAACCCGCCCACCAGTGTGCCTGGCCCGATGGCCACGGCTTGCGTGTGGGTAGTTCGCGGCATGTCCTTAGCCCATTCGATTGTTTGTTGGATCATTTCTTATCCTTTGGGATGCTGTCGAAACGACAACACTCCTTTACTACCTGATCTCCTGATGTTTTGTTATAACCAGCCCGATGACATCAACGACTCAATCTACCGATCCTGTTACCGTTTGGATCCATGCCATGCGGCCCCGCACGTTGCCTTTGGCCATGGCCTGCATCATCATGGGCACCTGCCTGGCAGCGGCTGAAGGTTCATTCAGTTGGATCATTGCCTTGCTCTGTATACTAACCGCCATTTTGTTGCAAATCCTATCTAATCTGGCTAATGACTATGGCGACTCACTCCATGGCGCAGATCATGTTGAACGACGGGGGCCAAAGCGTGCTGTTCAGAGCGGTCTGGTCACCCTTGAGGCTATGCGTCGGGCTATTGTGATCAATGTCATACTGGTCATCTTCTCCGGCCTGGCTCTTCTTTGGTTCGCGTTCGGTGTGAAGGCCTTCTCATCCACCCTAATCTTCATTGTGCTCGGCGCGGCCGCTATCGGAGCGGCTATCGCCTATACGGCCGGGAAGTTGCCTTATGGCTATGTCGGCCTCGGTGATCTCTTCGTGCTCCTCTTCTTCGGCTGGGTCGGCGTCATCGGCAGCTTTTTTGTCCAGACCGTTCATTTTTCCTGGCTCATTCTCTTGCCGGCAACGGCCTGCGGCTTGCTGGCTGTGGCCGTGCTCAACGTCAATAACATTCGCGATCTCGACTCTGATCGCCTCGCCGGTAAACGTTCCGTCCCCGTCAGGCTGGGATTGGAGCGAGCCCGCATTTACCACTGGTTGTTAATAATAGACGCTATCATCTTCGCGATGGTCTATGTGGTGATCGACTATACTTCGATTTGGGAATTCCTTTTCCTCTTGGCCGTGCCATTACTCATCCGTAACGGGCTGGTGATCAGCCGTACGGATGATTTGCCGTCGCTCAATCCCTGGCTCAAGCAGATGTCGCTGGCTTCGCTGGCCTTCGTAACCTTGTTTGGCCTGGGCCAGATCATGGCTGCTGTCTAGGAATATTCTTCAAGAAAGCGAGTACCCATACAGCATACTCATCCGTACGTTCCAGATGGACGGTGTGACCGGCACCGTTAGCGATCCGCAGCGTCGCGTCGGGGATAACTTCCGCCATTTGCTGATTGAGCGCAACGAACTTGTCGTCCATCTCGCCTGCTACCAGGAGTGTGGGCTTGTCGATTGCATCTAATTGCGCCCATAATGATGGCTGTATACCTGTTCCCATACCGCGCAGGCTATTGGCCAGACCGTGTGCCGAATTAGCTAGCCGCCCGGCGCGTAGCGCTATTCGCGCCTCGGCCGTGAGTTGTTCCTGCGAGGCGAACAACGGTATTTTCTCCCATTGATTGACAAACGACGCGATCCCCTCGCTCTCGATCCAGTTGGCCAAGGCTTCGTCTTGCTCCCGTCTTGCAGCGCGTTCGGCCGCGTCTTGTAGGCCAGGCGAGGCGCTCTCCAGTATGAGCGAGCGCACCCATTGCGGATGATTTACAGCCATATAGAGAGCCAGACGGCCGCCCATCGAATAGCCCAGCCAATGGGCCGGAATCGCGTTTAGTTGCCGCAGCAGGAGGCCCAAATCATTCGCTATGTTTGGCATGGCGTATTGCTCGATCTCAGTCGGGGCATCACTTCGGCCATGTCCGATTAGATCGATGGCCAAAACCCGGAAACTGCCGGCCAAGCGCTCCATCACGGGGTGCCAGTTCGCCGAGCTTCCGGTAAAACCGTGGAGTAACATGACCGGTTCGCCGGATCCAGCCTCCTCGACGTAGTATCTCATGTCACCGATCGTATAGATGCTCATGCTGCTGCTAACCTGCTTGCCATTAGTTCGGCTACCGAACGACGATTGACCTTGCCAGAACCCGTCTGTGGTAACTGGTCAACGATGAAGATAGCCTTGGGCTGCTTGAACCCTGCCAGGCGAGTTCGGCTGAAGGTTAGCAAATCGCCTTTATCGAACCTATCCGGATCGCGGGGCACTATGATGGCCGTCACCTGTTGCCCCCATTCGGGGTGCGGCAGCCCGACCACGCAGACCTGACTTACCCCCGGATATTCTTGCAGGATACGCTCAACTTCGGCTGGATAGACGTTCTCCCCACCGCTTACGATCAGATCGCTGCGTCGATCCAGCACCCACAGGTCATCCTCCTCATCCAGGTACCCGATATCGCCTGTGTGCAGGTGTCCATCGTGGAGCTTCTCCGTGGTCGCTACCGGATCGTTGTAATAGCCGCCCATAACCATCGGTCCACCGACTACGATTTCGCCGGGTGTGTCGTGCGGCAGGTCGCGTCCAAAGTCGTCGACGATTGCAATCGTCGCCAATGTGAGTGGTTTTCCGGCACTACCTGGTTTGAGTAGCACGCGGTCTGGCTCCATCGTCGCCACCTGCGAAGTCGTCTCGGTCAGGCCATAGGTCACAGCGATGGGTAGGTTGGCCTCGGCCGCTTCTACCAACAGACGAGGAGGAGCAGATGCGCCACCCAGCAGAATTAATCGGAGTGAAGGCGCATTCGCTCGTGACAGACCGGCCTGCAGCAGACGACCAAGCATGGTCGGCACGAGCGACACGAGCGTGACGGCTTCATCTCGCAGGCTGTCCAGCACTCCTTGAGCGTCAAAGCCATCTTGCAGAACGACGGCTGTCCCATAGAGGCATGACCGGAATAACACCGCCAGTCCACCTACGTGATAGAGCGGCAAGCAGGCGAGCCAGCGGTCATCTGGTCGTGTCCCCAGGCGCTCGGCCGAGCCGAAAGCGCTCCAAAAATGATTCGCATAACTAATTATTACACCTTTAGGAAAACCAGTTGTCCCCGAGGTGAATGCGATGGCTTGCGGAGACTTTGGATTCCCTTGGACTTCCGGCTCGAATCGGGTCGGGTAGTGAGCAAGCATTGCCTCAAATTCGGCTGCAGAATGGGGAAGAGAATGCACAGGAGTTTGCCCCTGCGTCGCGGCGACGATCCTCTCATCTATATCTGTTGTGCTGAGGATGCCGGAGCAACCGGCGAATCCGATCTGCCAGCCCAGCTCTTGCGGAGTCAGGCGAGTATTGAGCGGGACGAGCGTTGCTCCGATCCGGGCGAGGGCAAAGATACAGCAGACGGCCGGCAAGGAATTGGGCATTAACATGCCGACATGGTTTCCTCGAACGATCTTGTTTTCGTGTAGATAGTGGCAGAAACGAGTAGCCAACAAGTCCAACTGTTCGAAGGTCCATGATTGGCCATCGATGAACAGCGCCGTCAACTTTGGTGATAGCGACGTCCTTTCTTTCAACCAATCGTTGGTTGACTCGAATCCGTGCATGGCGTACTGATATCCTGATGAGTCACTTGGTCTTCAGAGGCCTTATGGCCGCCACGGGTACTTTTGGAAATCGGGATCTCGCTTCTCAAGAAATGCTTCCTTACCCTCACGTCCCTCGTCGGTCATGTAGAAGAGCATTGTTGCATCGCCCGCCAATACCTGTAGTCCGGTTTGTCCGTCAAGGTCGGCGTTCAATCCAGCTTTAAGGAAACGGATAGCGATGGGGCTTTTAGCCAATATTTCCTGTGCCCATATGACGCCTTCAGCCTCGAGTTGTTCAACCGGCACGATTTTGTTGACCATGCCCATCTCCTTGGCCTCGTATGCGTCGTATTGGCGACAGAGATACCAGATCTCTCGCGCTTTCTTCTGACCTACGATGGAGGCCAGATAGTTGGAGCCGAAGCCACCGTCGAAACTGCCGACCTTGGGGCCGGTCTGGCCGAAGATGGCGTTTTCGGCGGCGATGGTCAAGTCACTGATGACGTGCAGCACATGACCACCTCCCACCGCGTAACCCGCCACCAGAGCGATCACCGGCTTGGGCATGGTGCGGATGATGCGCTGCAATTCCAGCACGTTTAGTCGGGCTACGCCATCCTGACCCACATAGCCGGCCGTGCCACGTACGCGCTGGTCGCCCCCGGAGCAGAAGGCATACTTTCCATCCAGGGCCGGGCCGTTGCCGGTCAGCAGGACGACACCTATCGCCTGGTCCATCCAGGCGTGACGAAAAGCATCGATCATCTCATCGATCGTCAGCGGTGTGAAGGCGTTACGCGACTCCGGGCGGTTAAAGGCGATTCGCGCCATACCGTCCGCCTGATGATAAGTAATTTCTGAATATTCCTTAACGATTTGCCAATCGGTCATGCTCTGTTACTCCTTGTACGATTTACAGTGTCGCCTGGTTAGGAAAGGTCCGCCGGCGATTCTAACTTTACCCAAGTTGCTACCTTGATTAATTCGATTAACGATTAACAAAAAAGAGTCCATGAACTATCCTAGTGGTTGGAGACACGACAATATCCTCAACCAAAAAGGAGTAGTTCATGGACACCGAGATCATAGCCGTATACTGTCTTTGTGACGACATGCTCAAAGCGATGCAATGCGTTGAAAACCGACAATGCCA
>JAGOZU010000176.1 GCA_018058545.1 Promineifilum sp. | reverse complement strand
TGCTCGGCGAGGGTATCCGTAACAACGGCCCGATCCCGGCCGGCATGCTCGGCTACAACCCCGACGGCCCGATGTACAACTACAATCCCGAGGAGTGCGCGGCGTACTTCGAGGCTGCATGGGATGGCGCGCTGCCGGCGACCGGCTTCCGCTTCCAGGCCGCCTTCAACACCGGCAACACCGCCCGCCGGACGATCGGCGAAATGTTGCAGGGTGAGTTGGGCAGCATCAACGAGTTGTACCAGGTCGAGACCATCGGTTTGCCGTGGCCGACCTTCCTGCGCTCCTTCCGCGTGTCGCAGCTGCCGATTGCCGCCAGCGGCTGGCAGGAAGACATCCACGACCCGCATAACTGGATCCAGCCCTACACCTTCGGGACGTACGGCGGCCGCCAGGCTATGCCCCAGGAGATCAAGGACAAGTACCAGGCGTTGGCAGGCGCTGCCGCGGCCGAGAGCGATCCGGCCAAGCGCGAGGAAATGTACTTCGCCATCCAGCAGGAATGGTACAACGACATCCCGACCGTCATCTTGGCTATGGCAACCGGCACTCGCTATGAGCAGCGCTGGGTGAATGGCTACAGCGAGGAACTGGCTCGTGTCGTCCCCGGATCGTTCGTCTACACGATGTCGCTCCAGGGTCAGTAAGCCTGTTGTTTTAATCCGCCTGTAGGCGCGAGTGACGATGGCGTTTGATCGCCATCGTCACTCGCAGCCTGACAGATCTGATGCAGGGTCGGGTTGCGACGGTTCGCCGCCGCAACCCGACCGGCAGCGGAGTTGGAGCGAGCGCCTCAGCGTTTTTGGCGAGGGCCGGGGAACGTTGAGCCGCCTGCTGCAGCGAATTAACAAGTTATTGCCGAATAGAGGCAGGGACGAGATGGCGGCGGGAAATGCCGTTGAAGAAGGCAAACAAGAACGGATTCGCATCATAAAATGGAAGATGACCGTTAGAAAAGAGTGGAAAGGGAGATAAAAAAGTTATGGCCGCATACATCATTCGCCGACTCCTGATTTTGCCGATCATTCTGTTGGGCGTCACACTGCTCATCTTTATCTTCCTGCAGGCGCTTGGCCCGGTGGAGCGCTCGGCGCTCTATGTGCGCGACATCCCCAAGACCGATCGCCAGGTCGATGCGATCATCACTCGCTACGGGTTGGACAAGCCGTTCTACGTGCAATACTGGAACTGGCTGGTCGGCATCAAGGATGGCTCGACCGGCAAGCGGGTTGGCGGGTTGCTGCGCGGCGATTTGGGCTATTCACGCACCGGACGCGAGGAGGTCATCGACGTGATGATCCGTCGCTTCCCGGCCACACTGGAGCTGGCCTTGTGGAGCATGGTGCCGGTCATCGGGTTCGGCATCTGGCTGGGCATAAAGGCCGCCCTCAACCACAATCGGCCTGTGGATCAGACTTTGCGTGTCTTTGCCATCCTCGGCTGGTCCTTCCCCACGTTCGTTTTCGCCCTGCTGCTGTTACTGGTGTTCTACGCCAAGCTGGGCTGGTTCCAGCCGGGGCGACTATCGATAGGCTTTAGTCAGGAAGTGTTGCAGCCGGGCTTCACCAAGTACACCGGCATGATGACTGTCGATTCGTTGATCAATTTGCGATTCGATATCTTCATCGATGCCCTGCGCCACCTGATCATGCCCGTGGTGACGCTGATGGTCATTCAGGTCGCGCTGTTGCTGAAAGTGACGCGCTCTGCCATGCTGGAGGAGATGCGGCAGGATTATGTCACGACGGCGCGCTCGAAGGGTCTGCCGGAGAAGCTGGTAGTCAACCGTCATATTCGGCGCAACGCCCTCATCCCGGTCATCACCGTGGCCGGCCTGACGCTGGCCGGGTTGCTCAACGGCGTGGTCATCACCGAGACCGTGTTCAACTACCCCGGCATCGGTTCGTGGGCGGCGGCGGCGGCGGTCAGCCTCGACGTGTTGTCGATGCTTGGCTACGCGCTCTTCACCGGCGTGCTGATCGTTTTTGCCAATCTAATCGTCGATATCCTGTATGCGGTCCTCGATCCCCGCGTGCGGCTCAGCTAAATTCTGGAGGAGAGAAGCTCATGACGGCTACAACGGAACCTGTTGATCGCGGCCCGGTATCCCTTGACGGCGGTGAACTGCGCGAACAGACGCGCCTGGAAAAGGCAGTTGGTCCGGAAACGGCGCGCCTGTTGCGTGGCATCGCCACCAACCCATTGTCGGTCACGGGCATCGTCGTGATCGTCCTCTTCGCGCTGGTGGCCTTGTTCGCGCCCGTCCTGGCGCCGCCGCCCAAGGAAAACTGGCCGCGAATGCAGATCCCCCGCGACGGCTTCAAAGCCGATCCGCAGCCGCCCGGCAGCGTGTGGAACAAGAATGCGCCCATGACTGTGCCGTGGTGGTATCGCAACATCTGGCCGCGTCAGGAAGAGTGGGTTCACCTGTGGGGCACGACGAGCGGCCAATATGACATCTGGTACGGCACGATCTGGGGTACCCGAACGGCGTTCTTCGCCAGCTTTGTGGTTACGCTGGCCTCGACGCTGATCGGGGTCACTATCGGCGCGTTGGCCGGGTTCTATGGAGGCTGGGTGGACGAAGGACTAATGCGTATCGTGGAGGTATTCATCGTCTTTCCCTCGTTGACCGGCGCGCTGATTCTCGCGTCCCTGTTGACGCCTGTCTTTGGGCGTAGCGTCTTGCCTGCCACGGTCGCCCTGGTCATATTCGGCTGGACGGGCTACGCCCGCCAGCTCCGGGGCGACATTTTGGCGACGAAGCAACGCGATTACGTGCTGGCCGCCCGGGCCAGCGGGGCCAAGGACAGCCATCTGATGATGAAGCACGTCATCCCCAACGCCATGTTCCCGACGATGGTGCGCATCTCGCTCGACCTGGGCGCGGTGGTGCTGTCGTTCGCCGCGCTGAGCTTCCTGGGCATCGGCCTGCCGGAGGGCTACGCCGACTGGGGGCAGATCGTCAGCTTCGCTCGCTCGTGGATCCTGACACTCGATACTTACTGGTTTATCATCGTCTTTCCGGGTGTGGCCTTGCTGCTCTACGGATTGGGCTGGAACCTGATCGGCGACGCCCTGCGCGACATCCTCGACCCGAAGTTGCGGGGGAAGAAAGCTTAACAGTTGCGGGCAGGCGCTCGCGCAGCGTCGGAATGGCGATACAATCGCCTCATTACAAAATGACAGGGAAGGCGGGCGACGTAGCAAGACGCCCGCCTTCTTGCTTGTATCGCCTGTAGCGTCGGCCAGAAAACCGGCGACACAGGCAGAAGACGCCGGTCTGGAAGCCGGTGGCAGATGACATGGTACGACGAATTGTTGCCTTCGGCGCGGCTCTGATGATGGCGGGCGCGCTTTGGCTCCTTCTGTATAGTGTGACGATGGCCCAGATCGAACGCGGCGGCCCGGTCTCAACGCCAACGCCGGATGCCGGTCCGCCGG
>JAGOZU010000031.1 GCA_018058545.1 Promineifilum sp. | reverse complement strand
AGCCAGTTGTGGAGGAGGCCAAGGAGGTGGAATTGGCAGATTAAGAAAACCGACAGGACATCTTTACCGACAAACAGGGGACATTTTAACCCGATGATTTGTGGACAAAGTTACCCGATGTTGACAGCAGAGGTCCAAGGTTGACCGAGCTAAACGATCCAGTCGCGTTATGACCAGGGTAATCCCCTCGCGAACATACTCCAGGCAGGCTTTGAGACGGGGGCGTTTACTGGATGTGCCACTCAGCTTTTCATGAAACACCTTGTCGCACTGCTGCAGCTTTTCCAATTGCACATCAAGCGATTGCCCGACAGAGCTCACTCGTGCATAACCTACAAATGCCATAAAGTTCCTCGACTACGGACCTAATCAACCGCCTCTTGTAACCAGGCCAGCGCGCCCGGCTCGTTCTGCCAATGGTATTGGCTTTTGTAAACATAGGCAGCCGCCTCTGTCTCGTCACCAAGGCCAATGTAGTCGGGTATCCGCCCGGGCAGCCGGCGGCGCTTCAAAAGATAGTCGGGCACATGCTCGTTAAAGGAGAGCGCGATGGCCAGTTGTTTGTCTGCTTCCTGCCGGGGCACTTGTCGAAACACAAATAAGGCCCGATTAAACACTGTCCCACAAAGTATACCTTTCTACATCTTCCGGGAGTTGATCAGTTTCTTAACCACCAATTCAATCCCGTCTAGCGGGATTCTCTTTGTGTCACACTCCCCTGTTTGTCCCAAGGCCCTGGCGCCTGCCAGTAATCGTTTCAATCCCGTCTAGCGGGATTCTCTTTGTGTCACTCACCCCTACAGTTCCCGCCCCCGCGGGTGGTATTTTTTGTTTCAATCCCGTCTAGCGGGATTCTCTTTGTGTCACTTTGAATAGGGATCAGTTGGAAGCTATATACCTAGCTCGCAGTTTCAATCCCGTCTAGCGGGATTCTCTTTGTGTCACCGCCTTCCTGGCGATCACCCTGGTCGCCTGCTCCACCGTTTCAATCCCGTCTAGCGGGATTCTCTTTGTGTCACGGTGATTGACGGCAAAGAAGTGCGTATAAGTTCTTCGGTTTCAATCCCGTCTAGCGGGATTCTCTTTGTGTCACAAACGGAGACTCGAGGGACAACGACCGGACCCATTCGTTTCAATCCCGTCTAGCGGGATTCTCTTTGTGTCACACCGAGAGCCCGGTGAAGTGGCAGAAATTGGAGCAGCTGCGTTTCAATCCCGTCTAGCGGGATTCTCTTTGTGTCACCAAAGGCCCCGGGTCCGGCCATGCCCGAAGTCGACTTGTTTCAATCCCGTCTAGCGGGATTCTCTTTGTGTCACTCTCCATGCTGCCCAAGGACGCGGACTTGGAACTAATCCAAGGTTTCAATCCCGTCTAGCGGGATTCTCTTTGTGTCACATGCATGGAGTTGGTTGTCTTGCAGGATTAGTTTTTGTTTCAATCCCGTCTAGCGGGATTCTCTTTGTGTCACCACCTTCACCATGTTCATGTTCGAAGACGCCAGCATCGGGTTTCAATCCCGTCTAGCGGGATTCTCTTTGTGTCACTGCCACAGGTTGCCCTATTTTCCCGATTTCGTCAAGTTTTCACCCGAATTTCCCCATTGTTTCCCCGAACAGTAACCCGTTCGACACCCAAACGACACAAATCCGGCCTGGCGACGCACCGGTTCGACCTGAAAACAGGGGGTTGCGTCGCCAAATGCGCCTTTTCTCGCCCTTTTCTGCCCTGCAAAACCCCACTTTACCCCCACAGGTGGGGGGTGTGGCGCGCATGGTGGCGACGCACTCGCAAACCTGTCGACCCCCCGGCCTGCGTCGCCAATCGCGCTTCACTCGCCGCCGATGACCGTCGCCGGCGGCAATTCGCTCAGCGCCTCCTTGCCCGCCGTCGCCTCGATCCGCCCCACGCAGTCGGCGCACAGGGTGTAATACCGAACGTGATCGACCCGTGGCCGGATGATGCGCCGCACTGCCCCACGCATCGCCTTTTCCTCCGCTTCGGTCAGAAGACATTCGAACACGCTGTACTGGACAGGCGTCCCGTGATTGAGCAAGGCATTGTGGAGCTTCGTGCGCCGCTTGTCGTTGCTGATGTCATAGGCTACAAGGATGAACCGTTTGCCCATATCAACCTCCAGCCGGCAGCCGACCATATTTTAACATTTTCGTGACGATTTTCCACCGCAAGCGGCGGTTGTTAAGGCGCCGATGATCTCAACGCGCGCGAAACGGCCGATACGCCGCCTCGTCGCCAATGAGGTCCTCGTCATCCAGGACGTCCCCGTCATCCAGGATAGCCCTGGCCATGCGCCGGGCCTGCACCTCAAACAGCTTGCGCCAGGAGATGGCCCGGCCCAATTCGCGCGACTTGAACTCCGATTCCAGCCGCTCGGAATACTTGCGCAAATAGCGGCGCAACCCGCGCGGCGTCAATACGATGCCGCCGCCGTCCGCGTCGGTCTCGAAATCCTTCTCATCCAGCGCATGATGATTCAGAATGTCCAGCGTCAGCGAGTCCACCAGCGGCGCCCGAAACTCCTCCATCAGATCCAGCGCCAGCGGGCAATCGAAACGGCATCGACGCCGGGGATGCCGTCGTTCTCGGCCACCTCGTCCCACGCCCGCCGCAGGTTGGGCATGGCCAGCGCCCGGTCGAGCAGGTCAGGCATGGTCGTCATCGGCGTCGGCAGTGGGCGAGGCGAGGCGGGTCTCCAGCAGGGCCTCTATCCGGGTCAGCCGCTCCCGCAGATCATCCACGACTTCGCTGGTCCAGATCAGCTTCTGGCGCGGGAAGCGTTCATCGTTGAAATATTCCCAGTCCAGCGACTGCTCCAGCACGGTCAATAGCCGGGTGGCCCAGTTGCAGAAACAGTCGGCCTCATCGCGCCGGCGGCCAAGAATGCCCCGCACGTCGGCCGAAGCGCTTATCCGCGAACCAAGCGCCAGACAGGTTGCGTCGGCCGCCGGTAGTGGCAAGCCGGTGCGCAGGGTGCGAATCTTGGCGCTGGGCCGGCCTTCCCAGCGTTGTATGCCAACCTTCCGACTGATATGAAGACGAACCGCGCCGTGGTCCTTATGGCTCAACGTCCACACCCAGCCGTCGGCCAACTCGTCGATTGTCAGCGAGACCGCCACCGGCATGCGGATCTTCCAGCCTCGTTTGGCCTGGATGAACGGATTATCCTGCAGCCGTTGCGGAAACGCGCCCAACTCGCGCTGCTCGCTCGGCAATGGCGACCGCATCCAGCCGACCCGTGCATGCCGGCCCAGGGACCGCTCGTTGAAGAAGTCGATTGCCTCGAGCAACAGTGCGTCGATCATCTGGTGGTGGTAATCGATAGCCCAGTCTCGTAACTGCGCCTGCGATTGCCCGGCCTGCCAATCCAGATAGCGTCGTCGCAAAGCCAGGCGCTCCTCCTTCGAAAAGGCGTGGTCGAAGAACTCGTGCGCCTCGCTGATGACGCTGTAGGGCGCTTGCGGCATGAGGGCCGGAATGAACAGGCCCTCGCGCGGGTTCAGCTCGTAGGGCACCAGCAGGTCGATGCGCGCCTCCTCGGTCGTCACCCGGTCGTTGCGACGCCAGAACCAAAGCAACGCCACAACTCCAACCGCCACCAGCAGGACGACAATCAACACGCGCCAGAAGAGAGGCAGCCGGAATTCATTAACGGTGGTGAAGACCACGTCAGCGATCAGATTCAGCCCCAGCCCCAGTACCGTGGTGACAAGGATCAATTCAAACACCACATTGCGCAGGTCGGTCGTCCGGGCGGCGATGTTATAGCGGTCGTCCTGGTTAGCCGGCATGGTTTGTCTTCCTCCAGATGCCGAAGCGGACGATCTCGAACGTCGTCAATTTGGTGACGGTGCTGCCGGGCAGATAGCACAGGCCGCTGTAGTCGGGGCGGCGGCCGTCGCCATTGGCCCACACCCGGCCGACCAGCGGCTCCACGCGGCCACGCACGGACAACCCCGGCTCGACGACGGTATGGGCCGGCAACGACGCGCCGGCCGCCAGCCGAACCGACGGGCGCGCGCCGTTCGGGAGGAGTTCCATGTCCGCCCGGCCGAACAGGGTCGTTACGCCGCTCAGCAACTGCTTCGCGTCCACCACGCGCACGCCGCCCCAGCCATAGCTGCGCTCGCCGCCCAGTTGAACGCGGTCGAGCGCGCCGCGCCAGTCGGGAGGCGGCCCGTCCGCGCCGTCGCGCTCGAACACATAGCCCACCAGATAGACCGGCCGGCCGTCGCGGCCGATGGGCAGAATCTGCTCGATCTCGTGCAGCGTGGTGGCCGCCGCTGATTGGCCCTGTGCCTCGGTGGCCGTGGCGGCATAGCCGGCCAGATAACGGCTGCCGAACGCCTCCTCGGCCGCCCAGGGCCACGGCGGCTCGGCCTGCCCCGCCGGATCGGCTGTCACATAGAAGTAGGTGAAGGCCAGCGATTCATGCAGCCGCTCTCCCATCGTCACGTAATCCTCGGCCGAGGGCGCGGTGGGGCCGTCGCGGGTCAGGCGCATGGTCAGCGCCCCCCACAACGTCCGGCCAATGACATAGGGCCGCGTGCGCTGCAAATTGCCGATCTTGGCCGCGCCGATGTGGAGCGGCCCGGTCGGGCGCAACACCACCCGATAAGTTGTCCAGCTCATCATCCACCTCCTTATGACTTCAACGCCGCCGCGCCAAAGCGCACGTAGAGCAACATCTGCTCGTACACCTGGCGCGTCAGCAGCACGTGATCGAGCTCGGCGGTCACATGCGTCGTCACGTATGTCAACGTGGCCTGGGCGTTGCTGGTGTTGGGCAGCGGCGACTGCGCCCGGTCGATGAACGGCAGCTCGCCGAGCAAGGCGATTAACTGCCTCAGCAAAGCGCGAGCATGTTCCTTGTGGGAGTCCTGCCGGCGGGAGAGCAGGAACAGGCAGCAGCTATAGACGCCCATCTCCTGCAACACGCCGAGGGCGTTGGTGGCCACGGTATCCATGGTGTCGGTGGCCTTTTTGCGTTTCTCGGCATCGGTAATCGCGGCAACGCCATTGAGCGCCGCCTGGGCTTTCGTTGCGGCCTGATAGTCCAGATTAACGATAGTTGTTTCTGGTGGCATGATATGATTCCTCCTGTCGTTAGACCACTGGCGTGGTGGCGATTGCCGTGCCCACCAGCCCCAAGCGGCCAAAGCCGCGCGTGCCCATGCCGCCGATGCCCAGCCATTCGATGGCCTTAAGCCCTGCTTCCACGACTTGCTGCGCCTTGGTCCATGTGCCGCCCGGAAGCGGATTATTCTCCTTCGTCAGGGGCACTTTCGGAAAATCGCCGCGATAGTCGTCGATGACCACGTCGAAGGCCAGGAACGTGGCCCGCGGCAACGCCTCATAGGTAAACAGCGCGCCACCGGCGGCCGCGCCGGTGATGGGATCAATGCTCACTGAGGTGCGCACCTCCAGATTGCTGTTGACCACGTGGCTGAAGAGGCCTTCCTGAACCACGACCACCTTGTCCTTAATGGCCTGCCATTCGGGCGCGTCCCAATTCGGGGGCCAGGTAACCGTAACTTTGTCGCCCACGCGCAGGTTGAGCCAGCCCAGATTGATGTGGGTTCCCAGATCGCCGGTGGGCAGCACCGTGTCGCGCTGCCAGTTGGACGGGCCTCCTGCAACCGTGACGCCGGCCCCGGCCAGCGCAGAGGGCGTCGTCACCCACAGCGGCCCGCCGGCCGACCGCACCGGGAAGAGCAACACCTGAGCGTCGAAGATGTTGGCCACGCCGGCATAACCGCCGGCATCGCGCTGGTCTTCGCCGGTCGCCGGTTTCGCCAGGTAGCCGAAGGTGTAGCAGACCTGGTCTTCCTCCGGCTTATCCACCTTGTCGTGCTTCTGCCCGGCGGCATCGAGGTTTTCATACTCCCGGGCGGCGTAGGTGCGAATCGCGCCATGCAGGCTGCTGCCGGGGATCTTGGGCACGCCGGTGCCCGGCTCGCGGACGATGCTGTTGTCCACCCGCCCCAGCCGATAGCCCCCGGCCCCGATATGAACCGGGTCGCGGGTGATCAAGAGATAGGTCAATCGCTCATATTTCGCCATGTCGAATGTCTCCTTTTGAATCCTAATCCGAGGCTTTCGCCATAATTTCCAGATGAATCTCGGCCAGATCGGCCAGCTGCCCGGAAGCGGCGGCGTTGATCAGGGTGTCGAAGTCGGACGGCCTCTTGCCCTTCTTCCAGCTCGCCGAGCGCAGCGCGTGGTCCACAAAACCGGTGAATGTGGCGTCGGCGACGCGCTGTCGCATCGCAGCCGAATCGCCATCCCCAAACCAGGACTCACGCGCGTCTTCAATGCGCCCGATGACCTGATATTGCTGGTTTTTGTCCAACCCCTCCTCAAACACCTTCCATGTCGCCTCCAGAGCGGCCAGCTCGGCCAGCAGGAACGGCCGCGCCAGGCGGGTCGCCCGCCGGCCGGCGGCGTCGTAGGCGATTTCGTAGCGTCGCCCGGCGGTGTCGAGGTACTCATAGTCGAAATAGCCAGGCCGGATGTAGACGGTCGCCCCCAGCTGAACGTCATCGATATAGGCCGCCGGAACGGCCGCGTCGAGCGCGGGTTTGGCCGTCGCCAGCCAGGGATACCACTCGTCGGGGGTTTGGCCGTCGCCCATCGTTGCCGGATAGGTATGGGTGAAGCAGCGGCCGGCGTCGTCGCTGAACGTCGCCATCCGATTCTCCACCGTCACCCGCCACGGCTCCCAGTCCATGGGTATGCTGAGGAAACGGCGAGCGGCATCCAGCACGGCCGGCAACGGCGTGCGCCGCCGAAAGTAGACCAGCCCCAGATGGAGTGGCAGCCGGTCGGCAACCCGCCCGAACCGCTCGATATACCTTTCCTGGATCGCCGCGGCCACGGCCATCGCCTTACCGGCCGGCACCAGGGCCATAGCCAGGCCCGGCTCGTTTGTCAACGTGATCTGGGGCGTGTAGTTGTGGTCAATGGCCTCGGCCTTGGCGATCGTGATGTTCTCAGCCTCGGTCGCGCCGGTTTCCAGGAACCCCGAAGGCGAATGAATCGCGACCGATCGCCCTTCCAAAGCCTCCGAAAGCCCTTCCATAGTACCGGGACCCTCTTCCGGGCCGCCAATCTTGCGCCTTCGCAACAGTCCGGCCAGGTTTTCGGCGCTGATGAAATGGTCGCCGTCCCAAACCGCCTGGAGCGAATGATCATCAAAAGCGACTTCGTAGGCATGCCCGAGACCGAGAGCCGGCTTCCGCGCCTCGTCCGGAGTCAGTTGCAGCCGGAAGGGCCGCCCCCCGATCACCCCAGGGATTGTGTTGTCGATCTGGTCTTGCCAGAAGTTGCGCCCCTCTTCGGCGATGCGATAGAGGCGAGCCGGCGATGCGTTCTTGGCAATTGGCCCGCTTGCGCTGCGGTGGATCATCAGCGTGTCCAGCAGCGTGCCGTCGAGCCATTCATCCAGTGGCAGGCGGCCGACCACCAGCGCCAGTCGACCGCTGTCGTCGGCCACCTCATCGGTCCAGATCGTCTTGTCCCGCCCGCTCTTGAGCCAGGCTTCCGACGGGCGGCCTCGGCGGTGGAGGCAGACCCGGCAGATATGGCGCTCTCGTGCCTTTCTGGTCGTCGCCCAGTGATCCAGGGTGATGCCTTCTGCCTGATCGCCACTGCGTGGATAGCCGACCGGCCGCATGCGACAGACGGTGCACAGTTCGGGGCGGCCGTTGTCCCCGGCCCAGACGGTCATCAAGTCCGACACTGACTGCTCCGACTGGATGGACGCTTCGGCCAGAGCCTCCCGGCGTGACCGGGCCACCATGCCGGCGACCTTTTGCTTTCGCCCGGCGTAGTAATCGGCCTGGGCCTTGGCAAAGGCTTCCCTTGTCTCCTCTGCCGCCGTGTCCCGGCCGCGGAAGCGCCCCAGATCGGCAGCGGTGAAGGGCGGAGATGCGGCCACCCGCGGCTGGAGGTCATTGGGGAACAATCTCCCAACCTGCTTGCGCAGCTCGCCGGCCGCCAGGTCGAAGACCGGGGTCAGGAAGATTGCCCCTGTCTCGTCGGCGTAGATCTGCTTGCCGAAGGCCAGTTTGCTTTCGAACAGTGCCCGTACTTCATTATAGCTGTCGTCCAGCGTCCGCTTGACGCCCAGCAGGTCGCTGATGCGGTCGCTGTTGGTCATCGCCTCCAGCCGGTTCAGGCTGACACTCACCGTTTGGAACCGGAGGTCGCCCAGTTTGCCGCCCGCCGGCCAGCCGTGGATGAAGATCTGCGCCGCGGCCGCCTTGGCGAAGGCGCTGACCATGTAGCTCCAGTCCCACAGCGAAACCTCATTGATCGGCCGGGCGGTGTGGCCCAACCCTTGGCGCAACGGTGCGCGCAAGGCCTCCTCCAGCATTTGATAGGCGCCGGTGTCATCGATCGCGAGCTGAAGACCGTCCAGCGGCAGCGTGCGATAGCGATCGCTGAGATCGCCGACCGCGGTCTCATTACCAAAAGCCGATGATGCCTGAGCCGTCGCATCTGACGGCTGTTTTTGGCCCGGTTCCTGGCCGGCTTCCGGGTCGTCCTTCTCGAAATGGGCGATACTGTGTAGCAGGCCAACCAAACGAGCCGGTTCCACCGGACGCCCAAACAGAGCCTCGTATTCGACCGGTTCCCGGAGATACCTGTAGAAGACCAGCGGTGTTGCCAGCAAGAGGATCTCGGCCAGGTTTAGCTCCTGATTGCCCCAGAATTTCGCCTTTACGTTCTTTAAATTCCTGGTGAAATCCCGAACGTCGACAGCCCTCGGCAAGGAATTATCCGGAATCAATCGTTTCTTCAGTGTGTCGTTGTCCGGTAACGCGACGATACGCTCCATCACAGCGTCGCTGAATACTTCATTCGGATTGGCCACAGCCAGGTAATCGAATTTGCCGTCGCCTTTCACGCCTTCGGCCTGGCTGGCCACAAACTCATCGGTGAGCTTGCCCATGTTATGGAGCAACCCAGCGATCTCGATAGCGCGGATGGCCGCTTTCTCATCATCGGTCAGATCAAAGATCGTGCGGGTCATGGGGCTACCTCCTGATTGTTGACTTCCCCATCGGTCGCCTCGCCCTCCACCGGAGCAGGGTTGAGAAAGCGGCCAATGTGGCCGGCGATGGGTTCCAACTCCTTCAGCTTTTGGAAGTCGGCCGCGAACAGGTCAGGCTCCACAGCTTCTGATTCGACCGGCATAGATGGCTCAGCCGGGGCGTGATGCTTGTACCAGCGTATGTAATTTTTCCACTCCTCCGGCGGGCCTTTCGGCTTCTTTCCGCGTGTAGTTGGCCACTTCTCGTCCACCGTTCTCAGGAAATCATCGACCAAGACGGGCTTGCCGGCCTCGTCACTCAGCAGGGGTACCATCCATTGATCAGCCGGCTCGATAATGGGGCCGGCCGGCACGATCGGCTCAGGCCCGGCGGTAGCTGCCGTTTGGCCTGCCTCTTCATAGGGCGGGATGGCCGCCCGCAGGAAGAGCCGGCCACCGCGTGGTGTTGCTGTCCCATAGCCCGACGACACCTTGGCCCCCACACCGTAGACCGACAGCAGATCGGTCAGAGCTTCGCCGATCTCTCGAAGGTCATCGGCCAGGTGCGTCACGCCGGCCGCATCACGTGGCGCATAGAGCAGCCAGAAGACGCCACGCGCACCGGCCCGCACTGCCTCGAACGGGATGGGCAGCTTGCCGGTACCCGTGTCACGCTTGTGGGGGTTGATCATCTCGATGCCGACGTCATTGTTCCTGAAGTAGGTGGGGAAGAAGATCAGGCAACCGGCCTGCCCGTCGTCATCGTCACGCGAGTTCCCGAAGAGGCGCTGCACCATCGGATCATTTTCATCGTGACCGCGCTGCCAGAACGTGGCCCGCAGCGCGCCTTTCCAACTGGTCGAGGCGATGGCCGGGACGCGGAAGACCCACTCCTTGCGCACCGGATTGTCGAGGACGTGGAAGGCCGTGTCATCCTTGCTCAGATAGGGCTTTTCGAGCGTGAAATCGAGCCGGAGCAGCAGACTGTTTCGCGGCAAGGACGTCGGCGCGGCCGTGCCAGTGGGCGGCAGGCCGCCCAGCACGTCGGGTACGTTGGCCATCGGATCAGCCGGGTTATCCATCCACGCATTCCGCACGTGGCTGCTCTGGCTTTTGTCCTCGTTCCCTGCGTCGGCTCCGGTTGCCACCAGGTAGTTGAGCGCCAGGGTTGCGTGAGCCAGTTTGGGCGCTTTCATCAAGCGCTTGCCCAAGGATTCCAACTCTCGTTCGGCATCTTTCCTTGCATCACCGTCGGCGGCAAGGAAGCTAGATCTTTGATTCTCGAAAGAGTTCAACAAGGATTCCAACTCTTCAGCACAAGTGACATTCCATTCGTATTGCATAGTGACCTCCCGGAAACGGTAGTTCCATGGCCCACTCTTCTTCAGGACAAGGCCAATAATTCTTTCAGGAAAGCCAGCGGATCGGTCTGCTTGGTACCAGATTGATCGCGCGTGGAGTTCATTTCGCGCCAGAGCAAATTCGCATCCATTGCCATCAATTCGCCGTAGATCGTCTGAAGGACTTTGTCTCGTGTCCACGTCGTCGTATAGGCGGGGTTTTGATGCGGCAACCAGCCCCAGATACGCATCGAGTAACGCTCGTCATCTCCAATTTTGTATGGCAGTGATATCTTGACCTTGGCGGCCAAACGACCATCGTCTGCCACCCCCCAATCCTTGATAGTACCCATCACGAAATGACGCACTTTGTCATCGGTGAACTTGCGGCGTAGATCGGTCTTGAGGCGAAAGGTGGTCTCTTTGGTGTCGTCGGTGACGTGGAGGTGGGCCAGAAACATGTTATCCAGCGCAGGCAATTTCGCCATGTCTCGCGTTTGGCTGGTTGTTATAGCTGGCGTCACTGACGAAAGGCTGCTCAGCCAATCGTATAGCGTCTGTCGCGATGGTTCATCCCCCTCAACACGCCGGATCACTCCCATGCCCATCTGGTTCTTGGCTCCCACGCCGGCCCACTCCTCCAGAAAGGAGAGCAGCCCGCCGACGATGCCCAGCGGGAAGCCGGAGTCGAGCGAGCGCAGGGTGAGATCGAACTCGTCCAGAAATGGTTTGTCTTTAAGCCACCAGGTTGGAGTTTTGGTCACCGATCGGCCGTTCCTGTCTGTGGCCGTATATGAACGGTCGGGCAGGCTAATGGTGTCCCAGTTTGAGCGGTCGAATTGACGGGAATGGTCAAGCTCCAGCCGGAAGCGGCGACGCCAACCCGTTGCCCCGTACACCTGGGAGGCGTCGTCCAGCCCACAGGCACGCAGGCGGTCGGTGTGGCGAAAGGCGTCCGGGCCCAGGGATCCGTAGTCATCCTTGTACTTTTTGATATCGAAATTGCCGGCTTGCTGAACGGGATCGAGCGCCAACCCGCCAACGCCGCGGATGAGTGCCTCCAGCCACCAGCGTATGCTGCCGTGGAAGCCGGTCTCGTGCAGCCGGTCGACCTTCATATTGCGGTCGCCGGTGTAAAGGGGCGTTAATGCCCGGTAACGGATAGACAATTGTTCTGCTGTCATAAATATTTGCCTCCTTTAAGTTGATTGCCTTCGGGTTAGACCCATGCCCTGGGTGGTGTGATGACCGCTGCCGCAATAAAATGCATAATCGGCCAGGGCGTTGATAATTGCCCGCTCATCCGGCGGCAGGTTGAGCGCGCGCAGCCCATACCAGCCGACACAGCCGATTCGCAACTGCCGGCCATACCGAACCGGAACTGTTCGCAGGCTATAGCCGCTGACGACGAGCGACTTCCGCCAGTGGGGCAGCCACTGCCATAGCTGCTCGATGTCGTTAAAAGCGTTCCATCGCCGCAGCCAGGATTTAATAAGCGAGTCGGGTAGGGGAAACGGGAGATGGGTCTTGCGACCAGCATGAAACGTGGTGGGCGAGCGGAAGCGGAATTGCCAGTTATCGATGCTCGTTGCCCGGCTTTGGGCGTGTCGCCAGATCGAGTCGTAGCTCTCCCGGGTTGCCCAAGGGTGTTGCTCGGGAATTGCTGAATGGGCCAGTACGGCCCAGGGTATGCCAGCCAACTTCGTAGGCTGTCCGAGCAACCCGGGTAGCCAGTTACCGGTGAGCACCGCGGCGAGAGAATCTTCCAGGACGGCCACGCGAAACCAAGCCCGGTCTCCGGCGACGATGCATATCTCTCCGGAGGGGGACGCTTGCAGCCCCATGAGGTCTGAGAGTGCGAACGGCTGGGTCTGCGCTTGATGCTGCAGTTGTTGGCCGACCTGGGGCGCTACCTGCGCCAAATGATCATTCCAGAGGCTATGAATGGCGCGGCCAAAACCGCCCTCGACGTGACCATCGGCTAGAGCCTCAAGATGTACGACGGCCGCCACAGGCATAAAACACCTCCTCTTCAACTGGTAAGCACAACAGATTCTATAGCAAGACGTACGAGAAGGGGAAAACGGGCAGGGCAACCGCATATTAAACTGAAAGCACCTTTCGCAAGTAGTCAGGGTTCATAGCTGCCTTCAGGCGTTTGTCCTGAACGCCTCGTTTAAGAGTTTTCTCCTGTTTGAGCAGAGACAGAGCGAAGCGTTTGAGGGCGGCCATGTTTTCCGGAGCGTGGTCTTTGCGGATACGAGTACCATCCACTACGTCCAACACCCAGTGCAGGGCGTTCTCGATACCCCAGTGGCTGCGCCCCGTGTGCAGAATTCGGGTGGCGTCATTGGGTAAGCTGGTGATGTAATAGCGCGTTTCCGACGAGGTTTGACCATTCACCTGACGCTGACTGGTCACCATGACCAGCGTCCGCAAACTGCGCCAGCGGTTAGCATCGCGCAGAAAGTGAAGGCTGTCCTTGCCGGAGACGGCCCAACACTGGCGCACCTCGACCCGACCGTATTCCTTGTTCACCGTCCGGTCGTAAGTATAGGTCACCTTCTGGAAGTCGTTTTGCTGTGCCAAGTGGAAAAACAAGGCCGTATCTTCGTACAGATTCGCTTGGTTGCCCTTCACAGCCAAGACGTAGTCAGCTTGTTGAACGATAATCTGCTCGGCTATAGCCGTTTGACAACCCATCGCATCGATGGTGACGATACAGCCACTAACATCCAGAAGCCGTAATAACTCCGGAATGGCCGTAATCTCATTCGACTTCTCCGCCACTGCCCGTTGACCCAGCACCAGATGATTGTCTGTCGCTCACGCACTGACCAGATGAACTGCCTCTTTCCCATTGGCCTTGTCATACGAATGCCGCGCGCTCTTGCCATCCACGGCGATAACCTGTCCTTTGGTCACCTCAAACACCGCCTTGACCCAGGACATGAAGCATGCCTGAAACTGTCCCGGCTCAAGTCGAGCGAACACCCGCCCAAACGTGTCATCAGACGGTATACCATTCTCCAACGCCATGAACTGCCTGAGCCATTCCAGCCGTTCATTCCCGAATAAGGCTATGTCTTTCCACGTTTCGGCGCCACTGATAATGGCGCACAATGCAATCGTGATGATGTCCAGTAATTTGTGATCTGTCAGATGCTCTACCCGCGGATCCTCCAGTGCTCCAAAGTGTTCGACCAGCGATGCACCTATCGTGTTCATGCCCATCCTCCATTTTTCTTGGAAGGATAGTCGATTCTTCGCCGCGTGCCCTGTTTCTATATGCGGTTGCCCTGCCCTGGCCTTGGCCCCCCCCACCTATTGACGAATCCCCAATTCCGGGGCATCCTTCTCCCCGAGGCGACAGGCCGGCGACACCCGACCCATAACACGCACCATGTCCCAATTCCGACTCTACGCCATCGACGACGACGGCCCGCGGCCGCTGCCCGTGCCCGAGGGGGCGACCCGCTTCGCCGACCTCTACCACGGCTTGCCGCTGGGGGCCTACACCGCCTTGCGCACCTTCGGGCACAACAGGTTCCTCTATCTCGACCGGCATCTGGCGCGGACGGAGCGCTCGCTGGCCCTGCTGGGCATCGACTACGCCCTCGACGAGGCGCGGCTGCGGCGGGCGCTGCACGCCGTCGTCACCGCCGCCCCGTGGCCGGAAATGCGCGTGCGCATCGACGTGCTGGCCGCCGCGTCGGAGCCGGTCGGGCGGGAGCTGATCGCCATCCAGCCCTTCACGCCGCCCCCGTCGTCGCTGTACGAGCGGGGGGTGGCCGTCGATTTCGCCGCCGGGACGGCCCGCGACAACCCGCTGGCCAAGTCGGCCGATTACGCCGCGCGACGGCCGTCCTCGGCCGGGTTGGCGCAACTGGAGCAAACCGCAAGCGCGCCGGTCGCCGAACCCTACGAGCTGCTGCTGCTCGACGGCCGCGGCCGCATCCTGGAGGGCACGGGCACGAACTTCTGGGCGGTGCGCGACGGCGTCGTCTGGACCGCCGGGGAAGGGGTGCTGGAGGGGGTCACGCGGGCTATCGTCCTGCGGATCATCGACGAGTTGGGCATCCCCTTGCGGCTGGAGGCCATCGACGCCGGCTCGACGGCCACGCTGGACGAGGCGGCCCTGAGCGGCTCCTCGCGGGCCTTTCTGCCGGTGATCAGCATTGCCGGGCAGGCGGTGGGCGACGGCCGCCCCGGCCCCATCAGTCGTCGCATTCTGGCAGCCTACAACGCCTTCGTGGCCGAGCACGTCCGCCCGGCCATCCCGGAGGACTGACACAAATCGTTCAGGGATTGACCGGCGGCCGCCCGCCAAATCGACGGCCGTCCGGCATGGGAGTATTCATGCAAATTGACCTGTTTTCGGACACAGTCTGCCCCTGGTGCCGCATCGGCAAGCGCCATCTGGAGCTGGCCCTGGAGGGCTGGACGGGCGAGCCGGTGACGGTGCGCTATCACAGCTTCTTCCTCGACCCCGACGTCCCCGCCGGGGGGCGCGACTTCAAGGCCCACATGCTGGCCAAGGGCGGCGGGCGGATGACGTTGGCCGACTTTTTCACCGCGCCAACCGAGCGCGGCGCGGCTGTGGGGCTGGTCTTCGACTTCGACGCCATCGAGCGCGCGCCCAACACCATGCTGTCCCACCGGCTGGTCTGGCTGACCCCCGAGCCGTTGCGCGGGGCCATGCTCGACGCCATCTATGCCGCCTACTTCGAATTCGGCCGCGAAATCGGCGATCTCGACGTGCTGGTGGCGCTGGCCGGGGAGGTGGGGCTGGACGCCGAGGCGACGCGGGCGGCCCTGCTGGGCGACGCGGCCGAAGACCAGGTGCTGGCCGACGTCGATTACGCCCGGCAAGCGGGCATCAGCGGCGTGCCGTTCTTCATCTTCAACGGGAAATACGCCTTCAGCGGCGCGCAACCGCCCGCCTCGATTCGCCGGGTGATGGAGCAGGTGGCCGCTCAGAGCCGGGCCGCCGGGAGCGGGGGTTAATTCCCGTCGCTCGTCGGCGCCACGTTTTCGGCCGGATAGGACTCAGCCGGGCCTTCGTCGGTGGGGAGCATGATCTCCTCCACCGGCTCCCCGGGCGGCTCCTCGACCGGCACGCCGATGATTGGCGCGCCATAGACCGGCGGGAAGCCCAGCACCCGGTGGTTGCCCGCGTCGGCCACCCATAGCGAGTCGTCGGCCGCCAGCGCCAGCCCGTTGGGCAACCCCAGACTGTTCGTGTCCGCGCCGAACTGCCCGAAGCGGTTCAGATAGGCCCCCGTGGGGCTGAAGATGAGCACGCGATACCCCTCGGGGTCGCTCACACAGACCCGTCCGGCGCTGTCGACGTCCAGATAGGGCTTGTTGTTGATCGATTGCCCGTCCCAGGCCTCGACCGTCCACTCGCCGGCGGGCAGCAGCTCGGGCGACAGGCGCTGGATGCGATGGTTCCAGGTGTCGGCCACGAACACCGAGCCGTCCGGCCCCACGGCCAGTCCCACCGGCTCGTTGAACTGCCCCGGCTGGTTGCCGAAGCCGCCGACCACGCGCATGAATGTGCCGTCGGCCGACATCACTTGCAGCCGGTGGTTGCCGGTGTCGGTGATCAGCAGCGAGCCGTCGCTCAGCATGGCGATGTCGCGCGGGCCGAAGAACAGACCCAGGCCGCCGTTGGGATCATCGGCCGACGGCGAGCCGCTGGCGCCAAAGACGCCCACCAGCGCCCCGTCGAGGGTGAACTTCTGGATGCGATGGTTCCAGGTGTCGGCTACGTAGACGAACTGGTCGTCGACCTCCAGCCCCCACGGCTCGTTGAACTGCCCCGGCGCGGTGCCGGAACTGCCCCAGCCGCGCACGAACTGGCCGTCGCCGTCAAACACCTGGATGCGATGGTTGCCGCTGTCGGCCACGTAGACCAGCCCGTCCGGCCCGATGGCCACGTTGCGTGGGCTGGACAGGCTGCCCTCGCCCGCGCCGGCGACGCTCGACGGGTTGATGACCCGTTGTGGCGACAGCAGCAGCTGATTGGCCTCGTAGGGATCGACGCGCGGCGCGGCGCTGACCGCCCCCACGCCGAAGTCCCACAGATTGGCGGCCACGTCGTCGCGGATGTACAGCCGCAGGTCGTGGCGCAGCGGCCACTGCCCGGCGGTGAAGGTGCCGCCGAATACCTCGCCGTACTTTTGGTAGTCGCGATAGAAGAAGATGTCCCACAGCGCCTGCCGCACGTCGGCGTTGAGCAGCCCGCGCCGCGTCTCGTCGGCCGGGTTGCCAAGGATGGCGTTCCATGAGAAGCGGCGGTAATCCTCCATCGGCCACCACAGGAAGGTGTATTCGTGTTTCGTGTAGTTGTTGGCCAGATAGGGATCGACGGCGTCCCAGTTCTTGCGGCCGACGAGGACGATGGGCGACTCGGTGAGGCTTTGCGAGGGGCTGTCGCCGAAGTAGGCCCGGTTGGGGTATTCGCGCAGGTACCACGTGAAAGGCCAGGCCACGTCGCTGTCATAGCCCACGCGGATGCTCTTGTCGCCATAGAGTCGCATCGACAGCTCTTCCAGCTGCCGCAGCACCACGCTCTTGGTGGCCGGCGCGCCGTGGGCGTAGACCATGAACTCGTTGGTGTAGTCGTAGTTGACGAAGTTGGCCATGAAGCTGAAGCGGATGGTCAGCCCGGCCAGGATGACAAACACGGCCAGCGTGGCCACCACCCGGCGCAGGTGGCCGTCGAGCGGCCTGGTGAAGCGATACCAGAGATAGCCCACGCCTGCCGCCACCAGCAAGCCGCCCAGCAGGCGGCCGAAGTTCTTCAGGCGGTCGACCTCCTGGCTGCCCAGCTTGATCTCGCCCAGCAGCAGCGGCCCCAGAGCGACGGCCGCCAGCAGGATGAGGGCCACCGTCAGCCCCAGCGCGACCAGCCCGCGCCGCGAGAACAGTTCGCGCGTGTCCACCGACTCCAGCCGCTGCCCCATGTACCAGCCCGCCAGCAAACACATGGGGATGGTCAGATGGATGCTGAGCCAGGGCATCTTCTCCCCGGCGATGCTGTAGGCCGGCCAGGACAGCAACATCCACCAGATGAGCGACGGCACGAAGCCCGTGAAGGCCGGCAAATCGACCAGATCGCGCAGCCCGCGCTCCAGCCCGAGGTGGTCGATGATCTGCCGCCGACGGATGAGGAACCAGTAAGCGGCGGCGATGAGCAGGACCGACGCGGCGGCCATCAGCCCCGGGATTTGGCTCTGGTCTTCGGGGTTGAGCAGCGTGCGATTGAAGAAATAGTTGGCCAGACTGTGGGCCAACAGAGCCAGCAGCCCGGCCAGCACCCAGAACCAGACCACGCCGTTGATGCGCTTTTGCTTCAGCCACAAGCCGATGCCCGCCAGCGAGAAGATGATCGGCAGAAACTCGTAGAGCGTCGTGACGAAGAAGTAGTAATAGGGCGGCTGGCTGCCGCGCTGTACGCCGTGTTGCTCCAGCCAGTAGCCCAGCGAGCCGATGGCCCCGGTGCGCCACCCGGCGATATTGGTGAAGATGGAGGTGAAGAAGAACAGGAAGATGCCGGTGAAGACCAGCGCCAGCCCCGGCCAGCGCTTGCGGTCCCACCACAACCCCACCAGCACGCTGATGACGACGGTGGCCAGCAGGAAGGTCGTGGAGCGGGTGACGGGCGACGACAGGAAGGCGTCGCGACAGGTGGCGTTGCCCAGCTTGGCGAAGAACAGCTGCAGGTCACCCATCGCCTCCTGCCCGGCCAGCACGCAGGTGTTGAGGGTGTAGTCGACCGGGTTCCAGCCGACGATCCGTATCAGCAGGGGAGACGCCAGCGGCAAGACCAGCGTCACATAGAGCATGATGATGTCGAACTCGGGGTAGCCGTCGATGTGGGGCCGCATCTGCCGCACGATGAGGAACAACCCCAGGCCGAACAGGACGATGCCGCCCAGCTCTATCCAGCGGGACAGGTTATTTTCCGTGGCCGCCGCGTCGGGCGTGGCCGTTGGGGAGGCGTTGGGATCGACGGCGAAGCCTTCGGTCGTGGCCGTGGCCGTCGCTACGTCGGCCGTCTTGCTGCTGCTGAAGCGATGCAACCCGAAACCGGCGCCCAGCAGGATGATGCCCGTCAGGGCCACCAGCAGAGGAACGCGCAGCCGGGGGTAAGCTTCGCGCACCCATGGCGCTCCGGCGATGAGGGCCAGCAGCCGCAACACAAGGAAGCTGCCGAAGATGGCCACGTAGATGAACGACGCCTCCATCGTGGCGAACATCAGCACCAGCCCGACGACGAACCACCACAGGTATTTCGTCTTGCGCTCGCGGATGTAGTACCAGGTGGCGATGAAGACGATCAGGGCCGAGACGATCAGGTAGACGTCGTGGCGGATGTAGCGCGAGTAGTAGCTGACGTAGGGTGAGATGAGCAGCATGAAGCTGGCGAACAGCGCCCCCTTTCGCCCCAGGAAGTCGCGCAGCAGCCAGGGCATCAGCACCAGGATGATGCCCAGGATGGCGTTGGGGATGCGCGAGGAGAAGTCGCTGTCGCCGAACAGCCAGTAGGACAGGGCCGTGGCGTGGAACAGGGTGGGGCCATGCATCAGCGGCGAGTGGGAGTAGCCGTCGCCGTTGTAGAACTGGTAGGAATATTGGGTGTGCAGGCTCTCGTCATGACTGACCACACGGTCGCCCAGGCCATAGAAGCGGGTGACGATGGCGATGATCATGAAGACCAGGTAGATGGTCTTCTCCCAGTCCAGGTTGATGGCCGCCACCAGCGGCCGCGACAGGAAGTCGGTCGTCGCCGCCGGTTGTTGGGGTGAAGGGGTGCTCAGGTCGGTCATAGGTCTCTCTCGAGCCGCGAACCCGTCAGGGCGCGGCCGTTCGTTGTTCGGTGGATGGGCTTAGCCGTCCCATCCTGTGTCAAAACGAATTCGTCATTCATCGTTACGAAAATATCGCCTCTTTCCCGTTCATCGGGCCAGGTCGGAGCGAACCCAGAGGACGACGCGCTCCGTCTCCGTCGGCGCGGTCGAATCGCGAAACAGCAGCCATTTCAGCCTGTCCGACAGCGTGGCCGGGCCTGCATCCGGTATTTTGTGCTGCGTCAGGGCGAAATCAGTCCCGAAATAGTCGTCGGGCAGGGCAAGCTCGGCCCCCAGCGGCGTGATCACCACGTCGGCCCGCAGCTCCAGCGGCACGGCCGCGCCCGACTGATAGCCCACATAGTCGCGCATATACCAGTCCAGCGCCGGCGATTCCACCATGCTGAAAATCCGGAGATCGCGGCCGGAGTTGGCCAGCTGCCACGAGGCGCTGCGAACCACGTCGGCCATCAATTGCACGTCGTCGTCGGTGGCGCCGATGACCCAGCGCTCGCGCGGGTCGTTGGCCCCCAGCCGGGACAGCTGCATGGCCGTTCCCCATTGCCAGAAGAGCAACAGCGCGGCCAGCCCCACGAACGCCCCCCGGCGAGCGGCCGCGCTCTCCCAGCCCATGGCCAGGATCACCGCCAGCCCGGCCATGACGAAAGCCAGGGCCGACAGGAGGATCAGGTTGGCGTTCTCGCCGGTCAGCAGGTCGAGGCGGGCGAAGCGGCCGAACGCGGCCAGCACCAGCGCCCCCAGCCCCATCAGTCCGATGGCCGTCGACCAGAACATGCGCCGCTCGTCGATTGGGTGGTGTTCCCGCGCGGCCGCCAGCATGGCCGCGAACAACCCCACCAGCAGGTAGCCGGCCGGCAGGGCCGCGGTCAGGTTGGCCGGTGTGTCCGGTTGCAGCAGGGCGATCAGCAGCGCGCCAATCAGCCAAATCACCATGGCCAGGCCGTGCCGGTCGCGCCGCAGGAAGGCCCACACGGCCGCCGGTACGCCCAGCACGAAGATCGCCGGCTCGTAGCGCAGCAAGGTCAGCCAGGGGGAGAATAACGGCGCGGTCGCCGATTCAGGACCGGCTTGCAGCCCGAACTGCCCCAGCCAGGCCGGGAACAGCCGCAGCGATGCGCCGATGCCCGGCGTGTAAAACAGCCCGAAAGAGGCCACCAGCAGGAAGGTGAGGGCTGCGGCGAGGGCGGCCGTGCGAAAGGCCCGCCCCGAGAGGGACGGCCGACCGGCCCCGGCGACCCAGACCGCGGGCAGCAGTCCCGCCAGACCGGTGTAGAACAATGGCGAACTGGTCAGGCCCAGCCCGACCCCGACCCCCAGGGCGACGGCCCGGCCGCGCCCCATCTCGTCGCCCCAGCCCGCGGCCACGATGAGCAGCAGGGCGAACAGGGCGATGGCGTCGCCGCCGGCCGTGCGGGAGACGGCCGTCAGCAGTGGCGACAGGGCCATGAACAGCGCCGGGACGAGCCAGGCCGCCGGATGGGCGCGCTTGCGCCACGCCCACAGCAGCAGGACGGTCAGCACGCCGAACAGGGCCGGAACCAGCCGCGCGGCGGCGTCGCCGTTGCCGCCCAGCCCCATGATCAGGTTGGTAAAGGTGAAATAAGCCGGGCTGACCGGCGGCAGGACGGCCGCCCCGGCCGACCAGAAATGATAGCTGGGCAGCGCCGCCGTCGCCTCGGCCGCCGAGAGGGGCAGCCGGGCCAGATCGCCCAGCCGCAACCAGGCCGCCAGCAGGCCGATGCCCACCATCAGCCCGTCGGCCACGGTGAAGTTGGCCAAGAGGCGCTCGACGGACGATTCCGGACGGGTCGTGGAGGGGGTCAGTTCACTGGTCATGCTCATTGCGCGGCCGCTTGCCAGCGGTAAATGGTAACACGGTCATTGGCGAAGGCAACCGGCAGCCGGTCGATGAATTTGTCCAGCCCCACCGGGCCGTACTTCTCTCGCTCCAGGTCGCCCACGTAGATGTAGGCCACATTGAACTCGTCAAGCAGCGCGGCCACCTGGGTGATGTCGGTCGCGGTGTAGATCTGCTCCACGATGGCGTCGCGGCGGCCGGGTTCGGGGTGGTCGCTGCCGCGCCATTGCCACTCGTGGCCCGCCCAGCCGACCAGCGTGGGCAGGCCGGTGTTGGCCGAGACCCGACCGTAACCGCTGTATTGCCCGCCGACGGCCTCCAGCACAACCGGCGGGGCGGCGGCCGTCTCGGCCTGTTGCCGCAGCCATTGGATGGCTTCGTAATCCGACGGGTTGAAGCGTCGCAACCAGGCCAGGCCGTCGAGCGTCGCCGCCTCTCGCTCCAGCGGCGAGCCGTCGGCCGTCTGCGCCTGGCCGCGGTATTCGATGGCCCGCGAGCGCACGGCATAGACGGGGAACAGCAGGGCCACGACCAGCAGGGCCAGCCAGACGGCCGTCGTGAGGGCGGCCACGACGCGCGAGGCGCCGGAACTGCGCGTGGCCCACAAATAGTCGAGGCCGACCACGGCGGCCACGCCGAACATGACCCAGGCCTGATAGTAGAACTTGAAGGTCGTGTTCAGCCGCACGCCGAAGTTGTCGCGCAAATAAAGGAAGTCCGGCCCCAGCGTCAGCAGCACCCCGGTGAGGATGAGCAGCAGCACGAAGGGCAACGCCCGGTCGACCGGCGGAGGCTCCTTTTCCTCGATCTGCGACCGCCAGACCATGACCACCAGCCCGGCCATGCCCGCCAGCAGCAAGGCCAGCCACGGCGACGCCAGCCGCGCCCCCAGCACGGGCGGTATCAGGGCCACCAGCGCCCGGAACCCCCAGCCGAAGGCCAGGCCGGAATCTGGCCGCGGCGACAGGGCCAGCCCCAGCTCGTTAGCCAGATCGCTGATGCGGTTCTCCGGCCCCACGGCCAGCAACCAGACGAAGGCCAGCATCACCGCCAGCAGCACGCCCAGCAGCGCCGCGGCCGCGCCCAGTCCCGCCCGCCAGTGACGAAACCGTTGCCGCGCGGCCAGCGTCAGCAGCAGGACGTTGATGGCCAGCAGCGGCATGCCGAAGATAATCAGATAATGAGCCAGGCGGGTCGGCCGCATCAGGAAGGGCAGCAAAAACGGCGGCCCGGCCTGCGAGCGAAAGCCGAGGTAGAATGGCAGATAGAGCAGCGCCGCGGGCACCACCAGCAGCACGCCCACCAGCGCGGCCCGTCCCCACAGCCCCTCCGTCGCCCCCTGGCGGAACCATTGGGCCACGAACCACGCCCCCAGCACCAGAAAGAGGTAGATGGCCACGTCCCAGGTGTTCAGGAACGACAACCCGCCCAATACCAGCGCGGTGAACAACCACAGCGGCAGGGACGGTATAAGACCGGACCGAAGGGAGGAAAGGGAGAAAGGGCGCCGGTTGGCAGAGGAGGAAGGGAGGCGATCCTCCCTCTCCTCCGCTCCCTCGCTCCCCCGCTCCTCTTCTCCGCTGCTCCCCTGCCCCTCCGCCCGCAGTTCCAGGTACCAGGCCAACGCCACGGCAATAGCCAGCAAGGCGAACGGCAAGGCCAGCACGTGCGGGTGCAGGTCGCCCAGGACGAAGCTGAAGGCCGGGACCTCGACGATCGGCTCCAGCCCCTCCTCGGCGCGGCCGGAGAGGTGATACTCGTGGATGACGCGCGAGGTGCGCCACCACCACCAGCCGGACGTCTCGTAGCGGGGGGTGTCCGTGGTTGCTGCCGGACCGGTCAGGTCGCGCACGTCGAGCCAGGCCCACAGCGCGTCGGAGCCGAGGCCGTTGCCGTGCAGCAACTCCAGCCCCATCTGCATGTTCCCGGCCACGGGCACGGCCAGCGCGGCCAGAATGCCGAACAAAGCCGCCCGCCGGGCAACGGCCGACGACCGTTCCCCATTCCCCATTCCTGATTCGTAATTCGTAATTCGTAATTCGTAATTCCTGATTCCCCGCAGGGCGATCAGGTTATAAACCACCCCAAACGCCCCCGTCGCCGTCCCCGCCACCAGCCAGGCGATGGCCAGGTTGAAGGCCACCGGCTCGGCCACGAAAGCCATCCGCCCCAGCAGCGAGACCATGACATAGCCGAAGTAATAGTAGCTGATGGCGTAGCCGGAGAGCCAGGGGTCGAGCGGGGGGAAGGCGGAGCTGCGGCCGACGCCGTTGAGGAAGGCGAACTCCATCGGCTTCTCGGTGGCGCTGATGGCCGGATTTTGTGCCCGCACCCAGACCCACAGGGCGAACACGCCCAAAAACAGCAGTTCGGTGAGGATGACCGTCCGCCGGTTGGCGCGCAGCCAGTCGCGCAGGGACGGGTCATCGGGCGGCCGGCGACGATAGGCCAGCCACGACAGCCCCGCGGCCGCCAGCAGGGCCAGCACGATGCCGCCGCCGTCGTTGCCGGCGAAGCCCAGACTGCCCGCCAACCAGAACAGATAGCCGACCAGCAGCAGCCCGATCGGCCGCGCGAAGGCGAAGCCCCGGTCGGGCAAGCGCCGCAACAGCGACCAGGCCAGCGGCCACGCCGCCAGCCCCACCACCGCCAACGCCGCCCACCAGCGAACGGCCGCCAGAATATCAGTCATCCGATCCCCGGAGACAAGATGTAAGGGCTATGCATTCGTCATTCGTCATTCGTCACTCGTCATTCGTCACTCGTAATATCCGCGCCATCCCGTCATTAAACACCTCCACCAGCGACCCCTCGGCGATCATCCGGTCGAACTTGGCCAGACCTTCCGGCCGGTAATAGGCGTTTTCCAGCGTGCCCACGAACACATACTCGACGCCGTATTTGGCGAGGATGTTCCGCGCCACGGCCGTATCGGGCGTGTTGTAGAACGTATTCACATCGGCGATGCGGCCGGTGACGATACTGTCGGGGGCGACGGCGCGCTGCTGCCGCTGGTGCCAGTCCCAGCCCACAACCGACGGCAGCCCGGTGTACATGGCCACCCGCGCGGCGATGGAGCGATAGGGATTGCCGCCGAACGCTTCCATGATGGCCGGAGACCCCTCCACGTTGCGTTGCAGCCATTCGATGGCCCCCAGGTCGTTGCCCGGCCGGATGGTGACCGGGTTGCCGGCGTAATCGGTGTCGCCGTATTCGACATGGGGCAGGAAAGCCGCCCCGTCGAGCGTGCGCGGCGCCTCCTTGTTCATGCGGATGTTCCACTTGGCCGGCGTCGCCAGCAGCGGGTAGAGGAAGGCCATGAACACCAGCAGGCCCAAAGCCGCCCGCCAGGGGCCGCGAACGCGCTCGGCGTCGCGGATGGTCGACCAGGCCCACACGGCGGCCGCCCCGCAAGCCACGCTCAGCATCAGCCAGACCTGCAAATAGAATTTGAAGACGGTGTTCATGCGGCCGACGTCGCCGTCGAGCACCAGAACCTCCACCACCAGCGTCAGCCCCACGGCCGCGGATATGAGCGCGGCCACGACCCGCCGCCCGACGGGCAGATTGGGCCGGAACACCAGCAGCCCGGCAGCCACCAGCACCGGCAGCGCGGGCAGCCCGGCCCGATAGCCGCGCAGCAAGGCCAGGGCGATCAGGGCCAGCGTCAACCCGGCGGCTAGTGTCAGCAACTGCCGGAAGCCACCCTCCGGCCAATGCTCCCTGGCCCAGGCCGCCCAGTTGCGGTACTCGATGACCAGCCAGGTGGCCGCCAGGAAGAGGAATAGCCCGTGGACAAACAGGTAATCGACGACGCCGGTGTATGAGCCGGGCCATAGCGAGGCCGAGGCATAGGCCGATCCGTAGCGGGCGGTGAAGGGCAGAAAGGCCAGCGACGACAGCCCAAACAGGGCGGCGATGGCGAACAGCGCCAGCCCGACCGCTCGCCAGGTGGGGCCTTCGGTGCGATAGAAGTAATAGACGAGGGCCAGCGACCCCAGCAGCATGTACGTCGGCCAGTCCCAGGTGTTGGTCGGCCGCAGCACCCCAATGGCCAGCGCCCCCACCAACAAAGAGATGAGATGCGGCCCACGCAGCGCAAACCCCCGCTCCTCTTCTCCTCCGCTCCCCTGCTCCTCTTCTCCTCTTCTCCCCCGCTCCCCTGCTCTCCGTCTCCTCCGCTCCCCCGCCAACACCACGCCAATCGCCCAACCCAGAGCCAGCATCTGGAGCGGCATGGCGATCATGTGTGCGTGCAGGTCGCCATAGAGGAAGGTGAAATAGGGGAACTCGGTGATGGGTTGCACCTCGCCCTCGTTGGCGGCGATGGCCCGCGAGGCCGTCCAGAACCAGTCGCCGGGGTACATGGGGGCGGGCGTGCCGCTCAGCACCTTCACGCCGCCGTCGAGCGTCCGCGCCAGAGCGCCGACAACCGGCATTTCTTCCAGCGATGGCGACCCGGCGCGATACCAGGCGGTCTGAATGGTGCGCACCTGCGCCAGGTTGCCCAGCAGGAGGGCCAGAGCCACGGCGATGAACCCGGCCACGACCGCGGGGGTCGCGTAAGTTGTCGAGCTTGCGCGGGTTGGCGAAGACTCAACCTGGACAGGTTGAGCTACAGCAACAGGTTGAGCTACAGCAACAGGTTGAGCTACAACAACAGGTTGAGCTACAGCAACAGGTTGAGCTACAGCAACAGGTTGAGCTACAGCGACAGGTTGAGCTACAGCGACAGGTTGAGCTACAGCAACAGGTTGATCGGCCGGTTCGGCAACGGCCGTCACCAGATTCCAGGCCAGGCTGAACACCCCCAGGCCGGTCATGCTGTAGAGCGCGGGCAGGGCCAGGTTGTAGGCCACGGCGGGCATCGTGCCGAAGATCTTGGCCAGCGTGCCGATGAACACAAAGCCGTAGTAGTAATAGTTGATATAGCCGCCGGCCAGCCAGGGATCGTAGGGCGGGAAGGTGGTCGAGCGCATCACGGCCGTGAAGTAGGACAAGTCCATCGGCTTCTCGCCGCCCCAGATGACGTCCCACACGTCGGGATTGCCCAGCCGGATGCCGACCATGATCAGGAACAGGGCCACGCCCAGCAGTTCCACGAGGATGATGTAGTTTCGACGGCGGCCGATGAAGGCGGCGATCTCGTGATGACGACGCGCGGCCAGCAACGCGCTCACCGCCAGCAGGCAGAACAGCGCCAGCAGGATGGTCCAGCGGGTGAAGGGCAAAATCTGCGTCGATGCCGCCAGCCACGACAGCCAGGAGATGACCAGAAGCCCCAGCGCCCGCGACAGGGCGTAGCCGCGGTCGGGCAGGCCGCCCAGGGCGACGTAGGTCAGCGGGAAAGTCGCCCAACCCAGCAAGACCAGCGCGACCATCCAGGTAACGGCCGCCAGCCAGGGATGCTCGGCCAGTGTGCCGTCGATGTGGAACACCTCGCGGAAGGTGCCGCCCGCCTGCTGGATGGCCCGCTCGACGTCGGTCAGCATCAGGCCGCCCTTGGCCCGCGTCGCCTCCAGCGGGTTTTGCACCCGGACGTTGCTCAGGTCGACGCGCTCCAGCAGCGCCCTTGTGTTTTCGGAACTGTAGTTCTCGTTCTTGCGGAAGATCCACACCGGCGGGTGGTCGTAGACGCTGAACGCTTCCTCGGCCGCCAGATCGCCCGGCGGGGGCCAGCCGATGTTCGGTTGCTCGCCCCAGCCGATCTGCCCGGTCGTGTCGCTGATATAGAGCGGGCCGAGCCGGGTGTCCTCGTGGAATTGGGCCACCAGGTCGAACCCCAGCGAGCCGTCGAACAGCGACTCGTAATATTCGATCATCATCGGATAGGTCAGCGGGATGCGCGGCAGGCTCCAGATGGCGCGCTGGCTGCTGATCATGATGTAGTCGGCCTCGTCGAGCCAGCGGATGACTTCCTCGCGCTTCTCGGGGCTGTCGGGGTTGACGACGGGCCGTTGCCCGCCGGTCACTTCGGTGTAGTAGGCGCCGTAGGGGTTGCGGCCGCCGGTGCTCGCGGGCAGCAGGTCGTCCCAGACTTCGTTGACCAGCAGGCTTGTCCCGGCACGGATGGGGCCGCCTGGCCCTGCTTCCACGGTGAGGCGCACCGTCCGGTCACTCTGGATCGGGGTGGACGGCAGCTCGACGATGATTGCGCGCTTCTCTCCGTCCAGCGTCAGCGGGTGCTCCACCGGCGGGCCGTCGTTGACATAAACACGGATGGTCTCGGCGTCGTCGGCCGCGCCTTCCAGGTCGAAATCGGGATCGTCGAGGTAGTTGAAGCGCACGGCACGGATGACGCCGCCCTCCGGCAGGATGAAATCGAGATAGAGAGGCGCGCCTTGCTCGGTGAACAGCATTCCCTTGAGCGGCAGATTCATCTCTCGCGTCACGCCGTCGGCCGTGTCATAGAGCAGCGTGGCCCCGCTGGGCACGTTGTCGAAAATCCAGTCCGAGGCGGCGATGCGGGTCATCGGCTGGCGGTAGATGCGCGTGAACGTCACCGCCCACAGCAGGCTGGGCAGCAGGATCAGCGCCGCCAGCAGCCCCACCAGCGCGCGACGAGTGACAGGGGCGGCTCTTGATTCGTAATTCGTAATTCGTAATTCATCTTTCGCCTTCGCCCTTTGCCACAAATAAACAATCCCCCACCCGGCCAGCACAAACAGTGTGGGGTAGATGGGCAGGAAATAGCGCACCGACTTCACCCAGCGCGTGCCCATATAAAGGAAGTAGAGCAGCGTCCAGGAGACGGGGATGGCATGGAGCATCCATTCGGGCGTGACGAATGACGAGTGACGAGTGACGAGTTCAGAATCGCCGTCCGCCTCTCTTAATTCGTCACTCGTAATTCGTAATTCGTAATTCGTCTTTCGCCTTTCGTCTTTCGATGTGAATATCCGCCATGCGGCCCAAAGGACGGCGAAGCAGGCAAAGATGCCCGCCGTCAGGCCCATGCCGTAGAGGACCATATTGGTGAGCGGGAAGACGATGGCCGGGCGGTCGACCCACTGCACGGCCGGCGGGAAGAGCGCGTCCGGCGCTTGCAGCCGCTGAATCTCGCTCATGTTGGACAGGAACTGCGGGTTCAGGCCAGTCATTGCCTTGAGGGCCACCACGAAGGCGTTCGGCTCGACGCCCGTCTCGGCCAGCGCCTGCTGCCGCACCATCCCGGCGTCGACGAAGGCGTAGGGTTGGGCCACGCGGAAGGTCAGGATGAACACGGCCGCGGCCAGGGCGACGGCGATGACGGCCCGCTCAAAATCGCGAGGGGGAAGTGACGAGTTCCGAATGACGGATGACGAATCGCCGGCGTCGGTCGTCCCCAAATTCGTAATTCGTAATTCGTAATTCGTAATTCTCTTCCCCAGCCAGATGAGCGCGCTGACGTTGATGATCAGCGCCAGGGGAACCATGTTGATGCGCGAGGCGGCCGCCATGCCCAGGGCCAGCCCGAAGAAGGCGTACCAGCGCAAGCGCCAGCGCGGCTCGTCGTCGCCGATGGTCGCCGCTCGCACGGCGGCATAGATAGCCACGGTGGTGAAGAAGGTGGCCCAGTTGTCGGCCGTGAAGAAGTGCGACTGCTGGATGGCCATCACCGAGGTAGCCATCAGGAAGGCGGCGATCAGTCCGGCCCACTTGCCGTACAGCCGGCGGCCGATGAGGAACGTGACCGCCACCGTCAGCACGTCGAGCAGGGCCGACAGGAAACGGCCGACGATATGGATGCCGTCGTAGCCGGTGTAGTTGCGCTTGCACCACGGCTCCCCGGTTCGCTCGGCCAGCCTGTCGCATAGGCCGGCGGTCCATTCGGCCGCATGGCGCGTCGCCGTCATGGGCAAATTGCCGTAGACATAGAAGTCGCGCCCGGCGTTATACGGGTTCAGTGTCGAGACCGACGTGCGCAGATAGTCGAGAGGGTTCTCGTTGCTGCGCAGATTGGCGGCCAGGTCGGTCAGGAATCGCTCGTCGGGATGGAGATGGCTGCCGCTGTCCCAGTTGATGCCGGAGAAACGCAGCAACCCGGCCAGGGCCAGGATGAGGAACAGGATGACGACGGCCGCGCCCCTGGCGCGGGACGCAGCAACGGCCGGGGCAGGCGGCTCCGGCCGGTCGGTGATCGGATTATCGGTGTCGGTTACGCTCATACGATGATCGCCGGGCGCTCCCGGCATGCAATCCCGCGTTTATACCCGATTTGGGGCGAACAGGGGTAATGATTGGGCGGGATTCTGCCGATTTTTTTAGCTATCGGTTAGATGGGGAAGCCAATCGGCCGATCAGATTCGCCCGCCCGACGCGGCGATCAGCTCCTTCAGCGCGTCGCGGTCGAGGACGGTCAGCTCTTTCCCGGCCACCCGCACCCAACCGGATCGCTTGAAGCGGCCGAGAGCCTTGTTGACGCTGATCCGCGTCGCCCCGGCCATCTCGGCCAGGTCGGTCTGCGTTAGGGATAGCTCGATGACCGTGCCCTCGACGGTGTGGCGGCCATGCTGGTCGGCCAGATTGAGCAGGGTACGCGCCAGGCGGCCGGGCAGGTCGAGGGAAAAGGTGTCGGCCAGTTGCGCGTTGAGCCGCCGGATGTGGCCGGCCAACGTCCTGAGGACATGGAGCGCCAGGTCAGGATTATCCTGCAGATAGGCCAGGAACTCATCGCTGTGGAGCGTCCAGGTCTCGGTAGGCTCCAGGGTCGCGGCCGTCGCCGAGCGCGGGGACTCGTCGATGAGGGCCATCTCGCCGAAGAAGTCGCCCGGCCCCAGGATGGTCAGCACAGCTTCGTGCCCTTCCTGGGTAGTGTGGCTGATCTTGACCTTGCCGCGGTTGATCACGTAAAGCAGACCGCCGGGATCGCCCAGATGGAAGATGATCTGGTCGGGACCGAAGCGACGGGTCACCAGGTCTTTGGTCAGTTCGTTCAGCTGCTCTTCGGTCAGATTGGCGAAGAACGGAACGGCCTGCAAGGCCTGGGCGGCGTTGCCGTCACGCGGTTGGGGCATGTTGTCCTTGAAGGCTTCTCATTTTCCGCTGCCATTCTACCCGGTTTGCGGGATGGGGCAAAAATGCCGGGCGTTTCGCAAAGCATCCGGCATTGGAAGAGGATAATGATCGTCGTAAAAATCCGGTATCAAAAAAACTACCCGATCCGCCGCGCCAGATATTCCTGGGTCAGCGTCTCCTTCGGATCGTTGAAGAACGTCTCCGCCGGGCCATGTTCAATCAGCTCCCCCAGCCACATGAACATTACATAGTCGGCCAGACGGCGAGCCTGGGCGATGTTATGGGTAACGATGACCAGGGTGTATCGGCCGCGCAATTCCAGCAGCAGCGATTCGATGCCCTGGGCCGCTATTGGGTCGAGCGACGCCGTGGACTCATCGCACAGCAGGATCTCCGGCTTCACGGCGATGGCCCGCGCCAGGCATAGGCGCTGTTGCTGGCCGCCGGACAGCCCGGTGGCGGGAGCCTTCAGCCGGTCGGCGACCTCGCCCCAAAGCCCCACCGCCTTCAGGGCGTTCTCGACGCCGTCGGCGACCTTGCCGTTGTGCAGGCCGTGGATCTTCATGCCGTAAGCCACGTTATCATAGATCGACATCGGCAGGGGGAAGGGTTTCTGGGCCAACATGCCGATGCGTGCTCGCACGTCGGTCACATCGACGCCGGGAGCGTAGATATTTTTGCCGGCCACCAGCACCGCGCCCTCGATCCGCACGATCTCGTTCAGTTCCAGCAGGCGATTGATGGTCTTCAGGAAGGTCGACTTGCCGCAGCCCGACGGCCCGATGATGGCCGTGATCCGGTGAATGGGCAGGTCGATGCTGATGTCCCGGAGAACATGTGTCTCCCCATACCAGACGTTCAAATCGCGGGTGGCCAGTGAGTGTTGCATACCGTATCTCCCAAGAACAATTAGGAATTAGGAATTAGGAATTAGGAATTAGGGGTTGGTGACCCGTCCTAAATAAGATTGACATCAGGTATCCTATAACTGACTCGAAACCAAGGATCGACCTGATGAAAAAACAAGTCATGAAACGATACAGCGAAGCGTTCAAGCGGCAAGTTGTCGGCGAG
>JAGOZU010000030.1 GCA_018058545.1 Promineifilum sp. | reverse complement strand
TAATACCTCGGCCGACTTCAGTGCTCGGGAGTAGACCGCTGCCAGTCGAAACAAACCCAGCCAAGGTCGGTCATCACTCAATTCGTTGGCAATCATGATCGCCATTGAAGAGTCCCAGTTAGTGAATTTCCCACCGACGTTGAGTACTCCACGAGCCTGGCCATTTATGTAGAGAGTAGCCAGACCTGCACTGGTTCGAGTATAAACCACATGGGAAAGGCTTGCTGTTGCCGTGCCAGGCGGGCTTATAACGGCCGGCAAGCCGTTAGCTGATGTCTGCGTTGTGCGAAGTCGCACCATATAACGATTGGGCGCCTCATCACCCCACAAACCCTGCCCAAGAGTAACGTTACGATTCACCTTGTTCGAGGAGATGCTTATTATTCGGGCTGGCCCATCCTGAGTAATATTGGCAGGCGTAACCCAGGCTTCGAGAGTGATCTCATTTGTCGCTCTGCAAGCATCATTGACCTTTTTTGCGGGACCCTCGGATACAATGCGGACAGGCTTTTCGACATGCAAACCGTCACTGCTCCATCTAACGGCCGACTCATCTCTGATTCTCAAATTCAATGCCTGGCCTACGCCACTCCCATCCTTGATATCTTTCCCTCTTCCTTCGTCAAATTTATATAGAACGACGAGTCCATCTGTGACGCGAGTTCCAGGATTTGGGAGTGGTCCATTTTCGATTGGATCGGCTTCGACAGAGTTCGGGTACTCACTCGCGCCTATGTCCGGCAGGCTATCACGTCGGTTGCCCCAAAAGTCTACCTCCGCATTTTCCCTGAGGAAAACACCACGGTCTATGGCGACCGAGCCGCTGGCCAATTTATAGCTGTCTGCCGTAACTGCACCGGCAACAACCGGTGTGCTGACGCCGGCCAGACCGAGGTTCGTCTCCACGATGTCACTAACTGGATTGAAGATTCTGGGGCCAGGAAATATCGACCACAGGTTATTTCTCCAAACGACTCCATCGCCATTCGAAACGCGCGCTATTTCAGGGGTGCTACCGGAGGCGATAAGGTTATTTTCGATATAACTAAGAATACTCGGGCCTTTGACATTGAGTTCAATTGAATTTGAGGTGCTGTCCAGGATGGTGTTGTGAGCCAGTTGAAAATTTGTCAGCCGGCCACCGGATCGGCTCGATCGGAAGCCTGCCCCGCAACCAACCACGATATTATTAATCACCCGTAATTTTCGCGTATGCCAGGCTCCGCCGGTTTTATATCTGGCCAAATCATGCTTCGTAATTCCCGGCCCGCGCCCACCCTGTAAATCAAGAAGTTGCTGGTTGCCGGTGTGGTAACACAAATTGGAATCAATCAACACATCGATTGATGATATGACGCCGATCTGCCCGTTCCGGTTGTCATAGCACGTATTCTTGCGTACAACGACGGCCTCACAACCAACCTGAATTAAGATGCCCTCATCTGAGTTCTCGTGAACCACATTCTCCTGAATGATGACATCCTTTGAATGGCGAACAGCAAGTGCGACACTTGATCCCGATGCACCACTGGCCAGGAAGCGGTTGGCACTATGATGGATCTTGCATTTTTCAATCCGCAACGTGTCGCATCGCTCGCCAAGCAGGCCACCGCCGTGGCTGAGTTCAATTACACATCCGCTAATTGTGACCCGGCTTGATTTGCTTATGAGAAGTCCACGTCCGCCAGAATTGCGTATCGCCAACCCAACCAGGGCGATATCCTGACTTTGCTGAACGACAACCAACGCAGAATCCTCAGAAATCGGGAGCCTGGATCCGTCGATAATGACTTCCTGACCTTCCTGAGCAGCGATTACGAGCGGAGAACCCACTGTACCCGGTTTCTGAATATGCAAACGCTCGCTATAACTTCCACCGCCAACAGAGATAGCATCACCGGCTTGCGCTTTATTGATCGCTGCCTGAATAGTCCGTAAGGGCTTATTTGATTCGTTTCCGGGGTTGTTGTTATTCCCGTTGGCCGCCGATACATAGTACGTAGTACCCATGCCTCATCTTCTCCTATAGATCATGTCTTGAGGATGCAAATAACATCCTCCGCGCCGAAAGAACAAATCAGCCACAGCATTCACTATGCTGTTGGTCCGGCGCGCAGATGCGCACAATCCATTACGATGCTTGGTACTACAATGCCGATACAACGGAGTCGGGCCTGACGACTTGCGTCTCTTGGCTACGGGGGGAAGAGAAGAGGATAATTTACGGCCTTCCCTGTTTGCCGCTATCTCCGCCCAACCGCTATCATGGACTGAACATGAATGCCATAATAGTCGTCATTAACCCATATTTCGATTTCATTATACAGATGGACTATAGGCAACGCAAGGAAATATTGAGGTAATACAATATGTTGTAATGTAAAAATATTGTGGAATTACAACATATCGCCGGTCAGGAAAACCTGATGGCATCTCCCAAAACACTAATAAAACACCTTGAGCGCTCCCTAACCTGACAACACGGCGAACCTCACTCCCCTGTTCGCCAGATCAACACTTTCGACCGCCAAACGCACAAAACTATCAAGCGACCGCGCCGACCGCCGGTAGATTTCCGTTTCCCATCCCAGCTCAGGGATGAGCACCACGTCACGACCGGGCTTGTTCTCCACAACGATCCCTTCACCGCTCCAGTTCGGGTTTTGCATGAAGAAAACGGCAGTCCAGTGCTGATTCGACAACCGCTCGGCCGTCCGTATCGCTCCGGCAACGGCATCAGCCGTGCCAATGCGCAAAGTCATCGCGGCAGCATCGAGCGCTGGATTGTTATTCAAATACGCCCGAAGCTGCTGGTGGGCGACCAAATCGAGATAACGACGCAGGGGACTGGTGACCTGCACATAGACATCCAGTCCCAATCCAGCGTGGCGGCCGGGATTCGTCGATTGCCGGCTACGTTGCATTAGCCGACGAACAGCCCACATGACGGATGGAGGCGCCCCTGCCAACGCTTCTGCCGAAGGCAACTCCTCTACCGGCGGATCCTGGACAGTGAAGGCCAACGGCAGATCCTGGGCGATAGCATAGCGGCCAACGGCCTCTCCAGCCATTAGCATTGCCTCGCGGACGAGCCGCCGGCTGCGGAGAGGCAACAATGGTCGGATGGTAACCACACCTTCAACGGCTGCCCTTATTTTTACTTCCGGCAGATCGATCTCGACCGCTCCGCCGGCCAACCTGCGGGCACGGTTGCGTTCGGCAATGGCCATCAGTTCACGGTAAGGGCTTTCTTCGAGTTGGGTTTCGGCCGCCTCGTATGTCGTGCGCGTCGTTCGAATCCAACTGGGGACGATCTCCCGCAATTCAAACTCACCATCCGACCGCGGTTCTATCAGGATCGATAACGCCGGAGATACGTCCAGCAAACCCAGGGCCAGCCGATCGGTAACCTCATCTGGCAACATCCGAACGGTACCCTCAGGCAAATAAAGGTTGGCTGATCGACCGCGCGCCTCAAGGTCGGCCTCGCTGTCGGGCATGATGAGTGCGGCCGCGTCGGCAATGTGAACCCACAGGCAATCGTCTTCGATACTGATGGCATCATCAGGGTCGCCACTGCCCTCATCATCGATAGCCAGTGCCGTCAAATGAGTCAAATCCCGGCGCGATTCATCAGACAGCAGGCCGACGGGGAAGTCAGGTCGCTCGGTGGTAATGCTCAGTCGCGTCGGATAAGGATTATCAGCCGGCATCCAGCGGCCGATCTCGAGGAGCAGTTCGTGGGCAGCCTCAGGCGTTTGTGCCTTATTGAGTCGTCGCAAAGTTCGGCTTGTCTCTACACGGCTGAGAGCTACAGCGATGACGTCGGCCAGATAGCGTTCGTCCTCGAGGGTGACGGAGCCGCGAGAGGCGCGGTCTACGAAGGCATCCCAATCGCGCTCTTCAGCCGCCTTCACCTCGCGAGCTGCCAAAATCTCCGCTACCTTTTCAGACGAATGAACCGCGAGAGCCTCTGGAGTTCCCTCAAAATAGATGCCGTCGGCGACAAGTTGCCAGGCGGCCCAGGCCGTGGCGGGCGTGTAGGCGTCATAGGTCAGTTCCGCCAACTCGGCCAGAGTTGTTTGGCCGCCATTGAGAAGCTCCCAGGCCGTCTGTGGATCGCCTTGCGGGATCGTCAGTTGTCGCAGGTGAGGGCTAGGACCGGGATGGAGAAGCGCCACATCCTTCGGCCGAACGCTGGGACGCTCGCCATCGGGCAGTTCTATCGTCAGTTTTTTATCGGTAACCTGCCGAACAACGGCGGGGTTTCCTTTATATAGAACGAGGCTGTCGACCTGAGGCTTCAAGCGGAACTCATCACTTTTTGCCGGTTCAGCCGTCACGGCCTTTGAAGTCATCCATCGAGTTATTGATGCCGACAAAAGAGGCAAGTCGGTCAAACAGAGGCAGGGGCAGTAATCGACCCGGATAGGTGACCAAAGCGAAGGGTGGCATAATCAGTCGTTGCTTCCCCTTCTCGATGGCGTTGACGATCTTGTTGGCGGCGTCATCCGGCTCCTGGATGGGCAAGAGCCAGGGGAAACGAGTTTTGACGCCCTTAAACATTCCGGTGCTGATGTAAAAAGGACAGGCAACCGTCGTCCGAATAGTGGGATATCCGAGGCGCTTAAGCTCGACGCGCAATGAATCATCAAAGCCCATAGCGGCGAACTTGCTGGCGCTGTAATCGGTCATTCGGGGCACGCCGATCAACCCCCCGGCCGAGGCGATTGTGACGATATGGCCGCTGTTTTGTTCCATCATCCCCGGCAGAAAAGCCCGGGTGGTGCGAAAGAGGGACAGGGTGTTGATGTCAAAAGTGCGCTCGATCGCCTCGTCACTCAGTTCCAGCAAGGGTTTGCCGGAGACTACACCGGCATTGTTGATCAGCACATCCACGACGCCATGTTTGGCCAGGACTTGTCTGGCGTTATCTTCTATTTCTTCACGGCTGCGAAGGTCACATTGCCAACAGGTTGCGGGGCGATAACCCCATTGCTGCATCGTCTCGCTGAGGGCTTCAAGGCCGGCCAGATCGATATCCCACAAGATCAGGTTAGCTCCACGCGCGGCGATCTTTAAAGCCATCAGGCGGCCGATCCCGCTGGCGCTGCCCGTGATCAATACATTCTTGCCCTCAAACGTCGTCATATCTCGCTTGCCCCCTGCATCGAATAATAGCCTGATTATAAACAGATGCGGGGGCGAGACAACCGGTGAGTGACAAGTCGGTTAGTCAGGCGAGGCTCCTGTGCCGGCGATACTAGCGGTACCTTTCAGTCATCATTCCACGGTCACACTCTTGGCCAGGTTACGCGGCTGATCCACATCAGCGCCTCGCCGAACGGCAATGTGGTAGCTAAGCAGCTGTAGGGGAACTACATTGACAATGGGGGCGAGCAGCGGCGGCGTTTCGGGAACATAGATAACGTAATCAGCCTCTTGCCGTATCGCTTCATCCCCTTCGGTGGCCAGGGCAATCACCACCCCTCCCCGCGCCTTGGCTTGTTGCACCTGGCTGATCATCTTGTCGTAGAGATGATCTTTGGTGACGATGGCGAGAACCGGCATGGACTCGTCGATTAGAGCGATAGGGCCATGCTTCATCTCACCCGCCGGATAGCCTTCGGCATGGATGTAGCTGATTTCCTTGAGCTTGAGCGCGCCCTCAAGCGCGACGGGATAGTTGATTCCCCGGCCCAGGAACAGGAAATTCTCAGCTTTATGGAACTGTTCAGCGAGCGCTTGATACTCTGCGTCACGTTCCAAAGCCCGGCCAACCAGGGTGGGGATGCGTGTTACGTCTTCGGCCAATCGGGTCAGTCGTTGGGGTGTGAGCGTGCCCCTCATCGCCCCCAGGCAGCAGGCCAGCAGATACAGATCAGCCAGAGAAGAGGTGAACGCCTTGGTGCTGGCCACGCCGATTTCCGGCCCGGCATGCATGGGGATGGAACCATCAGCCAAACGCATGGATTGGCTGCCGATAGCGTTGACGATGGCCCACAAAGTCGCACCCTGGGCACGAGCCTGTTCGGCCGCGGCCAGGGTGTCGGCCGTTTCGCCGCTCTGAGTAATCGAGAGGACGGCCGTATGCTCGTCAACGATTGGATTATAGTAGCGAAATTCGGAAGCGTATTCGACCTCCACCGGCAAGCGTGCCAGCGTCTCAATCATAAATTTGCCTACCAGCCCGGCATAATAGCTGGTGCCGCAGGCGACGATAAAGAGCTTGTTGAGCCGGGCCACCAGCTCAGGGGTCAGATTCATTTCCGGCAGATTGACAGCGCCGGTTTCAAAGTTGAGGCGGCCGCCGAGCGTGTCGATAAGTGATCGAGGTTGATCAAATATCTCTTTCTGCATGAAATGTTTGTATTCACCCTTGACCGCGCTGACCGGATCCCAGGCAATGACATTGATTTCAGGCTTGATGATTCGGCCGTCCAAATCGCTAACTTCGCAGGTACAGGCGGTGATGACAGCCATCTGCCGACTTTCCAGAAATATCATCCGGCGCGTGTATTCAAGGATAGCCGGGATGTCGGAAGCGATATACATTTCATCATCGCCTATCCCCAAGGTGATGCCGCCAGCGTTGCCGATTCGGGCACAGACGATCCGGTCGGGTTGGTCGATACTCATAACAACAACGGCGCTGGCACCTTCCAGTAAGCGGAGGGTGTCACGTGTGGCCTCGACCAGCGACATCCCACCAGCCAGGTAGCGTTCCACCAGTTGAACGATCACCTCGGTGTCTGTCTCCGAATGGAAGACAACCCCTTCAGCGGTCAACTCATCACGCAACTCCTTAAAGTTCTCAACGATGCCGTTGTGGACGAGGACGACCCGACCGTTCATGCTCAAATGAGGATGCGCGTTCCGTTGGGTCGGCGCGCCGTGTGTGGCCCATCGTGTATGACCAATGGCCATATGACCGAATAGAGGCGAACTCTGTACCGCGGCCTCCAGGTTGGACAGCTTGCCGACATCGCGACGAATGGCGATCTCGCCGTCATCGCCAATGACGGCAACACCGGCCGAGTCATAGCCGCGGTATTCCAGTCGTTTGAGACCTTGCAAGACAACATCAGGGGCCTGGCGCGGCCCGATATAACCGACGATACCACACATGGTCAACCTCCAGGGTTGCGCACAGGCAGCACCGCCGGTTGCTCCAATCCGGGTACGTTAGGTAAACGCGCCCGATCGACGGCCGTTGTCTGTGTCCTTGTGGCGTGCCCGTTGGAATGCAGGTTGCGGGGACGCCCCTTCATAGGTGTTCTTTACTGACCACTCGCCATGTATTTTGTCGGCCGGTCACCCGACCGATTTGATACCTGGCTCAGTTGAAGGGGCAAAGCTCAGAGTGTGGTCAACCCTGGGAGGCATCCGCTGATCTTTCGCTTTTCATCGGTATATTCGTAAACCGACTTAACCCCGCATCGCTACGGGGAACCTCCACCTCGTCATCCGATCGAGGATCAAATGAATCAATCACTCAATTGGGTCATGCGCTATCCAGCCCCTCGGACGGCCGCGCTGGAGCAACGTGCCGCCCGGTATTCAATTGTTGGTTGCTAGATTAGCGGCTTCCATCGGGACTGTCAAGGCGGGAAACGTGAATTATCAGGAAACCCTGTTTGGTCATAACCTTACCAAAAACATATCCGTTAGAGTGATGTAAGATCAGGGAACCGGCTATTGCGATTGATCGTCCCCTGGTCATATAATCCATACTGTGCTCGTCCTCGGCCGCCGCACTACCCCGCTCGCATCAATATGTGAGCCGAGAGCAAGCGCGAGAGAATAATCAATATGTTTAACGCAAATATACTGTGGGCCATCGGCGGTTTCATTATCATTCTGACACCCCTGGTCATCATCCACGAACTGGGGCATTTCTGGGCCGCCAAACTAAGCAAAATACGGGTTGAGGAGTTTGGTTTCGGCCTGCCGCCCCGCGCCGTCAAGCTTTTTGAGCGCAACGGCACGGTTTACACGCTCAACTGGATACCCGTCGGCGGTTTTGTGCGTCCGGCGGGCGAGGATAATCCCGATGTTCCCGGCGGCTTGGCCGGAGCATCCAAGAAAGCTCGCGTTTTTGTGTTGGCGGCCGGGTCCGGTATGAATTTTATTGCCGCCTTGGTCTTTTTCTGGCTGGCGTTGGTGCTTGGAGCTCCGGCTGTTCAGATCAGCGATGTCAACCCCGACTCACCGGCGGCCGTCGCCGGCCTGCAATCGGGCGACATCATCCTCAAAGCTGACGGCAGCCTGGTAATGAACTCCAATACACTGGTTAATACGGTCTTCGAGCGTGCCGGTATGCCACTGGAGTTATTGATCGTGCGTGATGGAGAGGAAATTGCCGTCAATGTCACACCCCGGCGGACGGGCGAATACGATCCCGAAACGGAAGGTCCTCTTGGCGTCGGTCTGACGTCCGGGCCACCCATCCGACGCAACCCTATCGATGCGATGAACGGCTCGATGCGTTTCATGTGGGAATACATCACGCTTTATGTGCGGCTGCCATCCATGTTGATCAATGGCGAAATATCCCCTCAGGAAGCACGACCGGTGAGCATCGTGGGAATCAGTCAGATTGCCGGCGAAGCGGCCGAGGTATCCGCCAATAACCGCACACTCTACCCCATCCTGACTATGGCCTCCTTTATCAGTCTGGCGCTGGGTATCACCAACCTGCTGCCGATTCCGGCCCTGGACGGCGGCCGAATCCTGTTCGTGTTAATTGAAGCGATTCGCGGTCGGCGCATTGAGCCGGAGCGCGAGGGCATGGTCCACGTCATCGGCATGCTGGTCCTGCTCGCCCTGATGGCGATACTGATCTTTCAGGATATCGTTAATCCAATCCTTCCCATACAGTAATACTTATGAACAACAATAAACCCATGCCCTTCGCTTCTGTCCTGGAAGCCTTGTTCGGAAGTGATGATCCGCCAATCCATCTTATCTATCGCCTGTCAGACATGGAAGATGAGGAGTTCGCCCATTTCAAACGAGCGTGGCCCACGGTACATGAGGATAGACGCGGGGTTATAGCGCGTCACATGGTCGATATCGCCGAAGAAGACTATATGGTCGATTTTTCGCCCGTGTTCGCTCACCTGTTCACAGACGAGGCCGCCGGAGTTCGGCAGGCGTCCCTTGACGGTATCTGGGACTCCGACGATCAAAACCTCATCACCCCCATCCTGACGATGCTACAAACCGACCCCGACGTTGGTGTTCGCGCGTCTGCGGCCCGCTCTCTGGCTCATTACATTCTCCTGGCTGAATGGGGTCAATTCGATACAAGCCATGTCGAACCGGTGGTTACGGCACTCCTGACTGAATATGAAAATCCCCGGGCGTCACTCGAGATCCGCCGGGCGGCTTTGGAGGCGATGGCTCCCGCTCCGCATCCCCGAATCGCCGATCTGATCCATGAGGCCTATGAAGACGGCCCTGATGAACTTCAGCTAAGCGCGATCTTCGCCATGGGCAATACCGCCGACGATCGCTGGCTACCGATCCTGATCGATGAGTTGGCCAGCCCGTCGTCCGATTTCCGCGCGGAAGCCGCTCGCGCTTTGGGCATGATCGGCCATTATGATGCCGTCGATGCACTGGAAGATGTGGTAGATGACGCTGAGAAGGAAGTCGGCATGGCAGCCGTCATTGCTCTGGGGCAAATTGGCGGCGACCGGGTTCTCGAATTGCTTTCGCGGATGGCTGATGACCCCGACTATGAGGAGTTTCACGACATCATCGACGAGGCGTTGGAGGAAATGGAATGGGTAGACAGCAATTTCGATATGCTCTCCCTGACAGATGAAGAGGATGACGACTTCGATCTTTCCGATGACTTGCTCCTCAATTGAACGTTTTCCTCTATGTCCTGACGCAGAACATACTGCCAATCATGCTGGTGGCATCCTTTGGCTATCTTCTGCGTCGCCGCTTCAACATCCACACCACCACGCTATCGACTATCGTCTTTTACGTCCTAAGTCCCTGCCTCGTGTTCTCGTCGCTGGCCACCTCGGAACTGCCAGGCGATGAGGTCATCGAATTAGTCGGTTTTACGGTTATAACAATCTTGATCATCGGCGGGTTGGCCTTCGGGTTGGCCCGCTTTTTGCGTCTGGGCCGCGTTGAGACAGCGACGTTTTTGATTGTCACGATGTTTGTCAACGGCGGGAATTACGGTCTGACCTTCCTTCAATTGCGATATGGCGAAGACGGACTGTCACGAGGGATCGTCTACTACGTGACGAGTACGGTCATAGTCTACACCGTCGGTGTGCTGATCGCCTCGATGGGCCACATCAGCGGACGCGAAGCAGTGAAGCGCTTAGCCCGACTACCGGCGGTCTACGCGGCCGTCCTGGCGATTCTTGTATACAGCTTCGACATCCATGTGCCGACCCCGTTAATGAGCGGGATCACCATCGCCGGTGCGGGGGCCATCCCCGTCATGCTCCTCATCCTGGGCATGGAAATCGCCGGTATGAAGGCCGAAGATTCGACTCAACCCGTCATGCCTGCCGTGGGACTTCGCCTGGTCGGAGGACCATTAGTCGGATTGGGTGTGGCTTTAATGCTGGGTTTACAGGGTGCGGGTCGCAGCGCCATGATCATCGAGGCGGCCATGCCGACAGCTGTCATCAATCTGATACTTGCCGCTGAGTTCGGCTTGCCCACTTCGACGGTGGCGCGTATAGTAGTCCTCTCGACGCTGGCCAGCCCTCTGACCATCGCGGCCGCCGTGACTATCCTGGGACTATGATCGCTATTTCTCTCCGTCTCGCCCATTTGCGCGCTCTTGGCGCAATCATTTGTGCGACGCTGCTGGGCATATCCACGGCCGTGGCCCAGGTAGAACAAGCGGAGATACGTTCATCGGCCAACTACATCTATGGCCAATCGATGGACTTCAACCTTTTCGCCGCCAATCTGGGCAAGATCGAGGGCGTCACCCTCTTTTTTAGGTTGGGGGCATCATCAGACACATACTCGGCCAACATTCCGGTAACGCCCGGCTCGCGAGTCGATGTCACCTACCCGCTCGATCTGTCCCAAATTCGATTACCTCCCTTCACATCGATAACTTATTGGTGGCAGATAGAACGCGAAATTGGTTCACCCTTGTTAGTGCCCGAGCAAGTCATCAGCTACGTGGACGATCAGTTCGTCTGGCGGCAATTAGTGGTTACCGACGAACAAGGCGGCGGGAGCATCCGGGTTCATTGGACGGGTGAGAATGATATCTTGGGGGAACAGGCTCGTACTACCCTATTTGAGATGCTGCCCGAGATTAGTCATCTTATTCCGCTGCAACAAATCTTGCCGTTTGATGTCTATATTTACCCATCAACAGGCGATCTGGGCGGGGCGGTACGGTTAGCTGGTCGCGATTTTCAACCCGGCCAATCCTATCCCGACCTGGGGGTGGCGTTGGTGACGGTCGTTAATCCTGAAACTGCCAAGCAGGAGCTACGGGATGAACTATCTCGCGAGCTGGTCGACCTGTTCCTCTATCAGGCACTGGGCCAAGCAAGCTACGATTTGCCCCCGTGGTTGAATCGCGGACTGGCCGGCGTGATCCGAGGCGAACGCGATACAGCGCTGGAGAACACCTTCCTGGCGGCCGCCTCCGCCGGAGCCACGATTCCCCTGGTCGATCTGTGCGCCATGGATGACATCGACAGCGATCTGGCAGCGGCGCAAAGCGAATCGCTGGTTGGATATCTTGTCGAGGTCTACGGGGAATCGGCCGTCAAAGCGCTGGTAACGGATTTTTCTCAAGGCGCGGATTGTCAGACAGCCTTCTCGCAAGCGATCCGGCAGACGCCGGAACAAATCGAGACCGCCTGGCTCCGCGCGCGAAGCAGCAGCCGAAACAGTCGCACCGTGGCGGAAATGGCCGTTTGGCTGGTGTTAGTGCTGGCCGGCTTCGGCTTCGCCGGGCTTCTGCTGCTCTGGCCCCGGCGCCGCCAACATTGATAATAGCTTAAGAATCAATATAAGCGTTCAGGAATATAATACTGTGACCTATATTCTGCTGAGCACAATTGACCTCTATGGACCTGATCATGACAACATGGCCGGCCGGTGATTATCCGAGTAACTCGGCCTTCAAATTTAATACAGATGTAGATATGGACCGGTTCGCCCCGTTCATGGAACGAATGACGGCCGAAGAACTGCCGGGAATCTTCATCGATAATTTCGCTCACTACTATGCCAAATTATTGGCCGGTGATAACGGGCTGATCGCTGAATCAAGCATTGATCCGGTCACGAAACTGGTTGACGCCGACCACCTGGCACCACAGCTGGCGGACGTAGGTCAGGCGGCCGTCGATCAGACGGTCATCATCAAGCTGAATGGCGGACTGGGTACCGGCATGGGGTTGACCGGCCCCAAATCACTTCTTGTGGTGAAAGAAGGTCTCACCTTTCTTGATGTTATCGCCCGGCAAGCGGTCGAAATCGGCGCGCCGTTGGTACTAATGAACAGTTTTGCCACGGACGCCGCATCTCTGGACGTCCTGGCCTCCTATCCTGAACTCGATAGCGAACTGTCGCCCAGCTTCATCCAGCACAAACAGCCCAAAGTCGCCGTCCATGACCTTTGCCCAGCCGAATGGCCCGACGACCCCGGGTTGGAGTGGTGTCCACCGGGTCATGGCGATCTGTACATTTCCCTGGTGACCAGCGGAATGCTCGACAAGATGTTGGACGCGGGGTACGAGTACGCCTTCATATCTAACGCCGACAATCTGGGCGCGGTTCTCGATCTCAGCATTCTCGGCTACTTCATCCGGAAACGCCTGCCATTCCTGATGGAGGTGGCCGATCGCACGGCGGCCGATCGCAAAGGCGGGCATCTGGCCCGGTTGAAGGATGGCCGGCTCATCCTGCGCGAAATCGCTCAGTGTCCGGACGAGGACATGGATGCTTTCCGGGATATCGACCGGCACCGTTATTTCAATACCAATAACTTGTGGCTCCATTTGCCGACATTAAAGCGTGTCCTGGTTGAACGGGACTATTTCCTTGGCTTGCCCATGATTCGCAACGGCAAAACCCTCGACCCACGCGATGCGGATTCCACGCCGGTCTACCAACTGGAGACTGCCATGGGGTCCGCCATCACCATCTTCGATGGCGCTGATGCGATCCGCGTTCCACGCTCGCGCTTCGCACCGGTCAAACGCACGGACGATCTGCTGGCGGTACGTTCGGACGCCTATATTCTGACGACTGATTATCGCGTCATCCTGGCCCCCGATCGACTGGGCAACCCTCCAACCGTCGAGCTTATCGGAGATTACTACAAGTTTGTCAACGACCTGGACCATCACTTCCCGGCCGGCGCGCCATCCCTGCGTAGCTGCGACCATTTGGTCATCGAGGGTGAGTTTGAGTTCGGTCGTGAGGTCGTGGTCCTCGGCAAGGCGCGGTTCAGGAACGACAGCGATGAATGTGTTGTCGTGCCCGATGGGTTGATCCTTAAGGACGGGCAGTGGCCCCCGGCCGGACCGGCTATTGCAACGGAACAATAGCGTCCGCAACGATCTCGCTACCTTTCAAACAATAAAAGGCGCACCTAACGGTGCGCCTTTTCCAATCCTGCATGGATTACGCAGTAGCCTAAATCTTGCCGGACGTGATCGCCCGCTTGACGTCGGCGATAGCCTCAGTCACTTTGATATCACGCGGGCAGGCGTTGGTGCAGTTGAAGATCGTGCGGCAACGCCAAACCCCGAATGTGTCCGCCATCACCTCCAGTCGCTCCTCAAAACCTTCGTCACGGGAATCAAAAATGAAGCGATGAGCCTGAACGATGGCCTGGGGGCCGACATAGCGACCATCAGCCCAGAAACTGGGGCAGGATGTCGTGCAGGCCGCGCACAGGATACATTTGGTCGTGTCATCAAATCGAGCCCGATCTTCAGGTGATTGCAAACGCTCGCGGCCGTCTTCGGGTACCGGCTGGTCGGTGATCAGATAGGGCATCACCGATCGATAATGATCAAGGAAAGGCTCCATATCGACGATCAGGTCTTTCTCAACCGGCAAGGCCAGAAGCGGTTCCACCTGAATCTTGACGACGCCATCCTTGACCCCCAGCCGATTCACCAATGTCTTGCAGGCCAGGGCATTAGCCCCATTGATGCGCATGGCATCGGAGCCGCACACGCCGTGGGCACACGACCGTCGCAAGGCCAGCGTGCCGTCCTGCTCCCATTTTATGCGGTGAAGCAGATCGAGAACCGTGTCGGTCCGATGCACATCGTCCAGGGTATACTCACCCCACCAGGATTTTTCGTCAGTTTCCGGATTGAAGCGCCGGATTCGCAGCTTGGCTTGCATCGCATTGACCTCTTAATAGACACGCTTCTGGGGTTGATAGCGGCCGATAAATACGGGCTTGTAATCGAGGGTATAAGATCCATCTTCCTTACGCGAGCAAAGGGAGTGTTTCAGCCAGTTTTCATCGTCGCGCTCAGGAAAGTCCTCGCGAGCATGACCGCCGCGGCTTTCCTGACGGGCGCGAGCGGCGATAGCCGTCACTTCCGCCAGTTCCAGAAGACAGCCCAACTCCCACGCCTCTAACAGATCCGTGTTGTAGCGATGGCCCTTATCATCGATCTGCAACTTGGTGTTATATTCGTGGCGCAACTGCCGAAGGTCGTCGATGGCCTTGGTCATCAACTCCTCGGTTCTGAACACGCCGACATTGTCGGTCATCGTGCGCTGCATTCTGCGTCGCAAATCGGCTGACTTGACGCCTCCGGTACCTTCGCGGATCCTGTTTAGCTCATGTTGAATCGCCTGGCCGGTGTCAGCGGGGAGCGGCAATAACTCGGCCTGCCGGCAATATTCAACCATGTGACGACCGGCCCGACGGCCGAACACAACCAGGTCGACCAACGAATTGGTTCCCAGACGGTTGGCTCCATGAACAGAGACGCAGGCGCACTCACCAGCTGCATAGAGGCCATCGAGCACGTGGTGATCCGCGCCAATATGAACCCGGCCATGAATATCCGTGGGAATGCCCCCCATCGCGTAATGGGCCGTCGGCTGGATGGGCATCGGCTCCTCAACCGGATCAATACCGAGATAGGTGCGCGTGAAATCGGCGATATCAGGCAATTTAGCCTCGATATAATGCCGATCGATTCGCCGGGTCTCGCCTGCTTCCTCAAGGTACTTGTTGACTACTTCCGGCCGCACATCGAGATGGACATAGTTCTGACCATTGATGCCACGCCCGGCCTGAATCTCCATAAAAATTGCCCGGCTGACGACATCACGGCTGGCGAGGTCCTTGATATGGGGGGCATAGCGCTCCATAAAGCGTTCGCCCTGACCATTGATCAGCACGCCCCCCTCGCCTCGCACACCCTCAGTGATGAGAATACCAAGCTTGAAGATACCCGTAGGATGGAATTGGAAAAACTCCATATCCTCCATCGGGATGCCGTTACGCAAGCATATGGCCGTGCCGTCACCGGTCAGAGAGTGGGCGTTGGAAGTGACTTCCCAGCAACGTCCCCAGCCGCCTGTGGCGAAGTGAACCGCCTTGCTATGGAAAACATGAAGCTCGCCGGTGGCTATCTCAAGGGCAATGATGCCTCGAATCGTATCGTCGACACGAATAAGATCCACCACGTGAAATTCATCGAAAAAATTGACGCGGTTCTTGATACACTGCTGGTATAGCGTTTGCAGGATCATGTGGCCGGTGCGGTCGGCCGCATGACAGGCGCGAGTGACCGGCTTGCCGGTTTCGTTGTTGGTGTGGCCACCGAACCGCCGTTGCGAGATACGGCCGTTGGGCAGTCTGTCAAACGGCAGCCCCATATGCTCCAACTCGACCACCGTTTCGATAGCTTCCTGGCAGAGCACATCGACAGCGTTCTGATCGGCCAAATAGTCCGATCCCTTCACGGTGTCGTAGGCATGCCATTCCCACCGATCTTCTTCCAGATTACCAAGAGCGGCGCCGATGCCGCCCTGAGCCGTGCCGGTATGCGAGCGGGTTGGATAGAGCTTGGAGACGACGGCTACGTTTGCGCCTCGACTGGCGTATAGAGCAGCCATCAGACCCGCGCCTCCCGCGCCGACGATGACCGCATCAAACACATGTGTTTTCATAATGCCTTCCAAATAGAACTTAAAGAATCAGGCCTAGGGCAGCGCCGGCACCATGGCCGGATCGAACAACGCAATGCCGATAGTGGCCCAAATTACCGTGGCCAGAACAAACAACGCCAACAGACCGCCGATAAGTCGGTTCGCGCCCGGGCTGTGAATGTAGTCGGCCAAAATAGTGTATAGGCCCCGGATGCCGTGGGGAATGGCCATCCAGAGCAGGAAAATATCATAGGCCTTCCAACCCCAATCGCTCCACTGGACAGCAACGAATTGAATAGTGAGATTAGTCGAGCTATTGAGAATATGCTGAATAACCATATGGCCAACGGCCAGGACGAGCATGGCCACGCCGGACAAGCGCATAAACAGCCAGGCATATCGTTCACGGCCGCCTTCCAGTTTGGCGCGCCGGATCGTAATTTTACCGGGGGAATTCTCCGTCATAGTTGCCATCTAATATCTCCTATCGGGCGTATTGGGCGAATTCGGAAAAAGCGGGGATACGGAAACAGCTATCGCCGATTTGCGCCAACGCCTGGCAATGACCGATCAGCCCGCTCAACATCAGGATGGCGACCGGGATGAAAACCACAAAAAATATAACCCAGACGATGATTGCGCTGATGCGCTGGTGCCGCCACCACTCCGGCTTAAAATCCAGCAGCGTGATCCGCGTGCCATTGAAAGCATGGTAGAGGACGGCGGCCATCACGCCCACTTCGCCAAGTCCAAAAAAGGGATGCTTGAAGAGAGCTAATGACCAGACGTAAGCCTGCGGCCAGAAATAGGCATTGGCTGTATCCCAGACATGAATGACGACAAAAGTGAGGATGGCCAAGCCTGAGATGCGGTGTGCCAGCCAGCTATATTGACCGGAACGGCCGCGATAACGAATACTTTCGCGAACGGTGAGGATGAGTGAACTCATATAGGGGCTCTCCTGTCTAACGTTAAGGCTAGTATAACATGTTGACGGAAGGCAAGCTATTTAAGTGCGCTTGCCGCCGGAATGGGGGATTGATAAACTATGGGCAATGGTCCGGCCCTTTGACCTGCGTGATTTAGCCCTGATTCATCGACTGGATGACCGTAGGGTTCCGCTGCACACCATGTCCGCGTTGGCCGAGAATTTTCGCCCCCTCCGCGGCGCCATCATTAGCATGCTGGTTGGCGGTGAGTTTCTGACTTACGTCTGGAAGACGGAGAATAGCGATCGCGTCGGTTATATCCAGTTGCGAATTCCCAACGGCGCCAATCAGGCGTACGTGAACTTTATCAGCCCTGGCTGCAAAAGCGATTGTGAGGATTATAATTCGTCTGGGATAAACCCATCGGGCGATTTGGCTCTGCAAAACCCCGACTGCGCGATCTGGCTGGATCTTCTGGATGAGGCGGTTGCCGGCGTAGGCCAGCGCGGTATTCACCATGTCATCGCCGAGGTCGACGAGCGCATCCCGGAAATTCAGATGCTCCTGCGGCGTGCAGGGTTCGCGGCCTATACGAGACAGGATGTATGGACTGTAAGCGCGGTCAATTATCGGCCGCAAGGCATGACCGGGCATTTATTATCCCGTCGAGGCCCAGCCGATGAATGGGATATTCAACTCCTTTACGCCAACACGGTGCCGCGCTTGGTCCAACTGGTTGAGCCACTTCCGTCAGCCAATGACTCCGAGGGCTGGGTCGTGCGTGACGGGAATGAGTTAGCCGCATTCATCAGCGTTCGCCACGGCGCGGTCGCCACCTGGACGCGGTTGTTCATCCATCCGGACGCCGAGATGGAAGCGGACAAGATCGTCTCTGCGGCGATGGACATTTCCTTTAATGGCAAGCAGGAGCGGGTCTATTGCTGTGTTCGGCGCTACGAGAGTTGGTTGACGGCCGCGCTGGAGAAGCGCGGGTTTACCGTGTATGGCAGCCAGGCGGTCATGGTTCGCCACACCGTCCATCACGTGTCGCGCGCCATGCCCGAAGCGGCGATCTCTCTTGAAGGGCAACGGGTGTCAACATCATCACCATTCGTCAGGAATTTTCACCAGCCGGAACGTAATGGAAAACAGTGAGGATCATTCACGAGAGTGAATGATAAGTGGATATGGATTCTACTCAGTCGCATGAAGATCTTCGAACGCTACTTCTGGTTTTACCGGAGAGCATTCGCACCAGTGTTGAGGAAGCGGGACAAGCCGACGAACTCCTGGAGATCGTCATGGACCTCGGGCGCGTACCTACCGCGCGCTACGTCGATGGCGAGCGTATACTACGCGAAAGCGAGGTAACCAAGCAGGAGATCGATCATGTCGTAGCCGGCATCGGCGACTTCGATGATGACAACCGCGCCGGTATCGCCCGTACCCTGCACCGCATATCCGGCATTCGTAATCGCCGCAATCAGGTCGTCGGTCTGACCTGTCGGGTCGGCCGCGCGGTTTACGGCACAATCGCCATCATCGAGGATATCGTCAACGAGGGCCACAGCATCCTCATCCTCGGCCGCCCGGGCATTGGCAAGACGACCATGCTGCGTGAGATGGCCCGCATCCTGGCCGAACAAAAGCGGGTGATCATCGTCGACACCAGCAACGAGATCGGAGGCGACGGCGACATCCCCCACCCGGCGGTTGGTCGCGCTCGCCGGATGCAGGTCCCCCGACCGGCCCACCAGCACGAAACGATGATCGAAGCCGTGGAGAACCACAATCCGGAAGTGATTATCATCGATGAAATCGGACGAGAGCGCGAAGCCGAGGCCGCGCGAACGATCAATGAACGAGGCGTTCAGCTCATCGGCACGGCCCACGGCAACACGCTGGAAAATCTGCTGCTTAACCCTACCTTGTCGGACCTGGTCGGCGGAATCGAAAGTGTGACCTTGTCTGATGAGGAGGCACGCCGCCGGGGCACCCAGAAAACCGTGCTGGAACGTCGCGCCCCGCCGACATTCGATGTGCTGATCGAGATGCAGGAGCGGCAGCGGTTACTCGTCCACAGCGATGTGACTACATCGGTAGATGCGATGCTGCGTGGTGAGCCTGTCCAGGTTGAATTGCGCTACACTGACGACGAAGGCGACATCCAGTCAGAACGCCAATCGCTGGTGGTGACCTCGGCAGCCGTTACCGGCAGGCGCACGACCATCCCCGGAGCGCGAGCGGGCCGCGGCGGCCGTGAGATTCGTGCTTTGGGCGACGCGCCTGTCCGTCAGGAGGAAGGCGGCCGCTTTCCGTCCGTCTCGGCTCATCATGGGACAATTGCCGACAGCAGGCCTATCGCCGAGGAACGAACAGTCGTCGGGCGAACCGGCAACGGCTATGACAACGGCGGAGATGGCAGCGGCCGCAAGATCCGCGTCTTTGCCTATGGCGTGGCGAGGAACCGCTTGTATCAGGCCGCCAAGTATCTAGGCGTCAAGCTAAGCATCGCCGAGACACTGGAAGAAGCCGACGCGATGGTGACCCTCAAGAGTTACTACCGCAAGCGCCGCAGGTTGATCAGCGACGCGGAACAAAACAACGTCTCCGTTTACGTACTGCGGGCCAACACCGTGAGCCAGATGGAGCGATTTCTAATGGAGGCATTAGGGCTTGAGGTGTCCTCTTCCGACCCTTTTGAGTCGGCGATCGCCGAGACGGAACGCGCCATCGAGCTTGTCCAGTCAGGACAACCCAGCATGGACTTGCGGCCGGTAGGGGCGGCCATTCGCCGCTACCAGCACGAGATGGTGCGCCAGGCCAAACTGGTGTCACACAGCTATGGTCGGGAGCCGTATCGCCATGTGCGCGTGTTCAACACACCTCGCAACGATTGATCGCCATACGGATCGGGGAAAACGCAAGCCTCATGTTCATCACGTTTGAAGGGCCGGAAGGCGGCGGTAAGTCAACCCAGATTCGCCTGTTGGCCGGCTATTTGAGGGAACGCGGCTATAGCGTCGAGGTGACGCGAGAACCGGGCGGGACAACCATCGGCGATCAGATTCGTGCCGTGGTACACGACACCGCCCATACGAGGATGGCGCCCACGGCCGAAGTGCTCCTCTATTCCGCCTCTCGCGCCCAGATCGTGAGCGAGATCATCCGGCCAGCTCTGGATTCCGGGCGAATCGTGTTATGCGATCGCTTTGCCGACAGCACAATGGCCTATCAAGGCTACGGCCGCGGCCTGGATCGCGATATGCTGGCTACGTTAACCCACATCGCCACCGGTGGTCTGACGCCCGATCTGACGCTGCTCCTCGATCTGGATGTGACCTGCGGCCTGACCCGCCGTCTCACCGAGGGCGATGAGATGAATCGCCTCGATTTGGAGGCGGTGGATTTTCACGAGCGCGTGCGCGAGGGGTATTTCGCTTTGGCAACGGCCGAGCCGGATCGATGGATGATCATCGACGCCGACCGACCTGTGGCCGAGGTAGCGGCCGATATACAGCGAATCGTGAGCGAGCGAATTGCGGCGACAACCAGCCGCGCCTAGAAATCGCCCGAATCGAGATCAGGCATCGAACGCTCAATCGACTCCGGCGACTCGCCCTTTTCCAATCGATCGGCTACTTCAGCCAATTCATCGCCCAGATCCTCGCCCATTTCCCGGCTCATCTGCCGCATGAAACGGCCCATGGCGCGGGGATCGTCCTCCAAGCCATCGAGCGAATCCCCGGACATCAGATTGTCCAGCCTTGAGTCTTCGGAGCGGGCCACGGCGACGCGGCCGACCCTCCGCTTCAAATGCAAACCGCCACAATTCGGGCAGGCAGGAGTCGCGCCATCATACTCATCATAGCTTAAATGGATCCGTGCGCGCCGGCCGCAGTCCGGGCAAATGTACTCATAGATCGGCATCAGAACTCCAACATGCACAACAATCGCTAAAAAATCTGGTACAATAAGCGATTATACGGGTCGAAACAGCCATACGGCAAGATAGCCCGCAAAAGATTAAGCCGATGAACGTAAAGGTACTGCAAGATATTTCTGAACTGGTGGATGATAACTTGTACGATTGTCCAGACCATCCCCTCCTGTTGATTTTGTCCGGGCCGTCCGGCGTGGGCAAGGATACTGTCGCGCGCAAGTTGATCGAGCGTCGCCCCGACAGCTTTTATTTCGTGGTGACGGCCACAACCCGTCCGCCCCGCGATAACGAGCGGCATGGTGTCGATTACTTCTTTGTCAGCTTCGATGAATTCGCGCGAATGATCGAGGAAGGCGAACTGCTGGAGCATGCCATCGTCTATAATGACTATAAGGGCATCCCCAAGCAACAGATCCGCGATGCCCTGGCCAGCGGCCGCGACGTTGTGCTTCGCGTGGACGTCCAGGGGGCGTCGACCGTCCGGCGATTCGTGCCCAACGCGATCTCGGTTTTTCTGACGACCCACACCGAGCAGAATCTGATCGAACGCCTCAAAAGCCGCAAGCAGGATTCGGCCGAGGGGATAGCCCTGCGCACGGCCACCGTCCGGCAAGAGATGAAGCGCGTCGATGAGTTCGACTACTGCGTCGTCAATCCGGAGGGCGACCCCGAGGAAGCGGTCAATCGGATTCTCAGCATCATCGATGCCGCTCACTGCCGCATCAACCAGGAACCTGTGATTCTCTGACAACGCCCAGGTCTGCCATATTCTTGACCAGAAAGATAATCAGCGACGGTGCAGTGCCAATTTTACTCTTTGCCAATCCGCCTATTATTTGATACAACCGTCCTGATTGTTGTTACCCATGGAAACTGGACGACGCCGAATCGTTCGGCTTGGGAATAATCCGTTTTGTTAGTTTTGGAAGAGAGAAGGAGTATTAACATGTGGGTTAAGAGATTTTTCCTGTTCGCTGTTTTAGCCCTTTCGCTGGCTCTCGTGGCCTGCGGAGGCGGCGCCGCCCAACCCCCGGCGGCTGCTACCGAAGCGCCAGCCGAAGCGCCGGCCGAAGCGCCGGCCACATCAGGCCTGCCCGATCTGGGCGGCCGCGAGATCACCGTCGCCGTTGAGAACGCCTACCTGCCGTTCAACTACATCGACCCGACCACCGGCGAACCGGCCGGCTGGGACTACGATTCAATCAACGCCATCTGTGCCTTGCTGAACTGCAAGCCGGTGTATGTTGAGGCTGCCTGGGACGGCATGATTCAGGCCGTAGCAGACGGTCAATTTGACATGGCCGCCGATGGCATCACCATCACCGAAGAGCGCGCTCAGATCGTTGATTTCTCCGACGGATTCATCAACATCGACCAACGCCTGCTGGTGCGCAAGGGCGAGGATCGCTTCGATTCCGTTCAGGGCTTCATTGACAACGCCGCACTCATCGTGGGCACGCAGACCGGAACAACCAACTTCGAGACGATCTCCAAATTGGTCGCCGCCGATCGCATTCGCGCTTATGAGACCTTCCCGTTTGCCGTCCAGTCCCTTATCGCCGGTGACATCGACGCGGTAATCATCGACGAGACCGCGGGGCAGGGTTATCTCGGCGTCAATGCCGATCAATTGCAGTTGATCGGCGAATCCATGTCCAGCGACCAGTTGGGCTACATCTTCCCCAAGGGCAGCGACCTGGTTTCAGCATTCAACGCCGCTCTGGCCGAACTGCGCGCCAACGGCACTCTGGATGCTCTGGCTGTCAAGTATTTCTCCGACCAGTTCACGATTACCTACGACGATCTGGAGTAGCACGACTCGCTCAGGATCGAATTCCTGAATTAGAGGCAGGTCACCTGTTTGCAAGCGGGTGGCCTGCCTAAATCAAAGACGCTCGAGGCAATTCTGCCCGGCGTCTTTTTCATTTAGCGTAGTACGGGTATCATTGCAGGTGGAGTAGTATTGCTATTGCAGGTAAACAAATTAATGCGGTATAAGGGTAGGGGCGAGGCAGCGGCGAAGTCATCACCGTCTTGCAGAACCACCCTCATTCGCCGCTGCCTCGCCCTCTTCGCTTCGCAGAAGGGTCAGGCAACCGGGAAGGGGTGTCGCGCGTTTTCATGGAGATGGTTGCCCGGTTACCTGGCCCCTACGCCATCAATGATTAATTTATAAATACCCAACAGCAATGACTGTTCCTAATAAAATGATTCAATTGCACTTTTATAACGATAACAGGCAAGAGGAGGTGGGATGACAGGCGAAATTCAGACAGTCCAAACCAGCAGCAAACAAGAAAGTCGGTACGATCTGCGAGGCTTTCCGTGGTGGCTGGTCGCCATCATCGGGTTCCTTCTCCTGATGTTATTCCGTATCCTCACCGACAGTAACTTCTACCGGGCATTTGACTTCATACGCGGCCGGTTCGGTGGCATTGCCGGCTTCCAAAAGTCCGGGATGGTCGGCCTCATCGGTACCGGTATTACCATCACGATCTTCACAACTCTGGTCGCGTTCGCCATTGCGCTGGTTATCGGATTGCTGGCCGGGCTGGGGCGCGTTAGCACAAACACCCTCATACGCAATATCGCCATCACCTACATTGAGTTCATCCGCGGCGTGCCTACACTGGTGCTTATCTTCACGGTTGCCCTCGTTATCGTTCCCACGGTAGCCGGGTGGCTCAACATTCCCGGCAAAATCATCTCGGACAACACACGCGGTATCATCGCGTTAGCGATCATTTATGGCGCATTTTTGGCAGAAGTTTTTCGGGCAGGAATCGAGTCTATCCCGCCGGGGCAAATGGAAGCGGCGAGATCCCTTGGGTTGAACGGTAGCCAAGCCATGCGCCACGTCATCCTGCCCCAGGCTATCCGTAACGTATTGCCCGCCTTGGGCAACGACTTCATCGCCATGCTGAAGGACTCGTCGCTGATGATGGTACTGGCTGTGCGCGAGATCACCCAGATGGCCAAACTGCACTCCGGCAGCACATTCCGCTATCGGGAGACCTATCTGGTGCTGACCTTCCTGTATTTATCCATGACCATTAGCCTGAGCCTGCTCCTGCGCTGGTATGAAAAGAGGATTCGGTAAGCATGGATACAAATACGATTCCCCACACCCTCGGCGACGACATCATCGTCATCGAAAAACTGCACAAGACATTTGGCCACGTGGTCGCGGTGGACAGGTTCGATTTGGTCGTGCGTCGTGGTGAAGCGGTCGTCATCGTCGGGCCGAGCGGCTCGGGCAAAAGCACTGTCTTACGCTGCATCAACCATCTGGAGGTGCCTACGAGCGGTGCCATCATCATCGACGGCATCCATCTGGAAGATAAAAAGACGAACATCAACGAAGTTCGGGCTGAAGTCGGCATGGTCTTCCAACAGTTTAATCTGTTCGGTCACCTGACAGTTCTGGACAATATCACCCTGGCTCAACGTCTCATTCGCAAGCGCGACAAGAAAGAGGCCGAGCACATCGCCATGAAACAACTGGAGCGCGTCGGCATCCCCGAGAAGGCTTATGCCTACCCGCGTCAGCTCTCCGGAGGCCAGCAACAGCGGGTCGCTATCGCCCGTTCGCTGGCCATGAATCCCAAGATCATGCTCTTTGACGAACCCACCAGCGCGCTGGATCCGGAGATGATCAAGGAAGTGCTCGATGTCATGCTCGACCTGGCGCGCGGAGGCATGACGATGGTCGTCGTGACGCACGAGATGGGGTTCGCTCGCTCCGCAGCCGACCGTGTGGTATTCATGGATCAGGGCAATATCGTCGAGATGGAATCGCCGAAGGTTTTGTTCAACGATCCGAAGCACGAACGAACCAAACTGTTCCTGAGCAAGATCATCAGTCACTGACGCCGGATTATTCAATGGACTTGTCCATTATCGTGGTGTCCTATAACACCCGCCAATTGCTGGACGATTGCCTGGCGTCGCTCTATTCAGCGGAAGCGCCCACAGACGGCATGGAGATCATCGTCGTCGACAATGCCTCATCCGACGGCAGCGTCGACATGGTGGCCGGGAAGTACCCCGGCGTCACGTTACTGGCCTGCAAGGATAATTTGGGCTTCTCAGCGGCCAATAATCGGGGTACGGCCGTCGCTCACGGGGATTATCTGCTATTCGTGAACTCAGATACGGTCGTCTTCGCGGATTCGCTGGTCAAGCCCCTGGGCTACATGCGCGCCAATCCACAGGTGGGTGCGCTGACCGTCCGGCTGGTCTACCCGAACGGCGAACGCGACCCCGACAATCATCGCGGCTTTCCCACACCCTGGAATTCGCTCTGTCATTTCAGTGGCCTCAGCCGGGTCTTCCCAAGCAGTCCCCGATTTAACGGCTACTTCCGCGGCTACGAAGACTTTGAAGCCGTCCATACCGTGCCCGTTATCGCCGGATCATACATGATGATGCCGCGAGCGCTGGACAGGCAGCTTGGCGGCTGGGACGAGACCTACTTCTTCTATGGCGAGGATATCGATTACTGCTATCGCATCCATCAGGCGGGCTACGAGATCACCTATTATCCGCTGGTGAAGGTGCTGCACTACAAGGGAGCCAGTTCCGGCCTGCGGAAGGAGTCGGCCGATATCGCCCGGCCGCCCAAGGAGACGCGCGTAAAAGTTGCTCGCGAGTCGGTAAGGGCTATGCAGGTGTTCTATCGCAAGTTCTACAGCGATAAATATCCGCGCTGGGTGACGGCGCTGGTATTGGCGGGAATCAGGTTGCGCGGCCAACTGCGTATCCTGAAACATCAACTCACCTGACGCAGACATCCCCGTCTGCGCAACGATACGTTTGGGGAGATCGATCCATGACCAACATCACATTCATCGGAGCGGGAAGCACTGTGTTCGCCAAAAATCTGTTGGGCGACATCCTGAGCTTCCCCGAGCTGGCCAACGCGGATATCAGGCTGCACGACATCGACGAAGAGCGATTGCGCACCTCGGAGATCGTGGCCAAACGGGTTGCACAGGCGTTGGGAACACACCCGAAAGTCACAGCGACAACCGATCGCCGTCGGGCACTGGAGGGAGCCGATTACGTCATCACCATGATTCAGGTTGGCGGGTATCGGCCGTCGACCGTCATCGACTTTGAGATCCCCAAGCGCTACGGCTTGAGACAAACGATCGCCGATACATTGGGAATCGGCGGAATCATGCGCGGCCTGCGCACCATCCCGGTGCTCATCGACATCTGTCGCGATATGGAAGAACTCTGTCCCGATGCCTGGTTACTCAATTATGTAAACCCAATGGCCATGAATTGCTGGGCCTTGAGCCGGGCGACATCGATCAAGACGGTGGGCTTGTGCCATAGCGTACAGGGGACGGCCGAACAATTGGCACGGGATATCAGCGTGCCCGTGGAAGAGATCAACTATCTGTGCGCGGGGATCAACCACGTGGCGTTTTATCTGCGGTTCGAACGGGATGGCGAAGACCTGTATCCGCTCATCCGTAAGGTCGTCGCCGACGGCCGCGTTCCCCACTGGAATCAGGTGCGCTACGAGGCACTCAACCATCTGGGGTATTTCGCCACCGAGTCAAGCGAGCACTTCAGCGAATACGTCCCCTGGTTCATCAAGCGCGACCGCCCCGACCTGATCGCAAAATACAACGTCCCTCTGGACGAATACATCTCGCGCTGCGAAAACCAGATCGCCGCTTGGGAAATGATGCGCGGATTTCTTGAGGATGAATCGACGGCGCTGGCGGTGGAGAGAACCAATGAATACGGCGCATATATCATCCATAGCCTGGAAACGGGGACGCCTCGCGTGATCTACGGCAATGTGGCCAACGATCATCTCATCGACAATCTGCCGTTGGGCTGCTGCGTGGAAGTGCCCTGTCTGGTCAACCGTAACGGCATCCAACCCACCCGCATCGGGACGTTACCGCCGCAATTGGCCGCGCTCATGCAAACCAACATCAATGTGCAGTCTTTGACCGTCGAAGCAGCGCTGACGGGCAAGCGGGAACATATCTACCACGCGGCGATGCTGGATCCACACACGGCGGCCGAACTGGACCTCAACCAAATTCACGCGATGGTGGATGATCTCATCGCTGCTCACGGCGACTGGCTGCCGCAATTCAGGTGAGCGAGGGTTAACTGGCCGTCTGATCAACAGAGGTGGGCACGGATTGCGCGGTTGTGATCTCGATCGGCCCGAAAAGGCGCGACTGATTCGCCTGCGCCTCGCGCCGCTTAATCAACTCCAGCAGAGCCAGGAGCGTGACGGCCACCTCAGTTCGATCGCGGGAATCAGCCAGGAGATCGGCGAAAAGAAACGGCCGCCCGTGTGACAAACGGCCACGTAGCTTGCCGATCTGATCCTCGATGGTCAGTTGGCGCGGCCGAGCCACCTGGACCGACTCTTCTTTCGTCTCCACTCGCGCCAAAACGCTCTGCATGGCCTCCAGAAGAGTGTGGACATCGATGCCGGACAGGTCGAGATGTCCCTCCAGGTACGGCGGTGGGGCGACGCGCAAATAGGTACGCAAACCAAGTCGCTGGCGCTCGTCGAACCATTGAGCGACGGTTTTAAACCGCTTGTAAGCGTGGAGCTGCCGTAAGAGCGCCTCGGCCGGGTCTTCATCTTCCTCCTCGCCGTCGGGAAGGACGATCGGTCGCGGCAGCAAGGCACGGCTCTTGATGAGCACCAGCCGCGCGCCGATGCTGATGAAATCGATCAACTCCTCGAGATGGTCCTCGCCAATCTGCCGCACCTGGGTCAGGTATTGCCCCGTCACTTGCGCCAGGGAAACGGCCGTGATGTCCAGCTCCTCCCGTTCGATAAGATGCAACAGGAGGTCAAGCGGGCCGTTAAAGACGGGAAGATCGACGCGGTAATGGTTCATCGGGGTCGCATGATACAATAGACAAAGCCGTTCATCTGCACCAGGTCCGTCGTCTCGTACCGTTGACCGATGACGTCGAGGACCGGGCCGGGGTAGAACTGGGCACGCAGGACGATCGTATCGAAGGCTTGCTCGTCGAGCATGGACAGCATTTCGGTCAGATCAACTGCGTTGTTATTATAGAGGTTAAGCAGTTGAGTCGGGTTAGTCACCACATCACGGCCGAGAAAGAAATTGAACCCGGCGTCCTCGCTAAAGGCGGCCGTGTTCCCTTGGGCGACGAGGGCGGCGATCTGCTTGCCGGCGGCCGTGTCGGCGGCGTTGGGCGGGCGACCGAGCAACGACACCCCGGCGGCATCGACATACGGAATGGCTTCGGGCAGTCGGGCGACCGAGCAGGATGTCTGGGGGGAGATCATCACTTCGGTTGGCTTGCCCAGCGTTCGAGCAATTGTCGCCAGAACGGGTGTGTGGGTGGGCATATGAAAAAGCCGACTGGCTTGCCACAGGAAGAGCAGGCCGATGATCGTGGGCAGCAACACCGCCGCCCACCAGGCTCGGCGCGGCGAAGCCCAATTACGCCGTCGCGATGCGTCGAGAAGGTGGTTGAAGGCCAGTCCGGTGAGAATACAGGCGGCGGCGATGGCCGTGGCGAAATAGGATTCGCCCGCGCCCCACTTCCCGGCGGTAACGCTATTCACCGTGGCCACAACGAACCAGATGGCATAGATCGATAGCCGTGTGGCGTATAACTGGTAAAGCGAATAGACGGCGGCGACGGAGATGATAAGCGTGTGGAGCCTGAACCATTGCCGGAACAACCCCTCGGCCTGCCCCGGGACGAACGGATTCAGATTAGCGGTGACCGTGTTAAGCATCCACTGGCCATCGGTGGCCACGTTAATACCGATGAAAATCAGGCCGGTGACGGCGGCAAATGGCACAGTCCAGATGATGGCCCGCTTCGGCCCGCGGAGGAACAGGAAAATAAACACCGCCGCCACGGTCGCATAGGCCAGTTGTTTGGTGTAGCCGGCGGCCAGCAGCAAGGCCATCACCACCAGCATCGCCCTGTTGCGACGACGGCCGTCCGCCTCTTCGCGCTCGATAATCACCGCCAGCAACACGACAGCCAACGTCTCGAACATAACCATGAACATATGCTGACGGAACAAAGGCCCCACATGGTAGACATAGTTGGAAGCCAGGAAGGCCAACCCCGACAGGACGGATAGCCAGGGCCGGCGGCCGGTTCGCTGGACGGCATAGCCTATGGCCCCGGCCGTCACCAATGTGCCCAAAAAGCTGACCAGGCGGCCGGTCCAATACTGCGGGCCAAAGAGCCAGACCAACGGCACGATGACGACGTGAAAAAGCGGCGGGTAGTTCGATGAGTAAAAGGGATAGACGTCGTTATCGCGATACGGCCACTCCCCGCGACTGAAGTAGACGGTGTCCATCAGTTCGAACCCCTCGCCCTGATCATAGTCGAACGGGAATCGAAACAGCTCGACAGCATAGATAACGTAGACGATGAAATAGCCGATGAAAGCCACCAAAGCCAGACCGATGACTATTTTAGGCAACCAACTTACGGCAGTCTCCCATGCAGTCGGGCGAGGTTGGGCTTCGGGTGAGGATACAGTCATAGGCATCTAACTAGACGAGGGAAGATTGCCGCTATGCGAAGGCATTACGATCAGGCGGGGCGATCCCCCAGTGGAACCAGGGTTAACCCCACGACGACGACGATGGCGGCGACGACGAGCGCCTGCCGCTGGGCCGGGCCGATACCCTGAAATTGACCTGCCCCCAGCATGTCCATCGCAAACATGGCGACGGCCGCGCCGATGCCTGACAAAATAAACAGCAGTCCCAATTGTCGTTTGGTCACCATATGGGCAGCAACTATAGCACCGGGCGCTGAGAGTTTCAATTTGAGCATCGGCGGCCGTCGGCATACAATACCATCCGGCCGCGTGACGGCTCCGGATCATTTATTATGATTATCAGATTATCCGCCTCGACACGGCGCCCACCCACAATCATTCGCGAGGACTCTATTACTCACCGCCGCATCTCCAAACTGACCTGGTTGTTGTCGTTCCTCACCGGCGCATTTGTGCTGTGGGTGCTCTGGCGTTACGGGTTAGCCGACGACGGCGTCGCTCGCGCTCCGGGCTGGTTGCGCGACCTGCTGGGCCTGCTGACCGGAGCGGGATTATTAACGCTCATCACGCTATGGGGCCTCGTGGTCTGGCAAAGGCAGGAGCTAAGCCGTAGCAGCTATCGTTCGGCGGTGACAGTCGAGCAGCTATACGCCCTTAGCCCGCGAGATTTTGAGCATTTCGTGGCCGACCTGTTCAAGAGGCGTGGCTATACGGTCGAAGTACGCGGTCGATCGGGCGATCTGGGGGTCGATCTGGCGGTGCGGCAAATGGACGGACGTCTGGCCATCGTGCAATGCAAGCGATACCGGCACGCCGTCGGCCCCGACATCGTGCGCGAGTTGCTGGGAACGATGCTCCACGAACGAGCCTACCACGGCTTCCTGGTGACAACGGCCAACATCTCCGAAAGCGCTCGGGTCTGGGCGGCCGACAAACCCATCACGCTCATCGACGGCCCCACCTTGGCCGAGTTGAGTGGCGATCTAAGAGCGCCGGCTCGCGGACAATCATAAGTCATTGGACACCGGCCTTTCAAATAACCCCATCAAGACTTTAATACCGGCTATAATTTAACCTATGACAACACATCTCATATTCATTCGGCACGGCCAGAGCACCTGGAACGCTGTCCGTCGCTGGCAGGGACATTCAAACCCGCCTCTATCGGAGTCCGGCCGGCAGCAGGCCCGTTTGTTGGCGCGGCGACTGGCAGCCTGGAAGATCGACCACCTTTATGCAAGTGATCTGCTGCGGGCGGCCGAGACGGCCGAAATCCTGGGTGAATCACTGGGGATCCGCCCCGTAATTGATCCTGTCTGGCGCGAGAGGGGCTTAGGCGATGCCGAGGGACTGACCTCCGAGGAAATCTCAATACGATTTCCAGAGGTGTGGGCAGCACGTAGGGTCTGGCCAATGATTGGCATTCCCGGCTCCGAAGCGCATAAGAACGTAATCGAGCGGGCCACGCATGGCTGCGCCGGCTTATTGGCCCGCCATACCAGTGAGACGGTCGCGATCGTGAGTCACGGCGGGATGATCCTGACCACGCTGGTGCATCTGTTGGGCCTGCCTCCATCAGGACACTCGCTGCTTACAGTCGGGAACAATACGTCCATTTGCCGCATCACAATTGAGGACGGCCATGCCC
>JAGOZU010000005.1 GCA_018058545.1 Promineifilum sp. | reverse complement strand
TTGAATAACTTCATCATCGGCCTGGTTAGCAAGTTGGGCTTCACCAATCTTGCATTTGCCCAACGTGTGTTTGACGCAAAACTCACCATGTCCCTCGCTTTGCTCTGACTTTGGAAATGCCCTGTTTTTGCTCCAACGCGGCTTGCCACCCCGGTAACTCCTGCTATAATTCACTCCACAATGCCACCCTAGCTCAATCGGCAGAGCGATCGCTTCGTAAGCGATAGGTTATCGGTTCAACTCCGATGGGTGGCTCTAGCGGTTCAGCCCTGGAGGAGCCAGGGCTTTTTTATTGCGGGAAACGTTCGGCCTATGGAAATGAACCTGGAGAGAACCAGACCCCTCAAGTTCAAACCTATCGTCTTTGGCGTGGCCGGGGGGACAGCCTCGGGCAAGACGACGGTCGCCCGAGCCGTGCTGGACGCTGTAGGCGCGTCACAGATAGCCTATCTGCCCCACGACGCTTACTACAAGGACCGGGACGACCTTCCCTTCGAGCAACGGGCGCACCTGAATTACGACCATCCTGATTCACTGGAAACCAAGTTGATGGTCCGCCATATCAAGGACCTGATCGCCGGGGTGCCCGTCAACGTCCCGGTCTATGATTTCACCACACATCGACGAACCGACAACACCATTCTGGTCGACCCTGCTCCCATCATCCTGGTGGACGGCATTCTCATCTTCACCAAGCGCAAACTGCGCGATCTGATGGATATCAAAATATTCGTAGACACCGATCCCGACGTGCGTTTCATTCGTCGCCTGGAGCGAGACATGAATGAACGCGGCCGCTCGCTCGATTCCGTCGTCGAGCAATATCTCGATACTGTACGGCCGATGCATCTGAAATTCGTCGAGCCAAGCAAGCGATATGCCGACATCATCATCCCAGGGGGCGGCCACAATCGGGTGGCGATGGAAATGGTCGTCAGCCGGTTGCATATGCTCCTGCGAGTTCGCGAAGAGCATGCGAAAGAGGAACTGAACTCATGATTAACTGGCAAGATCAACGCGTCGTCGTCACAGGTGGCGCGGGCTTTTTAGGCAGCCACACCGTCAACGTTCTGCGCCAGCGAGGCGCGGGCGAGATAGTCGCACCTCCGCGCGAGGTCTATGACCTGCGCTATCTGGATGCCATACTGGGCTTGATAAACGACACCCGACCCACACTCATCATCCATCTGGCGGCTTCGGTTGGTGGCATCGGGGCTAATCGCGCTCATCCGGCTGAATTCTTTTACGATAACCTCATGATGGGCACACAACTTCTGCATGAGAGCTGGCGAGCCGGGGTGGACAAATTCGTGGCCATTGGTACAGTCTGCGCCTATCCCAAATTTACTCCTATCCCCTTCCATGAAGAGGATTTATGGAACGGCTACCCGGAAGAAACAAACGCGCCTTATGGGCTGGCCAAGAAGATGCTGCTAGTGCAAAGCCAGGCCTACCGCGAGCAGTATGGGTACAACTCGATTTTTCTGCTGCCGGTGAATCTCTACGGGCCGGGGGACAGTTTCGATCTGGAGAATTCCCATGTCATACCGGCGCTGATCCGTAAATGCTTGGAAGCCGAACAGCGGGGCGATGAGGCTATTGTGGCCTGGGGAGACGGCTCGCCCACACGGGAATTTCTCTATGTGGAAGACGCGGCCGAGGGCATCGTGCTGGCCAGTGAGCGTTATGACGAAAGCGACCCGGTGAACCTCGGTTCGGGCAATGAGATCAGCATCAAGGACTTGCTGACAACTATCGCCCGCCATACCGGTTACGCCGGCCGTATTGAGTGGGACACGACCAAACCCAACGGCCAACCGAGACGAGCGCTGAATACCGACCGCGCTTTTGAGCGCTTCGGCTTCCGGGCGACAACCAATTTTGACGAGGGATTGCGTCGCACAATCGACTGGTACCGGCAAACCCTGGCCGACAAGCAAGCGAACGGCACCTTCCCGGTCCATTAACCCGACGAGCGGGGATACGTCCCTATGAGTTTGGCTCAACGGAGTGTCACCTCCGTCAGTTGGAACGCCGGCACGAATCTGGCCAAGATCGCCATTCTGCTGGCACGGTCGATCCTGCTGGCCCGTTTGCTCCCTGTCGAGGTCTTTGGCGTCTACGCTCTTGCTACCTCTATCGTCACCTTCAGCGGCATCCTGCCCATGTGGGGCATGGGCGGGGCCTTTCTCCATCGAGCGCCGGAAACGGTCGATGAAGAGCAGGCTGCCGCCGTGCATTTCACGCTACGATTGGTGCTGCTGTCCATCTGGACGCTGGCATTGCTCGGAGTTGCCCGCTTTCTGACCTCAGGTCCGCTGCAAATGGCATTATTCATCCTCACACCAGCATTTGCCGCGCTGCACCTGTCCGATACGCCACGGTTCATCCTCACCCGGCGTGTCGTCCACAAACGGCTGGCCGTGCTCGATCTGCTGACCGCCATAATCACGACGATCATCGCCGTCTTTCTGGCCTGGCGAGGGTATGGCTTGCCGGCCCTACTTGCGACCGATATGGCCACGGCCGTGCTGGCTGGACTGGCGCTATTCATTTGGCGACCAGTCTGGCGGCCGCGGTTTCTATGGCTACGTGACACAGTCCGCTACTACCTTCACTTCGGCAGCCGCACCATGGCTGATTCCGCGCTGAGCGAGGCTATCGACAATCTGGACGATATCTGGACAGGAGCCTATTTGGGCAATAGCGCACTCGGCCTATATTCCCGCGCCTACACCTTCGCCACCTATCCACGGCGAATCCTGGCCTTCCCGGTTAATCTGGTTGCGGGAGGGACTTATGCCGAACTCAAGGAAGCGCGTCATCAGCTCTCTCAGGCTTTCTTTCGCACCAATGCCCTGCTGGTTCGGAGCGGGTTCCTGTTTGGAGGACTGTTGGTGCTGCTGGCTCCCGAATTCGTGCGCCTGGCCTTGGGGGAAAAATGGCTGCCGATGATCCCCACCTTTCGGTTAATGACGGTCTTCACCTTGCTTGATCCGGTTCGGGTGACGGTCAGCCAGATATTCATAGCTATAGGGCAGCCGGAGCGGGTCGTTCGTATCCGGCTGATCCAGTTGACGGCGCTGATCGCCGGGCTGTTTCTGTTCGGCCGCGTCTGGGATATCATCGGCGTGGCCCTCGTGGTCAATGGGGTGTTGTTGTTGGGCCTGATCCCACTCATGCAAGCGGCGCGAGAACATGTCGATTTCTCAGCGTGGCGACTCTTCGCAGGTCCGATTGCGGCACTAATCGCCGGCGCGTCGGCTGCGTTGGCCATCATGTGGCTGATGTGTCGAGCGGGGAGTTGCCCGAACGACTGGATCACCGGCACAGCCAAAGGGTTGACATTTGCGGGCGTATTCGGCAGCATCCTGCTGTTCATCGAGCGGGATGATATCATTTGCATGATCGCCGACGCTCGAAACATGGGGCGGAATCAGGCATGACCATACCAAAGGATATGGATTTCACAGATGCAAATCTGATTTTCCTCGTGTCCCAACCACGAGCAGGATCAACCCTCTTGCAAACCATACTGGCCGGCAGCGAGGCGGTACACACGACGGCCGAGCCGTGGTTCATGCTCCACACGCTTTACGCTCTGCGCGAGACGGGGCATACGGCCGATTATGATGCCACCGTGGCTGCCCGCGCCCTGCAAGACTTTCTGGGCACCCTGGCCAAGGGAGAAGAGACGTTTTATCAGGCCACGCGGTCAATGGCTCTGGAACTATATGGTCAGGCTTGTCGCGAGACAGGCAAGCAGCTCTTCCTGGACAAGACCCCCCGATACTACAAGATCCTTCCCGAGCTGGCGCAGACCTTCCCGCAGGCCCGTTTCCTCATCCTGTTGCGCAATCCCGCGGCCGTCCTGTCGTCCATCCTCCACACCTGGGTTAAGGGCGATTGGAACCGTCTCGATTACTTCCGGGATGACTTGTTGGTCGCCCCGCGTTCGTTGACTGAGTTCGTTACCGAATCAACTGGACAGACGCGGGTCATTTATTATGAATCATTGGTACTGAAGCCGGATATCACAATTCGCTCATTATGCGAATGGCTGGAGATTCCCTACCAACCTGAACTACTCGAATATGGACAGCATCCACGACCCCGGGGGCGCTACGGCGATCCGACCGGCGTCGAGAAGCACCAACGTCCCTCGGCCGATAGTCTGAACACTTGGCTCGATCATGCCAGCGATCCGCAGATCCACCATCTCCTGTCGTCCTATCTCGACACGCTGGGACCGGAACAGCTTGCAGCGATGGGTTACGATTCTGCCCAATTGGTAAACGAGATGGCGGGTGTCATCCGGCAGCCCGGCAAAGTCACTGTCCAGTGGGAACATCTTATGAAAGATGACAAGTCGGCCGCGGAACGGTTGCGATTGATCGTCTCCGGCGGACGAAGAGAAAGACGGCCTCTGGAAACTGCCCGGCAAATCGCCCGGCTACTGGTGGGTAGATGACTGAACGGCAGGATACCCAACCGTGGAACCATAACACTTCGTCCGGCTTAGACGTCGTTGAAAAGCCGCCAAATGGGAATGCCATCCCGCGCATCACCGTCGTCACACCGTCGCTCAATCAGGGGCGTTATATCGAGGCTGCTATCCGCTCCGTGCTGGACCAGAATTATCCCAACCTGGAGTACATCGTGTACGACGGAGGATCGACGGATGAGACCATCGACGTGCTGCGTCGGTATGAACATAGGATTTCACGTGTGATCATCAAGCCGGATGACGGAGCGGCCGATGCTCTCAACAAAGCCTTTGCCATAGCAACGGGCGATATTCTGGCCTGGCTCAATGCCGACGATCTCTATCTGCCGGGCACGCTCCACGCCATCGTCGAAGCCTTCGCCGCCAATCCACAAGCCGGGCTAATCTACGGCGAAGGCTGGTATATTGATGAGGCCGGGGTGCGTATCGAGCCGTGCCGATTCGTGCGCCGAACATTCAACCGCCGCTATCTGGTAAACAAGGATACCATTCTGCAACCGGCTGCATTTTGGCAGCGCTCGGTTTGGGAACAAACCGGGAGCCTCGATACATCCCTGCGCTGGGTGTTCGACTGGGAATGGTTCATTCGGGCACACGAACGAACTACCTTCCATTATTTGCCGCGCGCACTGGCTTGTTATCGCGTCCAGCCACAGGCCTTGACCCGCACAGGCGGCTTGGCGCGACAACTGGAGCATGGACGGGTTACGCGACGCTATGGCGCCTGGTGGCACCCCAATCACATGGTCCAGCAAACACGTCGGTGGGATGCCGTAGGGCGCCGGCTCACGGGAAACAGGTCGTCACTTTGGGCGACCATCATTCGCCTGCCGTTCTCGCTGCCTAGGCTGGCGGCCGAGTGGCTGTTGCACGGCATGTACATGCGGTAAGGTCTTGCCCATGAAAGTCGCCTTTCTGCCGGTCTACCCCAACCCCTACCAGCGCCTCCTGCGAGACGGCTTGCGACCGCACGGCGTGGATGTCGAATTTCTGGCGGGGTTGCCGGATGCCGAATGGTTACATGCCCGATGCAGTGATGTGGACATTCTCCACTTCCATTGGCTCGATGGGTTATATATGGCCCGATGGAAGACGCCGCTGCAGGCAAGCCGATTTATCGCACGGGTCAGACTGGCGAGACGATTGGGCTATCGCCTTGTCTGGACGGCCCACAACATCCTGCCCCACAGGCGAGCATTCCGACCGTTGGACGTAGCCATTCGGCGATTGATGATGCGCGATGCAACGGCGGTGATCGTTCATTGCGAAGCCGGTCGCCGGGAACTGTTGAAACGATTCCCGCGACGCAGCCCCGTGGCGATCATCCCGTTGGGTAATTACAAAGGTGTCTACCCGGTGACGATGCTCCGTGAAACAGCGCGGGCGTCCTTCGGACTGGATGAAACCCAATTCGTCTACCTGGCCCTGGGAAACATCGCCGCCTATAAAGGTCTGGAGCGACTTGTCGAGGCATTTGGCCACTCGGCTAAAGAGACCGATGTCCTCCTGATCGCCGGGAGGAATCGCGACCCGGCGCTGGTCAAACGTCTGGCATCGGCCGCCGCTGATGATCCTCGCCTCCGGCTCCATGCGGGATTTGTGCCCGATGATGAGATGCAACGCTACCTCTTGGCGGCCGATGTGATAGTCGCTCCGTTCGACAGGGTGTTGACATCAAGTTCCGTGATGGTGGGGTTGTCCTACGGGCTACCGGTCATCGCCCCGAATCTCGGCTGTCTGCCTGAGTTGTTGGGCGGGGAGGCTGGTTTGATCTATCAAGTCGGCGATACAGACGGCTTGGCTCGTGCCCTGGTCGAGATAAAGGGACGGGACCGGCAGGCAATGGGTGCTGCCGCCGCCCTCATCGCCGAGAGTCTGGACTGGGAAACCATCGGCCAGCAAACGGCAGCCGTCTATGAGGAGTGCCTGAGGTCATGAGTCAGGATCGCAAGGTCGCCATCCTGTCGGTGGTGCATCAGGCCTTGGATAATCGTGTGTTCTACCGCGAGGCGCGGACATTGGCCAAGGCCGGGTATGACGTTACATTGATCGCCGTCCATGACAAAGATGAAGTCAAGGACGGCGTGCGCATTCGTGCCTTGCCGTGCGTGCCTCGCAGTCGAAGGCCTTTGTTATGGCGAACAATCGCGCGTTTGGCATTGGAGACCGACGCCGATATCTTCCATATCCACGATCCGGAGCTATTGATGGTGACCCCCTGGCTGCGCCGAAGGACTGGACGGCCAACGATCTATGACATCCACGAGGCCAACGCGGACTTCATCGCCGTCAAGGATTATTTGCCCGCATTCGTACGGTGGCCGCTGGCCGGCACATTTCGACAACTGGAGCCGCGACTGGCAAGAGGTGAGAGCGGGCTGATCTTCGCCGACGACGCCATCGCTGCCGATTTCATCGGGTTCGGCGGCCCCAAGGTGACGCTATTCAATTTTCCGGGCGACGATCTCATCACCAGCGGGGTCGCGGAAATCGCCGATCGAGAACAGCGCGAGCCGGTGGTACTCTATCTGGGCGGGCTGGAGCCCAATCGCGGAGCCAGGCTGATGATCGCTGCCTTCGACGAGGTTCTGACCCGGATGCCGGAAGCGCGATTGCTGATCGTTGGCCACTTCATGCCTCCTGAACTGGAAGCCGAGGTGCAGGCGGATGTCGCTGCCCGAGGAATCACCCACGCTGTCACCATCACCGGTCGGGTACCTTTCGAACAGATCGGGCGATATCTTCAACGCGCTTCGGTAGGCTGGGTCTCCTGGCAGGCCGTCCCCAAGAACCAGAAGAATATCCCCACTAAACTGTTCGAGTATATGGCATTTGGATTACCGGTAGTCACTAGCGACCTGCCCTCGACTCGGCCGTTCGTTGAGCAAGGGATCAACGGCTTGCTGGTCGATGCTACCGATTCTTCGGCTCACGCAGCCGCGTTGCTCCAGCTATTGAGGAACCCTGATGACGCTGCAGCGATGGGGCGCGCCGGCAGGCAACTCGTAGAGACGCGCTATAACTGGGATGCGATGGCGCCTAAACTGCTATCGCTCTACGACGAGGTTATAGGGCGGGTTCAGCGGTCTGATTCGTAGCCCAACCGCGCCATCATCGGCTGGATCATGGGCGTGATACGGCTGATAGTACCCTCCTCGCGTCGCCACTTCTCGAAACCAGGCTGCGAAACAACATTGACCTCCGGCAAAGTATGGCCAAAGGTCGGAATATCTTCCGGTGCGATATTCAGGAATTCGGCAATTTGGCTGAGGCTTGCGTCGGGGTTGGCTATGAGGTCCTCGTAACTCACTGAGAGAACAGGCCGGGAATGGGGTGATGCGATGTAATCCAGGACGGCGCCGTTACTTACCGTCCACTGCCGGGCGCAAATCTCCTCCAGAGGCCGGTCAACCCATTCGCGCCAGCCAGGAATGAGAGTGAAAGCCCAACGGCCGCGCGATTGTCCCGGGCTGGTGACCGGCATGGGTGTATCATAACCAGGGAAAAGATGGGGTTGGCGCCAGCCTTCCAGCAAGGAATGAACGTTGGCACGGCCGTCGCGAGTGATAAAGATAATCCTGGCGTCAGGAAAAAGAGATGTCATGAACGACAGGCGCAAGCAATGTTCGGGGGACTTGTCCAGCAAGCGCACAGATGCCGGCGCGGGCATCACCCGATTGCGAACCCGGACATAAGCACGAACGACCCCCAGCCCGCCACCGGGCAACCCACTACTAAATCCGGAGCCGGTCGAGGTAGTCCGGCCGCGACGCTTAAGAGCGACATATGTGGCGCTGTGGTTGAGTCGGGCGCGAAACCGGTTAACTCGTCGCCAGAAGTAGCCCGGTGCTGCTCCAGCTTCGAAGGCGCCGAGAATGTAGGCTCGCGATACGGCCGTCAGATCGGCGACCGTCAGTTCTCCCGATATCCAGCCCTTGACCGACGGATGATGAAAACGCTCGATGATCGCCTTGCTCTCGATGCCAATGGACCATAAGGGAGCGACCTCCGACAGGATATTGTACAGCAAGGTAGTTCCCGACCGGGCGCAGCCGACAACAAGGATTGGCGATCTTATCATAAGGGAGGTATATTACTCGTGTCGACGTCGTTCAGGCCAGTATCACGGAACAAGCTTTCGAGGACGGTATGCGTATTCTGTTTCTGACGGGCCGGTTACCCTACCCGCCAACGCGTGGCGATCGCCTGCGCGCCTATCATTTCCTGCGCGTGCTGTCCCGCGAGCACAGAATCACGTTACTTTCTTTTATCGCCGACGACCGGGAGACGGGGAACATCGGCCCGCTGCGCGAGTTTTGCGAGGATATTCAACTGGTCCATCGCGGGCAGTTACAATCGACAACTACGACGGTCATGAATCTCTGGCGACCGGTGCCTTTCCAGTCGCTTTACTACCGCTCATCAGTCATGCAGGGAGCCATCGACCGCTTGCTGGCCCGCCGTCAATTTGATCTGGTGTATGTTCATCTGTTCCGCATGGCCCAGTTCGTCTCTGACCGCCATCGCCCCTATCGCGTTCTGGACCTGACCGACGCCATCTCCACGGAGATCGAGCGTTCGCTACCCTATCGCGATCCCAAATGGCGACTGATCTATCGTCTCGAATTGCCACGCATTCGTCGCTACGAACGAGACATTGTCGACCATTTCAACGAGACCTGGCTCATATCGAAGGCCGAACGCCGACAAATCATGTGCGATGAGGAAGACAAGCGGGTTCTGGTCGTGCCTAATGGAGTCGATGCCGGGCGTTTTCGACCATCCGGACGGCTTACGAGCGATCCGCTCCTGATATTTGTCGGCCATATGGGCGTACCCCACAACATCGACGCGGCCGAATATCTGGTCAATGATATCCTGCCCCTTGTCCGCCAATCCGAGCCTCGAGTACGCCTGAATCTGGTTGGCGCGGAACCTGCTACTCAGGTGCAATCTCTGGGAAGTGCTCCGGGCGTGCGTGTGTTGGGTCACGTAACCGATCTGAACGCAGCGCTTAACGATGCGGCCGTGTTTGTGGCTCCTCTTCGTTTCGCAGCAGGTGTTCAAAACAAGGTGCTCGAGGCCATGGCGGCCGAACTGCCGGTGGTGACGACGAGCTACGTCAACACAGGGCTGGAAGCTGAACATGGGAAGCATCTCATCATCGCCGACGACGCCGTCCAAATATCCGAAGCCATCGTCGCCCTCTTGCGTGATCCGCAGAAAAGGCGTCAATTGGGCCGCGCCGGCCGCGATTTCGTTCTGCAAAACTATCGCTGGGAGGATGTTCTGGACCGAGTGAACACAATCGAAGGGAATATAGCTCCGGCATAAGGCACGGGATTCCAGTACGCGGTTTTCTCCGGCATCTTATTTCGCCGGCACGCCGATTTGTGTTATTCTTAGGCCCAATGGACTCCAGACTCACTCGTTGGTGCGACGCCTTTCTGGAAGCTTGCTGGCTAGTCGCCATCCTTGTCACCCCCCTGTTTTTCAATATCCATTCCGAGCGCGTCTTCGAGCCGGACAAGATCGCCTTGCTCAGGTCGATCGCTTTGGTGATGATGGCGGTGTGGATCGTACGCCTCATCGATCAGCAGGCCTGGCGTGAACTCGGCCGCTTCCGTTTCTCCAATCCCGATGCAGTCTGGCACAAACCGTTCGTACTGCCGGTAGCCGGGCTTATTCTCGTCTACCTGCTTTCGACAATTTTCTCCATCAACCCTTGGGTCAGCTGGTCAGGCTCCTATCAGCGTCTGCAAGGAACTTACACGACCCTCAGCTTCATCGCCTTCTTCGGCGTCATGGCGGCAACCATCCGCCGGCCCGAACAAGTGCGCCGGGTCATCAACACGGTCATCGTCGCCAGCATCCCGGTAGCCCTCTATGGTATGGTTCAGCACTTCGGCCATGACCCGCTGCCGTGGGGCGGCAATGTCCAGGACCGCGTGGCTGGACACATGGGCAATGCTATTTTCATCGCCGGCTACCTGATCATGGTCATCCCCCTGACGCTGAGCCGGATCATCGATGCATTCAACAATATTCTCGGCGATGAGAAGCTGGCCGCGGCCGATATCATTCGCGCCTCGGTCTACATTTTCATCCTGGCCATCCAGCTATTGACGCTCTACTGGTCAGGCAGTCGAGGACCGCTGATCGGCCTGGCGGTGGGTTTATTCTCCTTTACCCTCGTCCTGCTCGTGTCTCTGCGCAACTCGAGCGCGACCGAGGGCGACCCTGGCCGCAACCACATTCGCGAAGCGTTGCCCGCCTTCTTGTTTCTCGCACCGACACTGATCGCCCTGTTGGTGAGCAAGCCGATCAGCAACGCGGCCGGGCCACTGGTCGCTTTCGGTTTTTTCTTCGGGGTTGTAGCCCTGTCGGTGTTGGCGATATTTATCCTGATCGCCGCCGGCCGGGGCTGGAAATGGCTTTGGATGAGCTGGATTTTCCTGACCTTCCTGATGGCGGGGTGGCTTCTGCTATTTAATTTACCGACCGAGCGTACAGCGGGGTCTCGTGGCGTGCCTGTTATCGGCGGTCTGTTCGATGTGCTGGATGAGTGGCGAGACCTGCCGGCTATCGGCACCTTTGGCCGGATGCTCGATCCAAGCAACGCAACCGGGCGCGAGAAAAGCGGCCGGGTGCGCGTGCTCATCTGGGAAGGTGTTATCGACCTCATCACACCCCACGAACCATTGAAGTACCCCGACGGTTCGACGGATCCGTTCAACTGGTTGCGGCCGATCCTCGGATATGGTCCGGAGACGATGTATACTGCCTACAACAAGGTCTATCCGCCGGAATTGGCGACTGTAGAGTCGCGCAACGCCTCGCCCGACCGCTCGCACAATGAAACTTTCGATTCCCTGGTGATCACCGGGCCGGTCGGGCTGTTGGCCTGGCAGGTCCTGTACCTCACAGTCGTGCTCTTCGCGTTTCGCTATCTGGGGGTAGTTCGATCTCGGCGTGACACATGGATCCTGATCGGCCTATGGGCGGGCGGGGCGCTGTTAGCTTCTCTCCTGGCCATGTTAGTTATCAATCCCGTCTACTTGGGCGTGGCTGTGCCGGTCGGAGTCATCCTGGGAGTCGTCATCTACCTCATCTATCATGCTTTGTTTGGCCACCCGAGCGAGAATTCTGCCGGCTACTCGGAACCCCAAGGCTCGCCTTTCGCCCCTGATCGATTGCTGATGAACGCCCTAATCGCCGCGGTGTTGGCCCATTACGTTGAGATTCATTTTGGCATTGCCATCTCGGTCACCCGGCTCTATTTCTTCGCTTTTGTTGCCCTAATGGTTGCTCTCGGCAACCGGCAGGACGCCATGGTCGAGATTGAGGCGGAAGCAACGCCCGAACCGGTCCCGGCGACCAAAAGCGGAAAACGCAAGCGACGCGCCTCCTCCACCAGTGAGCCGGTGGCACGCACCGGATGGCAGGCGCTATGGGTTCCGGCATTGTTGATCATTCTCATGTTGGGCGTGCTGGGTTACGGCTTCACCTCTTACGCTCTTCCGCCGGGAAAAATCATCGCCGCGCCGGGCGATCTATCCGCGACTGAGGTATTCCGTCAATCCTTGTTGCAGAACGCGCGCCAAGGTTTCATCGATTGGCCGTTCATCATGCTGGTAATTGTCCTCTCCTGGGCGCTTGTCTGGCTGGTTTTTCTGTCGGAAATGGTCAAAAACGGGGAATTGCGATTTCCCTCCCCGGGGTCAGACCTACCCGGCAGGCAGAGGCAAGGCGCGGCCGCTCTTTTCCTCGCCCTGGCGCTAACCGGTGTCGCCGCACGATTCCTGATCCCTGCTGCTACGACGACGATCGCGCTGGGTCTCAGTCTGGGACTCATCGGCGCGTTCGTGTGCACCGCGGTCGCTGTCCTGCTGTTTGCCGGCAGGACTACCGCGAGGACTATCGGTGGGGTTCTGGCAGTTGCGCTCATAAGTCTGGCCATGCCCGTCCTCATCTCCCGGGGTTTCCTGCCGGGTGCGCTGATGTTTGTCGGAGGAGCGATCGCTCTGAGGTTACTCTGGGACGGCCGTTGGCGGCAATCACTACTGCCTACTGCCGGCATCCTGCTCATCTCACTACTCGGCGGCTTCCTGGCTATCTACATTCACGCCTTCAACTACCGGACAATGTTGTTTTATCGCGGTCGCGGGCCGGTTGAATCAACAATCACGTTGCGCATGCTGGAATCGGTACAGGCGGGCGAGTTGCTCACTTACTTCTATGTCTTTCTATTTCTGATCACATTTTTGCTGTCATTCGCCATCAGTTGGCCAGGATTGAGAAGCGGACGGCTGCCGCGAACTGCTGCCCCACCGATCTTGGCCTTCGCCGGCCTGACCGTGATGTTGTTCGTCGCCTTGTTTCTGGTCTCGCAAACAAATGTAAGGCCGGTTCAGGCAGACATGATCTTCAAGCGAGCCAAGCCCTTTGATGATCAGGCGACGAAAGCCGTCGGGGCCGATCCCGCCGTCCGGCGCGAACTCTGGGACACGGCTATCGCCATTTATGAAGCCGCCATAAACCGCGCGCCAAACGAAGATTTTTACGATCTCTTCCTGGGTCGCGCCTATCTGGAACGGGCGGCGATCACTGAAGTTCCGGCCGAACAAACACAGCTATTAACGCGGGCCGAAGGATTACTGCTGCGGGCACAGGCTATCAATCCGCTTAACACCGACCATACCGCCAATCTGGCCCGGCTGAATACGCGCTGGTACGCAGCCATCGACGACACGGCCGAACGCACCGAACGCCTGAACCTCGCTGCGCGATATTATGAGACGGCCCTGACACTCAGCCCCCAAAACTCAGTCATTCGTAACGAGTACGCTCGCCTGATACTCGACGTGATGGGCGACTGCGACCGGGCGCTGGCGCTCTACGATGAGGCGGCGACCATCGACCCGTTTTACGCTCAGACCCATCTGGCTCGGGCCGATGCTCTGACCCTCTGTGGGAGTAAATCGGAGGCGAAGCGGGATAACTACTTCCGGCGAGCGGCCGCAAGCCTGGACATGGCTCTGGACATCAACCCAGGCAACGTCCGGGCCTGGATTCAATTGGCGGAAATTCATCGTCAGCTCGGCCAATTCGACGAAGCTCAGGCCGCCATGGAAAGCGCGCAAGCCCACAACGATCCACTAGTTGTACCGACGTCCGAGATGGATTTCCTGGCGGCACAGATCGCCGCCGGAATGGGCAATACAACCGAAGCCCGCGAACTGGCCCAGCGCGCCCTGGAAATCGCGGGGGAAACAACAGCCAAACAAATCGAGGAATTCCTGAGCAGTCTGGGTGGGGATTAGGCCCACCCTATACCTGACCCGTCCTGCAGAGCATTGAGACTATTATGCTGGCCTTCATCGTCATCTTTCTCATTGCTCTGACTACGACTTCCGTTAGCATCCCGTGGGTGAGGCGGGCGGCACTGGCTCTCGGATTCGTCGACGCCCCGTCGGCTCGCAAGTCTCATCAGACTCCTACCCCGCTGCTGGGTGGAGCAGCCATCTTCCTGGGGGCGATCATCGGCATCATCATCTACTATCGCGGCAATCCGCATCCCACCGTTATCGGCGTGATGCTGGCAACGTCCGTCGTCGCGCTGATGGGACTGATCGATGACTATCGGCCCCTGCCCGCCTGGGTTAAACTGAGCGGCCAGATCCTGGGCTTTTTCATCCTGGCATACTTCGGCATCCGGGTCCGTTTGCCCGTGCCGGAGCCGGTCAACTATGCCATTACCCTGCTCTGGGTGCTGGGGATTACCAATGCAATCAACTTTCTGGACAATATGGACGGCCTGAGCGCGGGAATTTCGGCCGTCATGAGTTCGTTCATCTTGTTGCTGGCGCTGTTCAACGGCCAATTCCTTGTCTCGGCACTGGCGGCCGGCGTATTGGGCGCTTGCCTTGGTTTCCTGCGCTATAATTTTCCCCCCGCGCAAATCTTTATGGGCGACGTGGGCACGATGTTTCTGGGTTTCCTGCTGGCCGTGATGGGCATCCAATTGCGGTTTCCCGATAACTCCAATTTCGTCACCTGGATGGTGCCGATCTTTTTGTTCGGCCTGCCCATTTTCGACATGTGCCTTGTCTTTCTGTCCCGCCTGCGACGTGGCATCAGCCCCGCAACAGCCGGTCGTGATCATACAAGCCATCGCCTCGTTCAACTGGGCTTCTCGTCACGGGAAACCGTCCTTATCCTCTACCTGTTCAGCGGCATTATGGGTATGATGGCATTGTTCATAACCCGCGCGACGATCATCGAGGGATACGCTGTCGGTGTTGCCGCCGTCATCCTTGGTCTGGGAGCCATCGTATGGCTGGAGCGTCAGTGGAAGTTGAGAGAAATAAATGAACAAAGATCATAATCCCCGAAATCTCAGTGATCAGGAAAGCCAACCAACTCGCTACCGTCTGGCCATTGGGCCGGCGCTCATCCTGGTGGCGTTGATCATGCTGGCGTCTGTCATCGGTCGGGTAGCGGCAAAGGAAGAGAAAGAAAATATCACTACATCCCAGAAACGCGCGTCCACAAATCTGCCGTTGCCCACCACCCGGGAGGACTTCTTTTTTCCGGGCACACAACCTGGGACGCTCGTCCACCCTATCGTCAACCCGGAGGGGTGCAGCGGTTGTCATGGCAATCCTGCCGGACCTTCTATCTACAAAGGCTGGCGCGGCAGCATGATGGGTCAGGCGGGGCGCGATCCCGTGTTCTGGGCCGCTTTCGCCGTAGCCCAGAACGATGCCGTCGATGCAGGAGAGTTTTGTCTCCGCTGCCACACGCCCAAGGGCTGGTATGAAGGTCGCAGCGATCCGGCGGACGGCAGCGCGCTCACAGAGGTTGATATTAGTGCGGGATTAGCCTGCGAGGTATGCCATCGTATGGTCGATCCCGTCGCCGGGGCCGATGACGAAGCAGCTGAACGTGATGAGATCGTCCGTGCCGCGCTGACTAACCCGCCACCGACTGATCACTTCGGCTCGGCAATGCTGATCCTCGACCCCGAAGACAACAGGCGCGGCCCTTTCTCCCTACCCAACTTCGGCCCTCATACCGCATTCCAGGCCAAATTTCAAGGCCAGAATGACCCACTGACTGCCTCACGACTATGCGGCAGTTGTCACAACGTTGATAACCCTCTGCTGAGCTGGAACGAGAACCCACCGAATGGCGGCGAGCCGCAATATTGGCCTAATGAAACAAATACACCCGCGGAATCATTTGGCAAGGATGACTTGTTCCCCGTTGAAAGAACGTATGAAGAATGGCTGAATAGTGATTATGCGAATGGCGGTGTATTTGCGCCGCAGTTCGCCGGGGCTAAGCTTGACGGCATGGTCTCATCTTGCCAGGACTGCCATATGGTTCGACAGGTCGGCAAGGCATCGATCATCAGTCCCGTCATTCGCAACTGTAATACCAACGGTTGCCTCCCCGCCCATGTTTTCGCCGGCGGCAATTCATGGGTACCACAAATCCTGCAGGATCAACGGTGGCGGTTGCGTGCTCCAGACAATGAGACAGGAGCGCTCAATCAAACGACTTTGGAAGCCCAGAGCATGTTAGCCAGGGCAGCCTCATTAAACCTGAATCTGGAGGACGATGTCCTTACTGTGCGCGTGACGAACGAGACCGGCCATAAGCTGCCCACCGGCTATCCCGAAGGGCGACGCCTATGGCTCAACGTCCGGGCTTATGATTCGAACGAGGCTCTCATCTATGAATCGGGTGCCTATAATGAGTCGACGGGTCTGCTGACCAAGGATGCCGACATCAAGGTTTACGAGGTTGAGCAAGGGTTGACGCCGGAGTTGGCTGACCTGGTTGGCATGGAAGCCGGACCGACCTTCCATTTCGCTCTGAACAACACGACCATCAAGGATAACCGCATCCCGCCGCGGGGCTACACGGTGGCGGCATTCGACCGACCGGGCCTGAGGCCGGTGGGCGTGACATACGCCGACGGGCAATATTGGGACGACACCCAATACAACCTGCCCCCCGAAACGGAGCGCGTCGTCGTGACACTCTATTATCAGCTCTCGTCCAGCGACTATATCGACTTCCTGCGCGAGCAGGGCGGTGCCGACGGAGAGACTTTGGGGCAGATGTGGGACGACAATAAAAGCCCGCCGGAATTGGTAGCCAGAGCCGAGTTCCCGGCACCTAACCTTAATTTCATTCCCTGGACGGGTGGCAGATAGTAATGGCCGGCATGGCTTTTAAGGTATCAAGTTTTTGAGGAGATTGGCAGGTTATGACGAAAAAACAAGGACAAACCCCATCCGTTTCAGATCGGCGCAAGCAAGAAGAGCAGCGGCGTCAACAAGCCAAACAACGCAATATGATTATCGCCGGTATAGTCATCGTAGCGCTTGGGGCAGTGCTGGCTCTCTCATTCTTCCGAGGCCGGAGCGACGGGGCGACGGATGAATTCACCGGAACGGAAATCACCGGCGAACGACCGTTGGCATCTCTTGATCCCACCGAGCGAGCTGATTATTACACCAGCCCACCCGAGATGGTCATCGATACGACAAAGGATTTCCAGGCTATCTTTCGCATGGCGAACGGCAAAGAGATGCGTTTCGATCTGTTCGACGACGCCGCCCCCATGACCGTCAACAATTTCATCTACCTGGCCAACCAGGGTTACTACGACGGGACGACATTCCATCGCGTGCTGGCGGATTTCATGGCCCAGGGGGGTGATCCAACAGGCACGGGGAGCGGCGGCCCCGGCTATATGTTTGAAGACGAAACGAACAATGGCCTGACATTCGACCGGCGCGGTCTGTTGGCGATGGCCAACGCCGGCCCTAACACAAATGGCAGCCAGTTCTTCATCACCTTTGTGCCGACCCCTCACCTGAATGGCGCTCATACCATCTTCGGTGAGCTGGTAGAGGGTGACGACGTCCTGAGCGCCATCACGTTGCGCGATCCGGGATCCGCGACCGGATTGGGAGATATCATTGATGAAATCGTGATTCTCGAACAATAGCTAATCTGGCCATCGCGAGATACTGCTCATTGATTCGGCAAACGATGACTAAGCAACGCCGAACGCGCTATCTGATCACACTTGGCCTGTTGTGGGCATTCGGCGTGACCTTAATGCGTGGCCTGCGGCGGCCGAACGATTGGGCCGAAGCCCATTGGCTCATCAGCTATGATTTCGGTCTGATCAAACGAGGATTGGCGGGAACAATGCTGAAACCGCTGATTTCACTCGCCCCGACCCAGGCTGAGTCGATCATCACAGCCGTCTCATTTGTCATCACGGCACTCTTCTCCATCGCTCTGCTGGCTATATGCTGGTCCATCTTGCAGCGAAGCACGTTCTCAACAACGGCCGTCCTCATCATAGCCGTCTTTCTCACGTCGCCATTCATCGTCATGAGCGGCCATCTCAACGGTTATTCGGATGGCCAGATCATGATACTGAGCATCATCGCCACCGCCCTGGCCTTGCGCGGCCGAATGTGGGCGGCCGCACTCGTCCTCACGCTTGGCCTATTCGTGCATGAGACGATCTTTATCCTCGGTTTTCCGGTTGTCCTCTGGGTCGGGTTAATGCCTTTCAATGCCAATAAGAAACGGTTCGCCTGGATGCAATTGACCCCGTTCCTCCTGCCGCTGGTCGCTTTTATCGCTCTGTTCTTCTACCAATCCTATGCCGTCGACGCTGGAAACCTGGAAAGAGCGCTGGTCACCCACCTGAAAGCTTTCCCCTTCATCCAGTACGACCAGGAAGTCATCGTACCCCGTTCGTTTGCCAAATCATTTGTGGCTCAATTTCAGTCACAAAGTCCGCGAGTTTGGGGGCGCTTGTTCGATCCCTATCTGATGGCAACCATTGTACCCGTCACCCTCGTCATTGTGTTTTTCGCCCATGATGTCCTGCGCGCGAGCAACATCTCGCGCCGTCTCAGAATAGTAGGCATCCTCCTTCCCTTCCTGCCTCTCCTCCTGCATCTCATCGCCTGGGACACGCCCCGAATTTGGACCTATCCGATTTTCGTCGCCATGTTGATATCCTGGGTGGCTTGCCGATTGGCCGACCCGCACGAGTTGGCAGCCCTCAACCCTCGGCCGTTAAACATCGCTTGCCTGTTAATTCTGCCGCTAAATATCTTTGGGCAAATACCTCTGATGGATTGGCGCGTGGAACGCTATTCGGCTCTGTGGCGCATCATCCTGTATTCACCACTGGCAGCGGTCCTGTTGCAGACGGTTGCACACCGTCCTCATTCCGATTATACTCAGGCTGATAATCAAATAGATGATTGACTGTGAACGGGAGTAGTAAGCCACCCGCCTGCCCGACAGAGAGTCATGGCCCTGACTGAGAGCCTTGACCGGAGCAAAGTAGCTGAAGTCGCCCGGGAGTTCTTCCGCCGAAACCAGTAAGCGGAAGCGGGGCAGCCCGTTAGCGCTGACACAAGCGTCGATCCGGCTGGATCGGAAGCAAGGTGGTACCGCGTGAGCGTTGCGCTCTCGTCCTTGATTGGCGAGAGCGCTTTTCTTTTCCGGGATCGTTTGCGGATTTCACCGGTCATTATTAACGATTGAGAGAAGACGGAATCATATTACAAGGATTTAGCCATGAGTGAAATGCCAAAAGCCTACGACTTCAGCGCTACGGAAGAGCGCCTCTACCAGTGGTGGGAAGAAAACGGCTGGTTCAAGCCTGAGGCACGGCCCGACGACGCCAAACCGTTCGTTATCTCCATCCCCCCACCCAATGTCACCGGCGAACTGCATATGGGTCACGCGATGTTCGTCGCCCTTGAGGACCTGATGATCCGTCGGGCGCGGATGCAAGGGCGAGCCGCCTTATGGGTGCCGGGTGTCGACCACGCCGGGATTGCCACTCAACTACAGGTGGAGAAGCTGCTGCGCAGCGAGGGGACATCACGGTTGGAGGTTGGTCGCGATGAGTTCTTGCGTCGCACGTGGGAATGGAAAGAGAAATACGGTAGCCACATCACCCGTCAATTGCGCCGACTGGGGGCCTCTTGCGACTGGGATCGGGAACGCTTCACGCTGGATGAGGGGCTGTCGGCGGCCGTGCGCGAGGCTTTCGTGAGGCTCTATCGCATGGGTCTAATCTATCAGGATGAATACCTGGTCAACTGGTCGCCCGGTCTCCAGACGGCCGTCTCCGACCTGGAAGTCGAATACAAGGAAGAGCAAGGATTGCTCTATTACTTCAAATACCCGATCGCGGGCGGCGACTACCTGCCGGTGGCGACGACGCGGCCAGAGACGATCCTCGGGGATACGGCCGTTGCCGTACATCCAAGCGATGGTCGTTTCGCCGAGCTTGTGGGGCGGACAGCTCTGGTGCCGATGCTGGATCGCGAGATACCGATCATCGCCGACAGCTATGTCGAGATGGCCTTCGGCACCGGAGCGCTGAAGATCACGCCCGGCCACGACCTGAACGACTTCGAGATCGGCAAGCGCCACAACCTGGCGATCATCAACGTCATGAACAAGGACGCGACGATGAGCCAGGCTGCCGGGCCATATGCCGGGCTGACGCGCGAGGAAGCACGTCGAAGGCTATGGGCTGACATGGAAGCGGCGGGACTGACAATCAAAACCGAACCCTATGCCTTGAATGTCCCGCGCAGCCAGCGCGGCGGTGAGATCATCGAGCCGATGATCAGCAAGCAATGGTTTGTCAACACCAAGCCGATGGCCGACATGGCCCTGACTGCCGTTCATAGCGGCCGTATCAACATTGTGCCCGACCACTTTGTCAAGACCTGGGACAATTGGCTGGAGAACATTCACCCCTGGTGCATCAGCCGGCAATTGTGGTGGGGTCACCGCATCCCTGTATGGACGTGCGATGATTGCGGCCACCAAACAGTGACCACAACCGATCCGTCAGCCTGCGAACAATGTGGTAGCGCGCAGTTGGTTCAGGATCCCGACGTGCTGGACACCTGGTTCAGCAGCGGTCTGTGGCCTTTCTCTACTCTCGGCTGGCCGGAGCAGACGGCCGACCTGACCCGATTCTATCCAACAGATGTAATGGAAACCGGTTATGACATTCTGTTCTTCTGGGTGGCTCGTATGGTGATGGCGGCAACACTGTTCACCAACGACATCCCGTTCCACACCGTCTACCTGCATGGCCTGGTACGCGACGGGAACGGTCGCAAGATGAGCAAGACGACCGGCAACGTAACCGATCCGCTCGATGTCATCGACCAATACGGCGCAGACGCGCTGCGTTTTACCTTGCTCACCGGCGGCACACCAGGTCATGATCTGAACCTGGCCATTGAACGGGTGGAAAGCAACCGCAATTTCGGCAACAAGATCTGGAATGTGGCCCGCTTCATCACGCGCAGTTTCGAGCGAGCCGACGCGACCACCCGACCGGACGATGTGACGGTCGCCTACAGTACAGTTGATCGCTGGATTCTGAGTCGCCTGGGACAGACTATCGCCAATGTCGACCGGCTGATGGACGGCTATTTGTTTGGCGAGGCGGGGCGGCAAATCTACGATTTCCTTTGGAACGACTTCGCCGACTGGTATGTGGAAATCGCCAAGGTACAGATGAACGCGGGGGGCGCGTCGGCATGGGCCTCCTTATCTGTACTGAAAACAGTGCTGGATCACACGCTCCGTCTGTTGCATCCGTTTATTCCCTTCGTGACAGAGGAGACGTGGCAGCAGTTGCGCTCCGCGGCCGTCGGCGCCGGCATCGACCCGGCCGGGGGTTGGCCTGATGCGCTGATCGTCGCCGATTGGCCGCGGCCGATCCTGGACGACCCGGCGGCGACGGCTGACTTCGAACTACTGCGTGAACTCATTCGCCGCATCCGTAATGCCCGCGCCGAACAAGGCGTGGAACCGGCCCGCTACATTCCGGCCATCATCGCCGCAGGGGAGAAGCTCGAGCAGATGGAAGCCCAACGACCGTTACTGGCCACCCTGGCGCGACTGGATGACAACGAGTTAACAATCGCAGCCTCGGTCACACCACCGGCGCAAGCGGTGACGCTGGCCCTGGGCTCCATCACCTGCTACCTGCCATTGGCGGGGATGGTCGATCTGTCGGCGGAACGGGCGCGGCTGGGGAAAGAAGAGGAAGAACTGGGCAAGCAGATCCAGCGGCTGATCGGCTTGCTGAACAGCCCCTTCGCCGAGAAAGCGCCGGAAGTTGTAGTTCAAAAAGAAAGGGAAAAGCTGACCGATCTGGAAGCGGGTCGACGAGAGATCCAGGAGCGGCTGGCGAATCTGGTATAAGAATGATCAGGTAGCCGGCGTCGTGCCGGTTACCTCAATTCTTGATACAAGCGCGATGAAAATATGATGACAAGCAAAATCAGACCAACTAATGTAACCGCCGATCGGGAACAGCGGATATTAATAATTCAATGGAGCGACGGTCGGGAATGTCGATACACCTTCGCCGGGCTACGAGCCGTATGTCCCTGCGTGCTATGCCAGGGCGGCCATGATCATATGGGGCGGCCGGCCGACAAGTTGCTACTGGCGAAGTCCAAAAACGATGCCCTCAACCTGGAGGCGGCGACGGCCGTCGGCAGCTATGCCATCAATTTCGTTTGGAGCGACGGGCATGATTCGGGCATCTACAGCTGGGACTATCTCTACAAGGCGTGTTTCGAAGAGTGACATCAAACAGCGGCGGGTTTATCCACATAGGAAAGTGGGCTAAAACCGCTGCTCTGGCTAAGTCTCGCTTAGCAGCGCTTCATACGTCTGTCGGTTACGAATAATCCGGAAGGAATCTCCCTCAACCAGCACCTCGGCCGGGCGGAGTCGCCCATTGTAGTTGGAGCTCATGACGAACCCGTATGCACCGGCATGGAGGACGGCTAACAGATCGCCGCAGTCAACCGGCGGCAAGGCGCGCTCTCGGGCCAGAAAGTCGCTCGATTCACAAACCGGGCCAACGACATCAACCGTAACCGACTCACCCTCGGTCTCCATCACCGGCAAGATGGGATGATAGGCCTGATAGAGTGCCGGTCGAATGAGATCGGTCATACCCGCGTCGGTGATAACAAACTGCTTAGCCCCCTGCTCCTTGAGGTAGACGACACGGGTTAGTAACGCCCCCGAACGGCCGACGATGGATCGACCCGGCTCAACCACCAATCCATAGCTGCGCTCCCCAACGATAGGGCCAATCGCTCGAATCCAGTCGGCCGCGTTCGGCGCAGGACCGTCATAGTCGATGCCCAACCCCCCGCCGGCATCGATGTAGGTCAGGTTTATGCCCTCGTCCTTCAGTTCGTCGGCCAGCTCAACCAGAAAGTGGACAGCCTGACCAAACGGATCGAGATCGATGATTTGCGAGCCGATATGGGACGCCAGACCAACCGGCTGCAACCAGGGGTGACTCGCGGCCCAGCGCAGCATGGCCACGGCACGCTCGCGCGGCACGCCAAACTTGTGGCCGTGCAGCCCGGTGCTGATGTAGGGATGTGTCTCCGCGCTGATGTTGGGGTTGACGCGAACTCCGATTGACGCGATGACGCCTAGCCGCTCCGCCTCGACCGCCACTGCTGACAACTCCATCTCCGATTCGACATGGATCGCCCGAATACCGGCCTCCAGAGCCTCGACGATTTCGACCGACCTCTTGCCAACGCCTGAGAAGATGATCTTGCCCGGGTCGATGCCCGCATGGAGAGCCAAATATAACTCCCCACCACTGGTCACATCAGCTCCAGCCCCAACCTGACCCAGCAGTTGCAGGATAGTCGGGTTGGCGTTGGCCTTAACGGCGTAGCAAACGAGTGCGGCCGCGCCAATCATTTCCGCGGCCGTATCCAAATAGGCTCTTGCGCGAGAGACGATCTCGGCGTGGCTGTAGACGTAAACCGGGGTATCGACGGCCGAGGCGATGGAGGCCAGCGGCACGTCCTCACAGAAAAGCTCGCCGGAGCGATAGGCAAAAGGAAAATCAGCCGGCAACGACGCCGGAATCGATGGCGACGAGATGTTCAAAGGATCCCTCATTCTCATCAAGGGTGGCGCGTTCCATCGTAGCAATGGTTCGGGCCACGTTTTCGATTGCCACGCGCTGCTTGCGATAGAGATCGGATTCGCTCATCGCCAGTCGCCGGGCGACATCGCGCACCCGACGGCCCTGGACGAATTTGAGGTCCAGGATGTTGTAAAGAATCCACTCCGTCGTCGTCAAGCTGCGTTGACCATCCGGTTTCTGCTGCTCAATCGCCTCGGCCAAGATGGCACGTAAAGCGCTGACCGGGTTGTTGTCATGCTCGCCCATCTCCCGTTGCACCACTTCCAGTTGCAAGAGGGGGCTTTCAGTCAATTTTGGCCCTCCCCAATAGTGGGTCAGCGCTTCGCGAACCATATTGCTGAATTCAGGGTCCTGCAATATCTCTTCATGGACGATCTGGGATTGGGCCGTCAGCGCCGGCAACCCGCCGTAGGTTGCCGCGCTGCGACGCTCTTGCAGGGCGGTGATCTCCGGCAGGATGCCTTCCACGGCCGCGAATACCTCCTGCTGCAGGAGTCGATCTTCAAGCGCAGCCGCGGCCTGAATCCGCAGTCGGCTCAATAGCTCAAGCTCGCCCGGGGTCAAATCCGGTTCCGAGGCACGAGCGCGCATTCCCAGTATGCCCAAGAGCAGGCTGCTGTTTTCGTTATAGAGAGGCTGAATCCAGTAATTGCCCCAGATGAAAAAATCATCAATGGGATCGCCACCGTTAGCCGCCTCTTCAATGCCACTCACCGGCAATGATAATTTGTGTAGCTCCTCGCTCGGCAGATCTTCCAGAGGGCCGACCACGGCTTCGAGCCTGGGGCCGGCGGGGGTAAGGCCGGCGACAAAAGCTGTCGGGGTACGAACAGCCTCGCAAGTGGCCGCCAGAACGGATTCCAGAAATTGCCTGAGGTCACTGGTAGTCAGCAAGCGTTCGCTCAGGGCCTGGATACGACGCACGTCCGGATCGTCGTCTAATTGGAAGGCGCGCTCGAAGGTCTTTTTATACTGGTGGATAATCCATTCGACGATCATGACCGTGGCCACGACGGCAAACCCCAATATAACCTGATTAGGCAAGCCGAAGATGGGTGGCGCTCGGCTGACAAGGACAAAGACCAACAGAACAATAGTGGCCGCCAGAGGCACCCGAGCCATATATTTATAGAGCCGCACGCGAACCACACGGTCGGGCGATGTCGAGCCGAAATAAACAAGTTGCGAAGTCAGAACAGCGAAGAGAAGGCTGACGATGAAGTTGCCGATGATAAGGACCGGCCACAGTAGGACGGGGATATCGGCCGTCGAATCACCCACCCACACGGTATACGGGAACACGCCAAGTGGCGCAGCCAGAATGGCAATCAGAGTGGTGGTCATACGATGTCGCGTCGTAGTCGTCAGACAGCGTTGGCGCGCCCGCCAAACATTGTACACACTGCCGGCAGTCACAGACCAATAATAAGTGGCAAAGAACGGGAATATCGGGCCGCTGGTGAGTCGTGGAGTTGGGGCGAGTGGCGAAGGTGGCCCAACAACAAGATCGCTGAACAATCCCAGCAAGGCAAATGCCGCACCGATCAGATATCCGGCGATAACTAAATTGCGCCGCCGCCGGGAGAGCTTGCCGGTCGTCGCCAGGAGCGCATCGGACAGGTGAAATTGAGCGGCCGGCACCATGGCCACGCCGATCCAGCCCAAGCGAAGCAAAAGATCGGTGGAATCGGGAACGATCGCCCGGCTGACAAGCAACTCAGTCAGATAAACAAGGACGACCAGCCCAACGAGCGACGAGAATGCCCGCGGCACGCTCCCCCGGGAAAACCGCGGCACATTGTAGAGAACAACCGCTGTACCGAATATGACAATGATGGATTGAAGAACATCATTGACATAGCCGAATAGTTGCGCCATACCGCCGTTTGCAGACATAACAACAGATAGGGTGAATTACCGCTCGACGACCGGACGATCACGCCGGCGAGGGTGACGGCGGCCGATCCAGAGGCGACGAACGGGTGCGTTCACCCGACTCGGCCGGCTTCATCTGACCAACCTTGGGGCTCCCCGGTGACGGTGGCGGAGCTGCCGGCAGATCTTTGCCTTCGACGAGGGCGACGAATTCCACCGCCTCCAGCGTTTCGACCTCTAATAAGTGTTGCGAAACTGTGTCCAGCTTGTCACGATTATCGGTCAATATTTTGGTGGCCAGGCTGTGGGCAGAATCGATGATCCGGCGCACCTCGACATCTATTTGCTCGGCAACGGCGTCAGAATAATCGCGTTGCTCGCTGATCTCGCGGCCAAGAAAGACAAGCTCTTGCTTCTCCCCATAGACGCGCAAGCCAAGCTCGCTACTCATGCCGTATTGGGTAACCATAGCCCGGGCGATTCGGGTCACCTGTTGCAGATCATTACTGGCTCCAGTGGTGATCTCGCCGAACACGATCTCCTCGGCCACTCGACCCCCAAGCGCCGTGGCGATCATCGCCTCGAACTTCGAGCGAGTCAGGAAGCTGGTATCTTCATCCATGTACCAGGTGACGCCACCGGCCATGCCGCGAGGAATGATAGTGACCTTGCGCAAGGCCTGCGCGTGTGGCAGAAAGTGACTCACCATCGCATGCCCGGTTTCATGGTAGGCCGTCAGCAGCTTCTCTTCGTCTGACATGATGCGACTTCTGCGCTCCGGCCCAAGTTGAACGCGCTCGATAGCCTCATGAAATTCGCTCATGGAGATGTTTTTCTTGTTCCGTCGAGCGGCCAGCAGGGCGGCCTCGTTGACCGTATTCTCGATATCGGCGCCGACGAAACCGGGGGTGGCTTTAGCCAGAGCGTTCACATCCAAACCACTGGACACGGGCTTGCCGCGCAAGTGAACGCGGAAGATGGCCTCGCGGCCGCGCATATCAGGCTTATCGATGACAACACGGCGGTCGAAACGGCCCGGCCGCAACAAGGCGGGGTCAAGGATATCGGGGCGATTGGTAGCCGCCAGGATGATGACATGAGTGTCAGTATCGAAGCCGTCCATCTCTACCAGAATCTGGTTGAGGGTTTGCTCGCGCTCGTCATGGGAACCGCCCAGGCCCGCGCCACGCTGACGGCCGACGGCGTCGATCTCGTCGATAAAAATGATGCAGGGGCTATTGCGCTTGGCCTGTTCGAACAGATCGCGCACCCGGCTGGCGCCGACGCCGACGAACATCTCGACAAATTCCGAGCCGGCGATGGAGAAAAACGGCACGCCCGCCTCGCCGGAGACAGCCTTGGCCAACAGCGTCTTACCCGTGCCGGGACTGCCGACGAGCAGCACGCCCTTCGGAATACGTGCGCCAAAAGTGAAGAATTTTTCCGGTTCCTTCAGGAACTCAACGATCTCCTGCAACTCTTCCTTGGCTTCGTTACATCCGGCGACATCATCAAAGCCCACCGTAGGGTGGTCTCCGGTGAACATGCGCGCGCGACTCTTGCCGAAAGCCATAGCCTGGTTATTCGATCCTTGTGCCTGGCGGAAGATGAAATAGAAGAAGCCAATGATCAGGATCGCCGGGAGGAAAATGCCGACAAGATTAAGTATGCCGCTCCATTGGCTCGGCCGCTCGTAGGTGATAATGGGCTTGCCGTCATCATAAGCTTCGCTGCCAACGCCATAGGTGGCCAACAGTTCCTCAATCGAACTTACACTGCTGATGCTGGCGCGAGAGGGTGGGCGGTTGGATTGGGTATACTTGACGATAACTTCGTCGCCGCTGCTGGAGACGATCAATTCAGCCACTTCCCCGGCCTTGACCTCTTGTGCCACCCGACTGATTGGAATGTCGTTTTGGACGGATGGGGCTGAGCTATAACTCCACATGACGGCCGCGATGGCCGCTCCAATCAGGAGGTAGACGAGCCATCTTGTCAATCGAGTTGAATTCATGTGTTCCTCCGGCCCGCCGCCGTGTATTTGAATATTTTAACCACGATAGGCCAGGAATACAAAGTACCACAGGGGGATGAGACCCAGCAAGGCGGCAACCGCCAACACGCCAAGGGCGATCGCCAACCAATCCCGCTCAGTGGCCTGCTCCCGGGATTGATACCTGGGAGGCAGAATAACGCCGGGGCGGGTGGATTCGGCGGCCGCCGCACCGGGATGAATGACGATCTCCGCGTCAGCGGGATAGGTACCGCCGTGCGGCCGAGGATAGACGCTCGTCGATTGCTCGTAGGCGGGCGTCTCAATATCGGGGATAGAAACAGGACCGGTCACTTGCAGGCTGCTCTCACGGTAGGCGCTGAGGATTCGACCGAATTGATCGCCGGTTCGATAGCGAGCCGCCGGCTCCTTGGACATGACTTTTAGCAGGATTTGATCCAACTGCGGCGGCACCAAAGGATTGAACTCGGATGCCTTGGGTGGGGCTTCCTGGATATGTTTGAGCGCCAGGGCGGTGTGGGTTTCGGCCTGAAAAGGCAAGCGGCCGGTCAACAATTCAAAGAGAACCACCCCGATGGCGTATACATCCGATGCCGGGGTAGCACCCTGCCCAGCGGCTTGCTCGGGCGCAAAGTAATGGGGTGTGCCCCATATCTGGCTGTCGACGGTATGCTGGGTAGCCTCGCTCATGGCGCGGGCGATACCGAAATCGGCCACCTTGACGCGACCATCGCGGGTAATGAGGATATTCTGCGATTTGACGTCGCAATGGATCAGGTTGGCGCGGTGGGCGTAGCCGATACCGGCACAGATTTGTATCCCCAGGTCGAGAGCCTGGTCGATAGGGAGCGGCCGCCCCTGCTGATTCTGCAAGCGAATCAGCTGCTTCAGAGTATGGCCGTCGACAAACTCCATGACGATGTAATACCGGTTGCCGTCCTGGCCGATATCATGCACCGTGACGATATTGGGGTGTGACAGATTCGCTGCGGCATGAGCCTCGCGCTGGAACCGGCGCAGAAAGCCCTCGTCATCGGTCAGGTTCTCATGCAGGACCTTAACAGCCACGATCCGGCCCAACGACAAGTCCTGGCCCCGATAGACCACCGACATACCGCCGGTACCGATACGGTCGATAAGGCGATAACGTCCATTGAGGACGATTTGCTCTTCCGTCATATAGATTGAATTGTAGAACGGTGGCGGTTTTGTCGCAAGGGCTGCCGAACCCCTCTCGCTACCCTGGGCCAGCTACGGCGCCATTGTAGGTCTTGGTGTGGCAGTGATGATGACCGGCGGCAGCTCGGAAGTAGGTGGCACCTCGGTGGGAACCGGTGACGGTGACACGACTGGCGGAGCGGTATTAGGCGTAGCCGTTACAATCGGCAAGGTTGGGACAGCAGTCGCCAGCGGCAGGGTCGCGGCCGGATCGGGCATAAAGGAGATCAGTCGACGCTCGCTCTCGGCGAGGACTTGCCCCGTTCCACTTTCCAGACGAACCACCCAATCATAGCCGATCGCTCGCGTCGTGGTAGTCGCTTGAGCGCCGATGACTCGACGAGCATCAATGGAAAGGGTATACAGGCTGCCATAAACCGGCTGGGCAATGCTGCCAAGAGAGACATACCGCTCTCCCGACACCAGGTAGACCGTGAAGCGCTCCCCGGAAGCCGGCCGTAGAGGCCAAACCCAACTATAGTTAACCACGTCCGTATCGAGCGCGGTATGGCCGGCCAACGGATATTGGGCACGCAACGTGGCTCGAATCGGCGCGCCGTAGCTGACGCCGAATTCGGCCGTCCAGTGCCAGACATTGGCCGAGGCGTAATCCTCCAGGTAGCCGACGCCGACATCGTTGGTGATGCGATTGAGCAGGATCGGCCGGTGCGAGTCACTATTGATCCAGAACTCGACGGCCAAACGCGGGTCGGAGAATCCCCAAGCCGTCGCCTCACCGGCGTAGCCGCCCCGGTAGCTGCTGCGCAACAGTCGTTCAGCGGCCGTAGTGCCGTCCGTTCCGACGTGGGGGTTGTCGGGGAACCTAGCTTTGTCGCGGGCATGATCTTGAGCCGCGCTACTAAGTTCATAGTTATAGGTCAACGGTGGCAATTCAAAGCGAGCGCGAGCAGCATTCAGATAGGCGAACAATTGCTCGGCCAGGGATGTGCCGTTAGGAAACGGGATGGGGTCGAGAGTGAATACGCCGTCCAGTCTTTCAACAGCCGGATCCAGGATGAGTTCGGCCGGATCCTCCACGTTCAGCCCAACGGACTCGCCCCCGATTAACAAGGTCGCCAGAGGCAGAAACAGAGTTGAAATGCCGCTATCGACATGAACCCATTTTCCGACTTGCGTCAGCCCATGGCCGTTATCAGCGGTCATCGTGACGTAATAATCGCCCGGCCGTCGATACTGGTGGCTGACGTTCGGGCCTTCGTAGCTACGGCCGTCGCCCATATCCCAGGTGATTCGCGTGGCTCCGTCCTCGCTAAAGGCTTGCCCAACAAGGGGTTGGCCGACGGCCGTCCGGTCGGGAATAACCATATCGGCGATGGGTGCCACACCTACAACGATATCCTGGATGGCTTCCGAACGGCCGATGCCGTTCTCAATGGTCAATCTGACCCGATAGGCGCCGCCACGACTGTAGGTGTGAGTAGGTTCTTGCTGCCCTACGAGCGTCGTGCCATCGCCAAAGTCCCAGAATACATTGAGCGGGGGTTGCCCGCCACTTCTGTTGATGAATGTCACCGGTTGCCCAACTGCCGGCGTATCGTCATCAGGCCGAAAAGACGCCAGGGGTACAGGCAGGACGATCAGATTGATTTGCCGGGTAACGCTTCCGCCGGGATTGGAGACTTCGACAGAGATGTTATAGTTGCCGGCGGCAGGAAAGGCCACTTCAGGCTCGGCTATCGGCAGGCGGCGGCCGTCACCTAAATCCCAAACTACAGTCAATGGACCTGGCCCAGCGATATCGGCATGCAAGCGAACAGGCCGTCCGACAGTCGCCTGCTCCTGGGCCAGAACGGAGCCGACGAGAGGCGGAATTCCCAGCCACACCTGAGATGCTGTCCGGCTCTCATTTCCCTGATGTCGCAGAATACCGATAACGTCACGCTCAGGTGTCAGGACATCGGCCGACTGAATAACCACATCAAGGTTGAATTCAACGGCCGCGCCATTGGGGACAACCGGCAACCAGTCGATGCGAGATTCCTGCAAATTAAAGGTCGCGCCCGGCGGCAGAGCGTAAACATTGCCCGAAAGCCCACTCGGCAATTGGATGACGATGGATGGGGTCAGCGGTTGAGGGCTATGATTGGTGACTCGCGCATTGACTCGCAAGGTGTCGCCGGGCGAACCGATGGGGGGATCGACCGTGATTTCCAGGGTGAGCGGCCCGGTATCGGCGCGAGCATAGCCTGAATAGAGGACGGCCGAAGACGTCGGCCGCCAAACCAACGAGGCGGCCCCAACCAACACCATCAAGCTAACGACGACAAACAGGCGCTGCCTGGAGACCATAATGCCCGCAGTTTATCAGAGCACGACCCAACCAACAAGTCGAGGGTCGCTTAATACAAATGAGCCTCCGGCGAGGGAGGCCCATTTAATCGATCAACTGCCTTCAACCGGCAAAACAAAACCGCCGGTCAGCCTCGATATGGCCTGATTCTAGTAGTGAATTACGCGCCGCAACTCCTTGGCTTGGTCGATCCACTTCACCACCTCGGAGGCATGGGGAGTACGGCGAACAAGCGCCTTCTGCTCGTTGACCTCGATCATGCGCTTGTGGAGATTGGCCGGGTTGCGCTTGGCAAGTTCGACCACGGTATCAACGCCGGCTTCCTCAAGCAAGTCGGCATACTCTTGAGCCACACCCTTGATGCGGAACAGATCGACGTGATTGACCCAGGTCAAAATCAGGCTTGGGGAGATTCCGGAGCGATCGGACAGATCCTTGCGGCCGCGGCGGGTCGCGCCGTTGACGATCAGGTCCAACACGGTGCTGATGTCGATAGCGCGCAGCTTCTGACCGTAGACCGCGCCAATACCCTCGATGTATTCGATAGGCTTACTATATTCCGAGCCGGAGCCAAAGGACGTCCGGAAGTATTCCCTCAATTCGGCGGCGAAATCCTCCCCATGAGGCTCGCTTTGGGTCTGAGCGCCATCGACGGCATCAGCAACGGCCTCTACTGCATCATCAGCAGCTGAAGCGACAGCAGCCGCTCCACCGCGAATGGCATCTCCGGCAGCGTCCACAGCATCGCCGGCCGCATCGGCCACGTCGGAGGCTGCGCCGGCCGCGGCATCCACTGCGTCACCAGCCGCATCGGTTACGCCAGAGGCCGCGCCAGATGCTGCATCAACAGCATCACCGGCCGCATCGGCTACGTCAGAGGCCAAGTCAGTGGCCACATCGCTTGCGGTATCCACGGCATCACCCGCCGCATCGGCTACATCGGAGGCTGCGTCGCCCGCTGCGTCTACAGCGTCATCAGCCACTGCAGCTACGGCACCACCAGTGCGATCGGCTGCTGCACTGATTCCGACGGCCGCCGCAGTCGCAGCCGCTGAGGCATCACCAGCCAGATCAACCGCCGCACCACCCGCCCGACTACCGACACCCGACAGATCGGCCGCGCCTGTCTCCACCTTGGGAGAAGAAACGCGAGCCGCCGGACGAGCGCTCACCGCCGGTTCCGGACCGCGATAGAGAAACAGAAGAATAGCCAGGAGTAGTTCAATAGCCTTGATGACCAGCGGAGTGGTTCCGCCAGCGAAGCCCGCTCCCAAGAAAAAGTAGCCAAAGAGAGTAATCAACGTATAAGCCAACAGAATCCATCGTATGGTTCCGCCGTTGCCGGATGCCCTCCAGAACAGCACCAGCAAGACCAAATAGCCGATACCGTTAAGCGCCAGCAACAAGTTGATTCCTGGCCCTGGCCCACCACCGTCGATCAAATGAAATCCAACCAGCACATGCATGATGCCGGTCGCTGCCGTCAATAAGGCGATCAAAAATTTCATATAAGTTCCTCCGCTATCAAAAGTATCAAGGATATCAACAGGTCTACAGAATTATGATCGCAAGCTTAACCTGTCATGAGGATGATAGACCATTATCATATATAGTTCAACAAAACTATTCCTCAATTATTATCGGGCGAACAGATTCATCCCGGTGATTATGCAATTGTCCAACGCCTTGCCTCCAGCGAGCGACCAGCCGAAAAGATTATGGTATAAACGAGTCGCGAGCTTTGGTTGCCTTGAGAATACGGCGACACAGGCAGACACCATTATCATAAACTGGAGTTTCATCAGAGGGTAATTGCATGGCTGATATAGAACTGGCCGTGATCGGCGGCAGCGGACTTTACAATATGTCGGGATTATCCGACATCGAATCGCACGATATTGACACGCCATTTGGGAAACCTTCAGACAGCATCACTGTCGGTACGCTCCACGGCCGTCGCATCGCTTTCTTGCCGCGTCATGGACGGGGACACGTACTGACACCGACCGAGGTTCCCTATCGGGCGAACATCTTTGCCCTGAAGACGTTGGGGGTGAAGTACGTCATCTCCGTCAGCGCCTGCGGCTCCTTGCGAGAGGATTTTTCTCCTGGCGATATCGTCGTGCCCGACCAGCTATTTGACTTCACCAGGGGTATTCGACCGACCAGTTTCTTCGGAGCGGGCGTAGTGGCTCACCTATCCGCAGCGCATCCATTCTGCCCGCACCTTAGCGCGGCCTTGGCCAAAGCCGTCGTCGACGCAGGCGGCCGTATTCATCGCGCGGGCACGTTCATCACCATCGAAGGCCCCCGTTTCAGTACTAAAGGCGAGTCGGAGATCTATCGCCAATGGGGAATGAGCATCATCGGCATGACTACCAGCCCGGAAGCGTTTCTGGCGGCCGAAGCTGAAATGTCCTATGCCTGCATGGCCCATGTCACCGATTACGATTGCTGGCATGAGAATGAGGCTCATGTCACCGTCGAGATGGTCATCCGAACCCTGTCCGCCAACACGGCGATGGCCCAAACCGCCATAAGCCTGTTGGTGGAACGACAAGGGGAGTGGGAGGGCGAATTCCCGGCCCACAGCGGACTTAAAGACGCGCTCATCACCGATCGTGCTCACCTCCCTGCCACGACGCTGAAAACCTTGCGACCGCTTGTCGGCCGATACCTGGGCTAATGTCGTTCGTTCGATCCGGAGTCATTGCCTGGAGGCATTGGTCCGGCCAGACTCTTGAGGAGCGCGACAGCCGGCGAGACGTCCGTGAGGCGGCGTTGTTGCTGGCTGCTGCCGCCTTCATCTTCAGCAACGCCGTCGCCTATAGCTTCCTGCGTGAGTCAACCATCACCTGGTCGCATCTCTTCGCCCCCGCGTGTTGGCTGGTCGTTGTGACAGCCGCCCATCTTACCATTCGAATCTTCCGCCCGACGCGCGACCCCTTCTTGCTGCCGGTTTTCGCGTTATTGGCCGGTTGGGGGCTACTGCTGCAGGACAGGCTGGCCCCCAACTTTCTGGGGCGGCAGACATTGTGGTTCACCCTTGCCACGGTGGCTATGCTGGCCGTCGTCATCATCCCGCGTACTCTGCAGCCGCTGCTGCGTTATCGCTATGTGCTGCTTCTGGGCGGTATAGTATTGCTGGCTGTGACGCTCCTGTTTGGGGTTAATCCCGGCGGCAGCGGGATAGCCCTATGGCTGCCGGTTCCGTTCCCCTTTTTAGGCAGGGTCTATTTCCAGCCATCGGAACTACTCAAGCTATTGCTGGTTATCTTCCTGGCCAGTTACTTCACCGAGCAGGCACCGCTCCATAATTTCCGGCGGGAGGCCGTTCACGAAAATAGCAAGGGACGATCATTCGCGATTGGCGCTTTTCTGCGCCATTTACCCTTCCTGGGGCCGCTGCTGGTCATGTGGGGCTTCACGATTCTCTTGTTGGTATGGCAGCAGGATCTAGGGGCGGCAGCACTATTTTTCATTGTCTTCGTCACTCTGGTTTATCTGGCCACCGGCGAATGGCTCTATGTTTGGAGCGGCCTAATCTTGTTGTTGCTGGCGGGGGTGTTCGCCTTCTTCGCCTTCGATACGGTGGTAGCCCCACGAATTCTAAGCTGGCTAAACCCATGGCCGAACGTGAGTGACCGGGCCTATCAGATCGTTCAGGCGCTCTATGCCCAAGCGGCAGGCGGGATTATCGGAAAAGGGATCGGCCAGGGATTTCCGGACTATATTCCCGTGGTGCACTCCGACTTCGCGCTGGCGGCCGTGGCCGAGGAGTGGGGCGAAGTGGGCAGCCTGACAGTGGTCGCCTGCTTCGCCATCCTGGCCGGGCGAGGACTTCGAACTACCTTACTGTCTATCCGGGGAGCGCGGCCGAACTTCTTCCACGCCTACCTGGGGGCCGGGCTGGTCACCTTGTTGAGCGTGCAGGCGTTCCTAATCATGGGGGGAACGACCCGGCTGTTACCGTTAACCGGCATCACGCTGCCTTTCGTCAGCTACGGAGGTAGCTCGCTTCTCGTCAGCAGTATGGCCATCGGCCTGCTGCTCTTTCTGTCGGCCGCGGCCGACCCCGCGCCTCCTGCACCGCCGGCCGATAGAGGGTTGGCCCGCAGGCTGGAACACCTGGGCATCCTGTTGTTGCTCATCTTCAGCGTCGTCGCCCTCACCCTGACTTACTGGACGATGATCCGCGGCATCTCCTTGCTGGCCCGTGTGGACAATCCACGTTTGGTGGAGGCGGAGAGACGTGTGCTGCGCGGCCGAATCCTGGACAAGGACGGCGCCATACTGGCTGAGTCGCCCGCCATAGGTGGGTCACCAGCGGCAGGCGATCGTCCAATGCGCATTTACCCAATCCCGGAAGCCGGCCCGGCCGTGGGCTATTACAGTTGGCGATTCGGCACGGCAGGCATTGAGAACGCCTTTGACGCCCACCTGCGCGGGCGTGATGATACCCATTGGGCGCGAGCAATCAGGGAGCTGCTCAACGAACCCCAGGCCGGCAACGATGTGCGGTTGACACTGGACGGGGATTTGCAAGCTGCCGCAACGACATTAATGGCCGAGAATGATCTAACGGGTGGGCTGGTATTACTGGAGCTGGTGGAGATCGACGGAGAGGCGATAGCCGAGGTAAGGGCGATAGTCAGCCTGCCGGGTTACGACCCCAACAAGATCGACGAGCAGTTTGAATCGCTAACAGCCGACGATCCGGGACCGCTATTCGACCGCGCAGCCCAAGGCCTCTACCAACCGGGGTTAATCCTCCAGCCGATGATTGTGGCCTCGGCCATCGAGAGCGAAAAGCTGAAATGGGAGGACCCGGTGACCAATCCCTTCCTGCCCATCGTTATCGATGGACAGGTGCAGCGATGCATGACCCCGCGGGATGAGGTAGCGACGTTGACGCATACTTGGGCGGAGATGATCTACATGCGCTGCCCACGACCGCTCTACGATCTCGGCCACCGGTTGGGGGCAGAAACCCTGGACATGATCTTCAACCGATTCGGGTTGCACGGGCAGCCTGATCTGCCGATTCCCACAAACAGCAACGCGACTGCAACGACCGATGCAGGACTGGCAGCCATCGGACAATCATCCCTCACCGTCACTCCACTTCAAGCCGCTCTGGCGACGGCGGTGTTGGCGGGGGATGGGCGGCTACCCGGCCCGCGACTTGTGGAAGCCATCAGCGAGACAAATGGGCAATGGGCAACCCTTCCCGCCGGCGCCAGCCCCTCGGCTCAGCCGGTTGTATTGCCCCAAACAGCCTTGGAAACTCGCGCCGTCTGGCCGGAGGTCGCCGGAGTGCGAGAGTTCGCGGTTTCGGTGTTGGCCGGGCCGGACGGGAGTCGCAACAGTTGGTACCTTGGAATGGCTCCCTCGGCTAAACCGCGATTTGTGGTTGCTTTGGTTCTGGAGGGTGCGGCTCGCGTAGATTCGGCTGAAAGGATAGGGCGCGATATCCTGAATCTGACGACCGAACCGTAAAATTACAGCCTACAGTGTGGCTTCTTTAACGCAAATAGATCGGGTTACTATAGATCCAGCCTCGTTCACGGCCTTCATAGGGTAGCAGGCACTCGACGCGATACGCCCCTGGCCCATCGGGGATGTATGTCAGATTGCTCTCGCGCTCGACCTCAGCCATGACTTTACCGTGTCTGATGATTCGTATGCGGCAACGAACGGGGGCGCGAACCTGCAGGGTTGCCCCCATGCCGAAGGGCATCTCATCGCCCATGATCCCATTTGTAGCCCCCTGGACGGTAAATCGAAAGTCGCACGTCGGCTCAGCCATATCATAGCCAACCCAGCAATTGCCGCGGCCGATTGCTCGCAACAGCAACCGGCGATCGCGCTCAACTTCGCCGTTCAGCGGCTCCCTAAGCAAGACATGGGTATTGACGGCCCGGAACAGGAACTCATAGGGATAAATCTCACGACGCATCGGGCCGAAGCGCATCGGAGTGCCGTGGGCATCGCTATTGCCGATGGCGACGATGCGCTTACCTTCGGCCAGGAAATTATCCCAGGCAGCCACTGTGCTTGGCTCAGGACCGTCCAAATGGCGTTCGGGGTGGAGAGTCATGCGCAGGGCGACGAGGCGAGTGATCAGTTTGTTCTTCCAGCGTAAATCCGCCAGCCGACGAGCCACCACATTCTTAAAGCCCGACATATAATTCCAGATTTCGAGACCGCTGAAACCCTCGATATCCCAATCATGCCAGCCGAGATCAGGCGAGTTGATCACCGTCAGTTCCTCTTCATGCGGGTGAGCCAGAAAGCCGAGACCTCCCGCGCCAAGAGTTTCGTCAATTAGGGTCTGCGGATTGGGAGCGTAGGCCGCTAATTCCTTGCTCGCCCCATAGGCCAGGAAATGACTGGCTTGCGGCTGCCGCCGAACATTGTGGACCTCCTCTCCCGTCAACAACAAAACACGACCGCGCTCGTTCCGATAATACCCTTCGACCCCGGTGACATACACATTGTGGTCAGTGATGATGATGAAATCAAGCCCGGCTGAGATGGCGTCCTGGGCGATGGCAGCGTGCAATTTCTCGCCATCTGAGTAGCGAGTGTGGATATGCATGTTGCCGCTGTAACTGTGCCAATTATCGATCATGAGGTCTGATTACGGAGGGCTGATCGTATCTTGTTTACATCCGATTGCAAAGCCTGGTGAGGGCTTGATCAGGCTTGCCCAGGAATCCACAGTATTCCGGATTTCTGATCGGAGGATCATCTTGCCGGAGCAAATGATATTAATCCTGCGTTATGTTATTGGCAACTACTGAAATACTACGGGCATCGAGTGGCAGGGGCAGGGATGTTATCGACTCTTCAATCAAGCGGCAGGGCGACGGGCAGCAAGAGCTTTCTTATGGTAATATTGGGTGTTGCAACACGTTGTACCTAATGCTATCGTAATTTTGTCTAATGATGTCCCGACGTATTAGCCTTCGCCGGCATATCTCATCGAGGTCAAGCTACAGCGCCACGCCGGTCGCGGCAATTGTCATCCTGCTCCTGGTCGTGTTACTGGCCGGCTGCGATCCCGGTGGGCGACTATCCCAGTTGACACCACCAGCCGCCACGCCGATGATCCTGGGCACAACAATCGAGGCTCCGCTCGCAACCGCCCCGCCAGGATTGCCGGATTCGTCAGGCGGCCAACCCGTCGTCCAGCCGACGGCAACCTATGATTCCTCGCGTCCCGCCTGGACGATCCTCTATTACTCCGGGACTGATAACGGACAAGCGTCTTTCGTTTGGGATGACCTAAACGAGATGGAGTCGGCCGGCCTGACCGACCAGGTGCGTGTCGTGGCCCAGGTAGACTGGTCGGAAGGAAATCCGACCGGTTACGTCGATACCTTCCGCTACCTGATCGCGCCCGATAACGACAGCAACCGACTGGCGTCCGAGGCAGTCAGCGCACTGGGTGAGACAAACACGGGTGATCCGGCCATCCTGGCCGACTTTCTGGTTTGGGGCATGACCACCTATCCCGCCAACCGATATGCCCTGATTATGGGCGATTTCGGCGGGGGCTGGCAGGGGTGTTGCTTCGATGAGGTGACCGGCACCGACGTCGCAAACGACCGGCTTAGTCTGTCCGATATCGATCAGGCGTTGGCCGCGACTTATAATCAGACTGGCGGTATTCAGTTCGAAGTCATCGGGTTTGCCGCCGGATTGATGAGCCAGATCGATGTGCTGCAGGTCATTCAGCCCTACGGCGCTTATGCTGTCGCCTCGGCCGGATTGATGCCGGGTTCTTCGTGGGACTTTCAGGCGGTGATCACCCAACTCAACGCCAATCCGCTGGTCACCGGCCGACAATTTGCCGGCGATCTGGTGACGGCCTACGTCAATTATCAACGTCAAATTGAGGGCGATGAACATGTTGGCCTGGCGGCCATGGATCTATCCAAAGTCCCCACATTGACAGCAGCCGTCGAAACGATGGCGGCATCCCTCTCAGATGACCCGTCACTACACGGAGCGATCGCCGCCGAAGCTCGCCGTGGAGCCCAGCGCTACGCAGGGTCGGCGTTGGCCGATGTCGAACGAATCGCGGCCATCGACCTGCAACACGCCGCGGCTCTTATCGCCGAATATGCGCTTCCGGGGGAACTGCAAAATGCAGCCACGGCCGTCAGTCAGGCCGTCACTGATTCGCTTGTCGCGTATGATCACGGTCAAGGCATCCCTTACGGTCGAGGTATCGCGATCTATTGGCCTGCCAACGCGCAGTCGATGGATCCGCTTTATCCTCATTCTAGCCGACTCTCTGCCTGGGCCGGCTATCTGGCGACGCAAGCCCCCGCCCCAATTCAGCAGCCGCTGGTAACTGTGGACGGCGGTCCGCGCCAATCGGTCAATATCGCCAATCCGGCCCTGATGCGCTCCGAGATGGTTGGCCAGCGCCTGGATGAAGCCGCTTTGGTTGCCTATCAGGAAGCGGCCGACGGGCGGCGCGTTCTCCGGCAATACGAGGTCGTTCAGCCATCCACATGGACCCTGCCGGGAGGCACGAACACTGCTTTATGGGCGGACGGTCGCCAGGAATCGCTAATCGTCTGGGATGCAACCGCCGCCTATCTCGCTGACCAGGTTGGAGCGGGGGACTTTGTGCCGCTGAGGTCAGTCGATCCGTCGCCGATCGGAGCTTTGTCGACCGCGGGGGGTGTCTATTGGCGAAACCCGGGGCACAGCATCGAAGCAACGGCTGTATTCAAACCGGACGCCACCAATTCGTTCCGACTTTGGGCAGCAGCCGAAAACGACGGCGCCCGACTGTTCGGCGAGATCAGACCGGCGGCAGGCGGTGTCTTTCAGCCGACAGTGACGATTATGAATCCCGACGGTAGTGTGACCCAGGAGCCGGGCGTGGCCCTGATTTTTGACGAGACCGAGGCCATCTATCGCAGCACTCGGCCGCTGCCCGACGGGCGCTATTCAGTCGGGATCGCGGCTCGCGCGTTGGGTGAATCGCCGCTCACGGTGACACGACCGCTGACTATCGATCCTGTCACGGCGCCGGGATTCCGAGCCTTCGTCGACGTGGAAAACAATGTCCAATTTCTCTATCCGGCCGATTGGCTGCCGCCCATTGCTCAGGAAGGCGTCACGTACACCAGCGATGCCGAGAACTCTGCGCAGTTACAGGTTCGTTATTATCCCAACTGGGCAGGCGATGCGACAACCTTACAGGGTGAGGTTCTGGGCACATTCGGCGAGGTTAGCATCCTGCTGGAAGAGCCTGTTACTGTCGGAATCGATCCCGCCGTCGAGGGGAAGCGCACAGCTTACGGCTACGACAGCGCCGAACGAGGTCCACGAACCGGCATGTTCCTGTCCTTTGTCAAGGACGGCACCGGCTACGTGGTCGATATGGACGCGCCCCGTGATAGTGAATCCAACTCGCTGGCTATCATTGACACAATTGCCACCAACTGGCAATTCCTGCCCGAGCGATTGGGATTCGGGCCGGAACAATGGGCGGTGTTGGATGTGGCCGGGTTTCACCTGAAGCATCCAATTGCCTATGATTATCAGGAATTCAATGACTGGCACCGCTTTACAGGTGGCGCGCAGACATTCGTGGCCGCCAGAATTTTGCCGGCTGGGCGAACATCGGCCGAGGCAATGGCGAGTCTGCTGCAAACGGCGTCGGAAGGCGTGGCCGGTTTCACGGCCGAAGAGCCGCAAAGCTTGTTCTACGCTGGCCATGTATGGGAGCAAAACAACTTTCGTTATACCGATGCCGGCGGTTCAATCGTTGATGGCATCCTGTTGAGCCGTCGCGATGGCGATCGAGAGATCGCTGTCTGGGCCGAGGCGCCAAGCCCCGCGGAAGATATTATGCAATCGGTCTTTTTCCCATTGGCCGCCTCCATTGAGCGCATCCCAACCGCCCCCTCTGGTTGATCTCGCCATTCGGCAAATGATGCTTTTTTCTGTCACGATGATTCATCATGGATAATTTCCAGCGTCAAGCTCTTCTCGCCGGCGCGAAAGCCGAACTGCCCATCGTCGTGGGCGTCATCCCCTTCGGGATGATCTTCGGCGCGATAGCCGTCACTGCGGGCATCCCTCCATTACTTGCTCAATCGATGTCGATCATTATTTTTGCCGGGTCGGCGCAATTCATCGCCGCAGGATTGATGGGTGTGGGCACGCCTTTTCTGGTTTTGCTGACAACGACATTCATCGTTAATTTGCGCCATATGCTCTACAGCGCATCGCTGGCCGAACACGTGCGATCCTTGCCGCTGCGCTGGAGGTTATTACTTGCTTATCTGCTGACGGATGAGGCCTATGCCGTCACGATCCTCCATTACACCGGCGGCGAATCCTCAGCAGCAATCCGCCACTGGTTCTACCTGGGAGCTGGACTAATGCTGTGGATATCGTGGCAAGTGACGACGGCGCTGGGCATTCTGTTGGGGGCGCGGATTCCACCAAGCTGGTCGCTGGACTTCGCACTACCGGTGACGTTCATCGCTATCGTGGTACCGGCATTGCGCGACCGACCACATATCGGCGCGGCCGTCACCGCGGGTGTGACGGCCGTCGTCGCCCATGACCTCCCTTACCAACTGGGATTGATGGCAGCCGCGCTGGCCGGCATCCTCGTGGGTCTGGCGCTGGAGCGGTTTAATCCCGTTCGACAACCCGCGACGATCCCGCAAGAGGAATCAGGAACATGATCAATATAAATCCGGAGACCTTGACGATGGCGCTGGCCATCTTGGGCATGGGCCTGATCACCTTTTCGATTCGCCTGTCGCTCTTCCTGTTGCCGGAGAGCGTAACATTGGCTCCCTGGATGCTTCGCGCCTTGCGTTACGTGCCTGCGGCGGTGTTATCGGCCATCATCATGCCGGAATTGCTTCTGCCGGGCGGCTCGCTTGATATGTCATTGAGCAACGAGCGGTTGCTGGCGGGTGTCATGGCGGCCGTAGTGGCCTGGCGAACGAGGAATATATTGCTGACTGTCGGCGTAGGATTGGGCTTACTGTGGATTTTGCAGGCTTTGTTATGAATATAATCCTCCTTCCCATGCCCCTTTACCAAATCGCCTCAACGGCGTAAAGTTGGAGGTGTGCAGCGCCAAAACTGCACGGGAGACGCGATGTATCAGACCATACTAGTCCCACTCGACGGCTCAGAGCTGGCCGAGTCTGTTTTGCCTCATGTTGAAGGACTGGCGATGCTATTCAAGTCGGCCGTCGTTTTACTTCACGTGATGGAATTGCCTCACCTTGTTGGGTTGCCCAAAGGGGATATCTATGATTCCCTGCCGCAAATGACCCCGGCGGAAGTCAACGATCAGATGGGTGAGGCGCGCCACTATCTGGACAGAGTGGTCGAACACATGGATAAAAAAGGCATTGTTGCGCGAGGATTAGTTGAATATGGTCCGGTGGTCACCACGATCATGCGCGTGGCCCGGCAGCTCGAAGTTGATCTGATCGCCATGGCCAGCCACGGCCGTGGTGGGCTAACCGACGTCTATTACGGTAGCGTGGCCGGGGGCGTGCTGCAACGCATTGATCGGCCTCTGCTTATTGTTCGCGCCCAATAGCGTTAACTTTTTTCACCTAATCCCGCACGTCGGGATCATCCCAATCCACAGGAATTCCATGAACGAACCTTCCTGGCTGCAATCTGTCCACCACGACGGCTCCGAGAAATATGTCTCCCAACTTTATCCCCGCATGGGTGAGACGGTCAGGCTGCGCATCCGGGCATCATCTACCGCCCCTTTCCGCCGGGTCATCCTGCGCACTTTTCCGGATGGAGAGCAGGCCTTGACGCCAATGCAACCAGGGGCAACGGAGCCACCAGTGCAATGGTGGGAGATCGACCTGCTCATCAACGAGCCGGTGACCAACTACCGCTTCATCATCGACTCGGCCGACGGGTTGTGGCAATACTCGGCCGCCGGGCCGACGGCCCATGTGCCGCTGGACGCGACTGACTTCCGCATCCTGGCCGATTACAGCACCCCGGATTGGCTGGAAACGGCCGTTTTCTATCAGATATTCCCCGATCGCTTCGCCAACGGCGATCCGACCAACGACCCGCAACCTCAAGATTACGAGTACCGTGGCCGACGTCCTGCCACTTATCCCTGGGAGACGCCGCCCGATCCTGACCAGCCCTTCCCGCTGGTTTTCTATGGCGGCGATCTGGCCGGCATCGAGGCTCGACTCGACTATCTGGCCGATCTGGGTATCAATGCCCTCTATCTGAATCCTGTCTTCCGCGCGCTGTCCAATCACAAATACGACGTAGCCGATTATGACCACGTCGATCCCCACTTCGGTGGCGATGAGGCGCTCATCTCCCTGCGAAAAGCGCTCGACGCCCGCGGAATGCGCTACATTCTGGATATCGTACCCAACCACTGCGGCTTCTGGCATCCCTGGTTCCAGACCGCGCTGCAAGATCCCAATTCCAGGGAAGCGGAGTTCTTCACCTTCCGACAACACCCGAATGACTATGCGACATGGTTGGGTGTCTGGTCACTCCCCAAGTTCAACTACAGCAGCCTTGAATTGCGCCGTCGCATCTACGAAACAACAGACGCGGTATTCCGCCGATGGTTACGGCCGCCCTTCTCGGCCGATGGCTGGCGGGTCGATGTGGCCAATATGCTGGGGCGACAGGGTCCGACGCAACTGGGGGTGGAGATCAGCCGCGGCATCCGCCATGCTGTTAAGGAGACACAACCAGATGCCTATCTCATTGGAGAGAACTTCTTCGACGCCACCAACCAGCTGCAGGGTGACCAATGGGACGGCGTGATGAATTATGGCGGCTTCACCCACCCGCTGTGGTATTGGTTAAATGGCTATGCGCAAAGCGCGCACGGTTTCTCTGAGCCATTGACCGCACCGCATTGGTCAACAGCAGCTATGGCCGAGACATGGTTGAGCCGACTGGCGGTCGTTCCCTGGGTCGTCGCCATACGGCAATTCAACCTTCTCGATAGCCACGATACGCCACGTATCCGGTCGGTACTAAAAGGGAACGATGCCCTGCATCGGCTGGCGACAACCGTTTTATTGACCTTTCCCGGCGTGCCTGGTCTTTATTACGGCGATGAGATCGGCATGGTGGATACCCCAGAGTTATCGTCGCGAGGCTGTATGGTCTGGGAAGAAAGCCGTTGGGATAAAGAACTACACGAATTTTATCGAGGCATGATTCGCCTTCGACAGCACTCAATGGCCTTGCGGCGGGGCGGGTTCCAGATTCTCCTGCTGGAACCGGAGACTATAGCTTACCAGCGGGAAACCCGGGACGATCGGATAATCATCGTGGCTCATCGAGGAGAAACACCACGACCGACAGGTGCCCTTCCGGTAGCCTCCGGCGGGATCATGGACGGCACTCATTTCACAGATATATTGTCAGGCGAGATGTTCGTCGTTCAGGGCGGAGCATTATGGCTTCCTTCCATCAACCAAGGACCGATCATCTTGCAGCAGACGAGATAGCAGGTTGATCTATAGAGAGGTAATGCACACTACCTCGCTTTGATCCGGATCACCATCCCACGGCCACCCCGTCATTGCGTGGCTCGCTGCCGCCGATATAAACGCCTGAATCAGGATCACGCAGAATGACCTGGCCTCCACCGAAATGCAGCGGTTCATTCGATGGCCGCAGCACATGGCCCCTCCGTGCAAGGTTTTCGCGTACCCGCTCCCCAATCCCCGATTCCAGAGCAACCTCCAACCCCTGCAACCAGTTAAATCGCGGCGCGTCCAATGCCGCCTGCGGGTCCATGCTGAAATCGACCAGATTAACCCCCACCTGTAGGTGTCCCTGAGGCTGCATGAAGCCACCCATGACGCCGTAACTTGACCACGGGCGATCATCATGGGTGATAAATCCGGGAATAATCGTATGATACGGCCGCTTGCCTGGCGCCACCTCGTTGGGATGTCCTGGCTCCAGCGAAAAATTAGCCCCCCGATTCTGCAACTGGATGCCTGTTTGCCCAGCAGTAATGCCGCTACCGAAGCCCATGTAGAGGCTTTGAATCCAGCTCACCATATTGCCGGCTTCATCAGCCACGGTCAGATAGACAGTATCGCCTTTGCTGTCGGGTTGACCGGGCCGAGGCTTAAGGGCCACATCTCCACTAATCAGCCCTCGCCGATCACGGGTATAGCGACCACTCAGCAGACTATCCACCGGCACATAGGCCTGACGAGGGTCGGCGATATAAGCATGGGCATCAGCAAACCCCAGCTTCATGGCCTCGATCAGAATGTGATAATAGTCAGCCGAACCATACGGTATATGGCCCAAATCAAAGCCGCGAACGATATTGAGCGCCAACAGTGCAGCCAGCCCCTGACCATTGGGCGGGATCTCATGGAAGGCAAACCCATTGCGATAGTCAATGGAGATCGGCTCTACCCACTCGGCCCGATAAGCTGACAGGTCTTCCTCGCTCAGCACGCCGTCGTCAGCACTCACGGCAGCAACGATCTGGGCCGCGATGTCGCCGAAATAGAATGCGTCGTAACCTTTATCGGCCAGAGCCTCCAGCGTGGTGGCAAATTCAGGGTTACTAAACACCTCAGTAGAACGAGGTGCACGGCCGCCGGGCAACCACACTCGCCGCGAATCCGGCAGCCGGCTGAGAAGTTCCTGCGATTTCCGCCAGGCCGCAGCAATGACAGGGCTGACCGGAAATCCCTGACGAGCGTAATCGATCGGCCGTGCCAATAGCGTATCCAGCCCCATCAAACCGAATCGCTCCAACGCCAATTGCCAGCCTCGCAGGCTGCCGGGAACGGTAACCGGCAAACCACCATGAACCGGAATCGATGAGTAACCTCTCTTGCGCAAATAATCAGCGGTCAGTGCCGACGGAGCCGGCCCACTAGCATTCAGTCCAAACAGACGTCCCTCTTTCGCGGACCAAATGAGAGCGAAGGCATCTCCGCCAATTCCCGTTGAGCAAGGCTCCACCACACATAGGGTTGCCACCGTGGCCACGGCTGCATCAATAGCATTGCCCCCTGCCTTCAGGACATCCAGCCCGGCCTGAGCCGCCAGCGGCTGGCTCGTGGCCACCATCCCGTGCCGGGCCACAACAGCCGATCGCCTTGAAGGAAAAGAATAATCGGAATATTTCATTATTTTTAAACCCCTTGACAGCGAACATGTGTTCGTGTTATACTCCGAACAAATGAGCGGATTCCTGATCCCTGACCGGTACCTACCGCTTGGACAAAAGGAGTAGAATACATGAGCGAAAAGCCATTATCCAAACGCCAGCAGAATATCCTGGAGTTCACGAGCGGTTACATGGATGAAAATGGCCGCCCGCCAACAATCCGCGAGATTGGCAAGGCTGTCGGCATCAATTCTACCTCTGTCGTGAATTATAATCTCGGCAAACTGGAAGATAAAGGCTATCTCGACCGAGATCCCGATGTCTCCCGCGGTCTTCGCCTGACACAAAAAGCCAGGCAATACGGCCTGTCACTCGGCATCGCGGCCACTTCTATCCGGGATGCCATCGACCGTCTCGTCAGAATCCCCTTAGCCGGCGACATCGTCGCCGGTCTTCCGGTGACGACCTTCCCCACTTACGATGAAGAAGACGCCGTCGAGTTGAGCCGTTCGATGCTATCTGAAAAACCCGAGGGCCTGTTCGCTCTGCGAGTCCGAGGCGATTCGATGATCGACGCTATGGTCAACGACGGAGATATCGTCATCCTCAAACCCCAATATGAGGCCCGCAACGGTGATATGGTCGCCGTCTGGCTACGAAACGACACGACCACCCTCAAGCACTTCTACAACGAAGGCAAGAAGATTAGGCTGCAACCAGCCAATCCGACGATGGACGCCATCTACGTCGATCCGGCCGAAGTTCAAATTCAGGGACGGGTGTTAATGGTGCTGCGGCAGACACATTGACCTGAATGCAATTAACTGAGGCGATCTTAAGAGGTCGCCTTTTTTTCCTCACCAGATAAGAACATATGTTCGTAAACTGATAGCTCGGAACGGTACATGGAAGGAAAATCACAATCGGAGGCGATCTTGCGCCATCAACTGGAAATCCAAACCCAACGAATAAACCGGGTACTCGAACAACATCAAATCCCGGCCACAGTATCCGGTGGTTCGGTCAGGTCACATGTTACCAGTTTTGACCTACAAACTCGACTCGTCACTGGATTGGAACTTGCCGGTAATCTGAAGGATGATCTGCTGAGAGCACTGGGAGTCAGCAATATTTCGTTAAGAAAAGAAAGCGGACGCTGGCAACTGCACCTGCCTCAACCCGATGTTGCCCCTGTACCGCTACTTGAATTGCTGGCGTCCACGCCTAATATCCCTTTTCTCACCATTCCCATCGGGTTGACCGGAAGCGATGATCCAATGGATTTGTCGTTATCACCAATTGCCGGATTTCCGGATGCCGGTCATATTCTAATTTCCGGGGAGCGTGGTGCAGGCAAGACCTCGCTTCTGCGAACCATTGGCGTTGGATTTGCCCTGACCAACCGTCAGGCCGATTGTCAGCTTCAAATCATGGACCCGGCCGAGGTGGGCAAATCTGCCCGGCCCTCATCCTTATTGCCCCTGGCATATTTACCTCACATGCTAACCGATCCTTCACTGGGTATTGAGGCATGCGAAAACATCATCCATTTTTTAGCAGAGGAGATGACTTACCGCTGGCGCGAACGGGTCCGATTGCCGCATATCGTCGTGCTCATCGACCATGTCCTGACTTATCTTGAAAGCGCGGATCATGAAGCAAGGGATGATTTGCTGCGCTTGCTTCAATATGGCAACCGGGCAGGCATTCATCTGGTGATGGCCACTGACAGGATTGACCATCCCGGTCTTGAATCGATCATCCGCGCCGGGGTTACAAGGCACATTGTCGGGCGATCAGGCGACGTTGTCGCCATGAGGAGATTAGTCGGAGTTGCAGTGGACAATGCATTGCTCCTCCAAGGTTCGGGCGATTTCCTGTCCGTCACCGGTGAGGAAGTCCGCTATTTCCAGGCTGCCTACATCGGCGATTACGATTTGCACTTAAAACTCTCCAGGTTGATTGAAGCGCAATCCCCCCGGCTATTGGCACGTTCCTTTAGCGATCGGCCGCGATTAAAACTGCAATCACAAAAAGCGTGCACGTTCAAAGTTCGTGAAGGCGATATTGATATTCAGGAAGATAAAACGAACATCATCCCGGGCATCAGCAGGTAAATACCTGCTGAAGAGATTGGAACCCGGCATAAGAAGTGAGGAACATCATGAAAACTGGAATGCTTTGGTTCGATGCTGACACTCGACGCGCCTTCGATGAGAAAGTTGAACGAGCAGTCGATTATTACCGTCAAAAGTACGGCGATACGCCCGATCTGTGTCTCGTCAACACCGCCTCGTTTACCGAGGATGAAAAAAGGGTCGGCCCAGTGAAAATCGAAAGGACCTGCACGGTTCTCCCCCACCATTTCTGGGTAGGCATCAGCACAAACTGAACCCACACTATATGGGCAAGTATGCGGCCTAGAAATGTGGTGGCCGCCTCTGGAAAACTTGCTATCATCCTCTCATGGATCTATGGCACGAGTTTCACGGGCCGAACGCCGGCTATGTCCTTGAGCTTTACGAGAAATTTCAAAAAGACCCAAATAGTGTAGACGCCGCCACCCGGGCGGCGTTTGAGCATTGGCGGCCTCCGGATGCCATAGACGTTCCTGTCTCTGGTGACGGCCACGTCTCGACATCGATAACAGGTGCGCCTGAACTTCTCTTACCGGCAACCGAGAAACTGACCGGTGCAATCAACCTGGCAACGGCCATTCGCGAATACGGTCATCTCGCTGCCAACATCGATCCGCTGGGATTGGCCAATCCGCCAGGCGATCCCGATCTCCAGCCATCCGCCCACGGCATTAGCGAATCCGATCTGGCCTCGCTTCCCGCCTCTCTCATCGGCGGTCCCGCGGCCGATGGAGCGACGAACGCCCACGAGGCAATCGACCGCCTGCGGCAAATCTACTCCTCCACGATTGGCTATGACTATGATCATATGCGGTTACCTGAAGAACGCGCATGGTTACGCGAAGCAGCTGAGAGTCGTCGGTTCAGACCACCTAACGACCCGTTAGACCCGGCAGTGCTAATGCGTCAGCTGACCAAGGTCGAAGCCTTGGAACATTTTCTCCATCGCATATTTCCCGGCAAGACACGCTTTTCCGTTGAGGGACTGGACATGATGGTCCCCATGCTCGACATCATGCTCGGCGAATCGGCCCAGGCCGATATCTATAATATCCTGATAGGCATGGCTCATCGCGGCCGCCTCAACGTGCTGGCTCACATCCTTAGCAAGCCGTACGCCGAGATCTTTCAGGAGTTCCGCGACACGGTCGGCGAGGAGCACGGCGCGCGCGAATACCTGGGCTGGACAGGCGATGTGAAGTATCACGCCGGAGCAATTCGCTCCATGAATGAAGGCAGCCCGGTGAATCTTGTCGTGACGATGGCTCCTAATCCCAGCCATTTGGAGCATGTCAACCCGGTAGTCATGGGCATGGCTCGAGCGGCCGGGACGCGGGTGGAAAAACCGGGTCGGCCGGCCTTCGATGCTCACGAGGTCTTGCCCATCCTTATCCACGGCGACGCCTCTTTCCCGGGGCAAGGAATCGTAGCCGAAACACTAAACCTGCAACGACTGCGCGGCTATCGCATCGGCGGGGCGATCCACATCATCGCCAATAACCAGGTCGGCTTCACGACTTCCCAATGGGAAGGTCGTAGCACGCTCTATGCCAGCGACCTGGCCAAGGGATTCAAAGTCCCTATCGTCCATGTCAACGCCGATGATCCCGAGGCTTGCGTCGAGGTGGCGCGCCTGGCCTGCGCCTATCGCGAGAAGTTCCAGACCGACTTCGTCATCGATCTTGTCGGCTACCGTCGTTATGGCCATAACGAGGGAGATGAGCCACGATTCACCCAACCGCGAATGTACGCGAAGATCGACGAGCATCCCACCGTGCGCAAGCTTTGGGCGGCCGACCTGGAGAGACGCGGGCTTCTCGAACCCGGGCGGGGCGAACAAATGCTGCAAGAGCAACTGGATGTCTTCAACGAGATCTTTGAAGGGCTGCCCGATGAGCCTGCGGCCACTTTGGAGCCACAACTGCCACCGCCTCCAGGCGGAGCTGCCCGCACCGCTCGAACGTCGGTCCCGGCCGATCTTCTGGTCGAACTGAATGAGGCTCTCCTCGCGCTTCCCAACGGCTTTCAACTCAACAAGAAGCTGGCCCGCACACTGGAACGACGTCGGGAAGCCTCGGCCGATCCTGATGCTGTCGCAGTCGACTGGGCTACGGCCGAAGCGTTGGCGATGGCTACCATCCTGGTGGACGGCACGGCCATTCGCCTGACTGGCGAAGACGTAGAGCGCGGCACCTTCAGTCAGCGTCACGCGTTGTTACGCGATGAAAGCACGGGATCGATCTACGTTCCTCTGCAAAACATCCCCCACGCCCAAGCCGCCTTCGAGGTGCGCAACAGTCCGCTGTCGGAAGCCGCAACCATCGGCTTCGAATATGGCTATACGGTTCAGTGCCCCGACCGACTGGTGGTTTGGGAGGCGCAATACGGCGACTTCGCCAACACCGCGCAAGCCGTCATCGATGAGTTCGTTGTCTCCGGCAACGCCAAATGGGAGCAGACTTCCTCGCTGGTGTTGCTGTTACCCCACGGCCACGAAGGCCAGGGACCGGATCATTCAACCGGCCGGCCGGAGCGTTTCCTCCAGCTAGCGGCCGAGACGAATATCCGCATCGCTAACGCCACCACGGCGGCGCAATATTTCCATCTGCTCCGCCGCCAGGCCGCCTTGCTGAAGACCGACCCGCTGCCGCTGGTAGTTCTGACGCCCAAGAGTTTGCTCAGGAATCCAAAAGTATACTCATCCCTGCGCGAACTGGCCGAGGGAAGCTGGCAGCCCGCAATTGACGACGCACAGGCTATGCAGAATAGCACTGAGGTCCGGCGGATCATCCTGTGCAGTGGTAAAATCTATATCGATATGATCAGTGACCCCCGGCGCAAGGAGCGAACTGATATCGCCCTGGTGCGTGTGGAGCAGCTATATCCGCTCCCCACGGACGAAATCGCAGCCATCATCGCCGGCTACCCCAATGCGGCCGAGGTTGTCTGGCTGCAGGAAGAGCCGGCTAACGCCGGAGGATGGGACTCAATCAGTCAGCGGCTGCAACGACTGCTTGACGGTCGATTGCCGCTAATTCTTGTTTCTCGGCCGCGTCGAGCCAGCCCGGCCGAAGGCTCAATGAGCATGCACATGATGCATCAAACGACTCTGCTGGATCGGGCCTATGAGCTTCCCCAAGAGGTAATAAACGAATGACTACAGAAATTGTTGTGCCCGAGCTGGGTGAATCAGTCGTCGAGGCGACGGTCGGCGAATGGCGCGTGAAAGTCGGCGACACGGTGAAGATCGGTGACGTCGTCGTGGAGTTGGAGACGGATAAGGTCGATGTCGAGGTCGGGGCCACGGCCGCCGGCGCCGTGACGAGGATCCTGCAACCCGCAGGCAGCGACGTGCATATCGGCGACGTATTGGGCGTGATCGACGCCAATGGAGCTTCATCGGCCTCCCATCAGGTTGAGACACACGCAACCTCTCCTTCCGTAGTGGAAGAAGGGACGAGCACACCTGAAAAAGAGAAGGCGACACCCGTCGCGCGGCGTATGGCCGAGGCCGAGGGTGTCGATCTGAGCCAGGTGACCGGCAGTGGGGCTGGCGGTCGCGTTACCAAACAGGACATCGCCACGCGAGTGGAAACAAAAGAGGAACCAACGCCTTCGCTCGTCCGGGCCGTAGCGCCGCCGCCACCACCACCGCCGTCTCTGTTATCGTCCACCGGGGATGACGGCCGTGAGGAGCGCGTTCGCATGTCGCGTCGCCGCCGCACCATCGCCGCGCGCCTGGTGGAGGCCCAGCACACCGCGGCCATGCTGACGACATTCAACGAGATCGACATGGGCCCGGTGATGGACCTGCGGAAGCGGCGGCAGGAAGAATTCGTCAAGCGTCACGACGTCAAGCTGGGATTCACGTCCTTCTTCGTGAAGGCGGTCATCGGCGCGCTGAAGGCCTTTCCGCGTCTCAACGCCGAGATTCAGGGCGACGAGATGGTGTTGAAACATTATTACGACATCGGCATCGCCGTCGGCGCCGAAGACGGCCTGGTCGTGCCGGTCATTCGCGATGCCGATCGCCGATCATTCGCAGCAATCGAGACAGAGGTGCGAGACTTTGCCGTCAAATCCCGGGAAGGCACTCTGTCGCTGGAAGATCTGCGCGGCGGATCATTCACGATCACCAACGGCGGCATCTTCGGCTCAATGCTAAGCACGCCCATCCTCAACCCGCCTCAAGTGGGTATCCTGGGGCTGCACAATATTCAGGAGCGGCCGGTTGTGCGCGACGGCCAGGTCGTCATCCGTTCGATGATGTACGTAGCCCTTAGCTACGATCACCGGATCGTCGACGGCCGCGAGGCAGTCCAGTTCCTGGTGCGAGTGAAAGAGCTGATGGAAGACCCGGAGGCGTTGTTGCTGGAAGGATAACCGGTCCGTGGAGCAATGCGCCCTGCTCAATCATTCCACTAAATTGATACTTTCGACCGCTAGCCCCATCGGCAGGATGGGCAGTAGCGGATCGATGGTAAAAGACAGGCGTTCATGTGCCTCACGCAGGGCCGCCTCAACCCTTTCCGGCGTATCGCCGCGAGCGAATATAAATCCCAGATAGCTGTCGCCTTCCGGCAGTGGCACGATCGGGTAGTTTGGCCGAGCGGTGATCTCGATGTCGTCGACAAGCGGCAAAGCCAGCGCCTCCTCGACACCTGTCACACCTCGAAACAGTCCCGCTTGCGGAATAGGGATCATCATCACGCCAGCCGCGCGGTCGCGCCGTTGCGTGTCGCCCAGAGGCAGCCCCGCCGCCTGCCGCACGATTAGCTCCTCCAGTGTGTCGTTCACGCCAAAGCGCAAGACCTGCGAGCACAGCCCGCCGATGGAGCGGCCGGCTACTTCCAGGATCCACACGCCCTGGTCGTTGACACGCATTTCAGCGTGAATCGGTCCGACCCGCAGGCCCAGAGCGCGGGCGGCCGCGGCCGTAGTGGTCTCGATAGCAGCCTGCGTAGCCGGTGGCAGGCGGGAGGGCGTGATATAGATCGTCTCCTCAAAAAAAGGCCCGTCCAGCGGATCAGGTTTATCAAACAAAGCCAGCACTGTCAGTTCGCCATTGTCGAGCATACCTTCCAGCGCAACCTCGAAACCGGGCAGGAAACTCTCCACCAGGTAAGGACGCGGTTCGGCCGACTCACGGCCGATGAGGCGCTTTAGCCGGTCGATGGCGCTCATCAGTTCTTCCGGGGAATCGGCCCGGATGACGCCACGACTGCCGTTAAGATTGACCGGCTTGATGACGCAAGGATAGGGGGCGAGGGCAGCAACCTCGGCTGGATCGTCGGCCGTGGAGAACAGGCGAAACCAGGGCACGGCCACCCCGCCGTCACGCAAGCGGCTGCGCATCACCCATTTATCGCGAGCGGCCTCGGCGGCAGCAGGATCGTTGTGGGGTAGCATTAATACAGCCGAGGCGGAGGCAGCGACGAGGCTGCCGCTATCATCGACGGCCATCACCGCCGACAAGGGATGGGCGGCGGCGTGATTGACGATACGATGGGTTGACTCATCTACATCGGCGAATGTCAGAGGCAGGGCGTCGGGCCACTGACCCGCCAGTTCATCGGGCAAATCGACGCCAGTAACGACCTCAATACCGAGATGTTCGGCCGCGGCCCGAAACGCTTCCAGCCGGTAGGAACGCACAGTGGTCAGCAGCATAATGCGGCCGCGGGTATCGTCCTTCACAGTATCATCATCGATAGACATAAGGCGATTATAGCCAAATTATCGTGAAATGAGCGAAGTGCGGCCCGATCTTATTTTTTACATTGGCCTTGCCCCAAAATGCAAAAACTGCGGTATAGTACTTCTCGATAATGCGGTTCTTAAGGGTTAAGCTTGAACCTATGACCGACATCGGCGTTGGCAGTGAACACAATGATTATAGACCGCTCTGCCAAAAATCTACCTGCCCCATGAGCAATTCAGGAGAAGTAGATTGAAATTATCTGACCTTTTCACCTTGCTGAATCGCCACGAGCGACCTTCTACTATCCTTGTTTTTCTTTCAGTTGCCCTGATGTCGGCCATCGCCGGCTGCACGACCCTCACGACTATGACGACCGCCTTCCAGCCGTTGCCGACGGTCGCCTCGCTCGTGGCCGATGCTGCGGGCGGTAACGAGGGCCCCCCAGCGATCGCCGGCACTCCGGCCGGTTACATCCCTGCAGCATTTGGTAGTGTCCACGACACGATGCCGATACCCTTAGAGACGCCCGTTGCAGTCGCCACATTAGGCCCTCCCTTGCCCGCGCCGACGATCGTCGTCGCCGCCCAGCCGGTGGATTTCGAGGCGGCCCGAGCCACGGCTCAGGCTCAGGGATTGGACATCGCCTTCGTCAAGATCGGCTTTCATCGCGGGCCGAGCGGCAACGCCAACGGCTGGGGTAATTATGTCCGCAGGCTTAACGACGCTGGTGTGCCTGTCTTCGTGAAGAGTGTCGACAACGGCGGGGTGATCTGGGAAGTGCAGGAGATAATGATGGAAAACGAGGCCGAAGGACGCTACGTGCCTCATGTTCTCGTCTATCGCTCGACCGATAAGGGCTTTGAGGACATCTATTACGATCTGAGTCTAACTCCCGAAGAAGCGGCCGAGTTGAGCTGGCAAGCTAATCGGGATGCGCTTCCCAAGGAACTGGATAAGAAGTATTTCTGGCTCGAGACATTGAATGAACCAGGGCGCGACGGATTCGACGGCAACCTGCAGATCGAGCGACTGGGACGCTTCTCTTTGGCCACAGCCAAGCTGGCCGTGGCCGAGGGTTACAAGTATGCCGCGTTAGCATTTTCCACGGGGGTGCCGGAGGTAGGCGATTGGCCGACTGCGTCAACCACACTGGTCAACCCCAACGACTGGGAAGATCCGGCCATGCTCGAATTTCTGCGCTATGCCGGAGAGCACAGGGATCAGGTCGCCGTGGCTCTGCATGAGTACAGCCTGACCATCGACTGCATCGCGCCGCCTTGCGTGTTTCCCACGCCCGATCCGCCACATATCCCCTATCCCTATCTGGTCGGCCGCCTTCAGGCCTTGTTCGACACGGCCGACCGGCATGGCATACCGCGACCAACCGTTCTAATCACCGAATGGGGCTGGGAGTACGGCGCGGTCCCCGAACCTGAAGAAGCGCTTGAGGATATCGCCTGGGCGTCATGGCTCTATGCTGCTTACCCCGAAGTCCTGGGAGCGGCTATTTGGTATCTGGGAGGCCCGTGGTGTTGCGACATAGACGACCAGACCCAACGACTCATTGAACCGTTGACCAATTTCGCCGCCAGTCACTATTACATCATCGATCCTGGCATCGGCCGGATCGATCCCTTCCTGTTCTCCCCCAATCCGCCGACACTGCTGGAGTTGAACAGGGAAGATTGGGCCACACCCTTCCCACGGCCTCGTTCAATGCCCTAGAGGGATCCGTCCTCTAAGCCAGAATATGCCGGGCGATGACCATTCGCTGAATCTCGCTCGTTCCCTCGCCGATGGTCATCAGGCGAGTGTCACGGTACATACGTTCGACTTCGAACTCGGAACTGTAGCCATAACCGCCGTGAATCTGGATGGCGTTGCGGCAGACTCGCTCGCTAACCTCGGTGGCAAACAGCTTGGCCATCGAGGCCATTTGGCCGTACGGCCGTCCCAGACCTTTGAGCCAGGCTGCCTTATGGACCATCAGTCGGGCCGCCTCGATCTCCGTGGCAGCATCGGCCAGCATCCATTGGATGGCCTGGAAGTTGGCGATGGGCTGTCCGAAAGCTTCCCGTGTCTGGGCGTACTTGATGGCTTCCTCATAGGCCGCCCGGGCCAGACCTAGGGCCAGCGCACCGATGCCGACGCGACCGCTGTCCAACGTCGTCATCGTCTGCTGCAACCCACGTCCCTCGATACCCAGTAGGTTCTCAGCGGGAACGCGTACCCGGTCGAATGTGACGGCATGAGTGGGCGATCCGTGAAGCCCCATCTTTTTTTCCGGCGGGCCGATGATGACGCCGGGGGTATCGGTGGGGACGAGGATGTGGCTCAACACGTTGCTGCCGTTGTCGCCCGTGCGGCACAGAACGACCATCAGATCAGATATCGAGGCATTGGTCATCCACATCTTAGCGCCGTCGATGACCCAGGAATTCCCATCTTTAACAGCACGGGTGCGGACGCCACCCTTAAGATCAGAACCCGCGCCCGGCTCGGTCAGGCTGAGGCAAGCCAGCTTGCCCTGCCCGCTAGTCAGATGGGGCAACCAGCGCTGTTTTTGCTCTTCACTGCCATAGGCAACAATAGGGCCGAGGCCGAGGCCGTTATGGGCGGCGATGGCCAGAGCCGTGGAGCCGCAACCCCAGCCAAGCTCCTCGATAACGATGGCCACGCTAATGGCGTCGAGCGCCGCGCCGCCATACTTCTCGGGCACTTCCAGCCCTAACAAACCGAGCGGCCCCATCTTGCGGGTAGCCGCCCAGTTGAATTCACTCGCCTCGTCCGTATGCCGCGCTCGCGAGCGCACTTCGGCAGCTACGAAATCATGGACAACGTCGCGCAGCGCGCGTTGTTCTTCATTCAGTTCAAATTCCATGTGTCTAATCCCTCTTTTATAGTGCTTCAGAGAGCTTTATTACGTTCAGCCGGCCACAGCCAGCGTCACCAGCAGCAATTGGCTCAATCCGGCAGGAAGATTGGTAACATCGATAAATTCATCGGGTCGGTGGGCGTTTCCGGAATGGGTCAACCCCAAACATACAGCCTGATACCCCAGGCTCAGTGGAATATTGGCGTCGGTGCTGCTGGCAAGATAGCGGATCTCCTCGGCGGCAACCAACTCCAGAGCGGCCTCCGCATAAGCCACAACCGGCGATTGTCGCTCAATGCTGCCCGCCGGTCGATCGCCAACCTGGATCATCTCAATCTGCACAGCATCGCCGTCGTCCCTATATTTTTGATTCATCCGCTCAACTATCTCGTGCACCTGACCGACCAGACGTGACAATTCATCAGCCCCCTCCGACCGGAGATCAAGCCACAGCCGGGCCGAGTTGGCGATGGAGTTGATCGAGATACCGCCTTCAACAACCCCGACATTATAGGTCGTTCGCGGGGCTTCCGGCACGGTCAAATCGTCAATGGCTGCGATGAGGCGGCCCATAACGTGGATGGCGCTGGGTGTGCCGAATCCACCCCAGGAGTGGCCTCCCGGCGCGATAATCTCGACGCGATAGCGACTCGAGCCGACGGCCTGATGGACCAGCCGACCGAATAGCCCGCCCTCGACGACAACATAGGTCGCCCGGCCGCCGAAGCGTTCGACAACGGCTCGCATACCATAGAGGTCGCCAAGCCCTTCCTCGCCACCATTGGCGACAAAATGGATATCGGCCGCATGTGGCAACCGATGTTCAATGATTGCCTGCGCGACCAGCAAAAGCCCGGCCACCCCGGTAGAATTGTCGCCAATTCCCGGCCCGTGAACGAACTGCCCCTCACGCCTAACGGTCAGATCGGTTCCGGCCGCGAAAACCGTGTCCAAGTGGGCGGAAAGAACCAGCGGCTCCCGGTCGGCGTCTCGTCCGGGCAGTCGGCCATAGACGTTACCTGCCTCGTCGCGGGCCACATCCTTCAAACCAATGGCCCGAAACCGGCCTTCGATGTAGCGGGCACGCATTTCCTCGGCAAAGGTAGGTGACGGTATCTGCTGGATGGCGATGATCTGATCGACCGCGGAATCCAGACCGTCACGGAATCCTTCCAGTGCTGCGCGGACCTTCGGTCGGCGTGAAATGGCGGAAATATCGTTCATGTAGCCCTGTAGGGTTCAAATATAGGAACCATGCGGGCCGGAACGCGACCGAAGACATGGATGCCTGATTCCGTATGTTTCTCCTGATCAACCTGGCCGCGCTCGTGGAGCAACGAGAGAAGGTCACCCCGCTGATAAGGAAGATGGATCTCGATTGGTTCCAGCAGGCCAACCATCGTCGCCTCGATCAGAATGAGCAATTCGTCGATTCCACGGCCCGATTTGGCTGAAACGAGCGCCGACGGAACATCCAGATCGAGTTGTTGCCGGATAGCCTCCGGGTCAGTCAGCATATCGACCTTGTTCAGGGCGACGACCATCGGCAGATGATCGGCTTCCAGTTCAGCCAACGTATCCTCTACAGCCTCGATCTGCTCCAGGGCATTGGGATGGGTCATATCAACGACATGGAGCAACATGTCGGCATCGGCGATCTCCTCCAACGTGGCACGAAAGGCAGCGACGATCTGCGCCGGCAGCTTCTGGATGAAGCCCACCGTGTCGGTGAAAAGGACCTCGCGGCCGCCGGGCATGACGATCCGTCGTGTCGTCGGGTCGAGTGTGGCGAATAGTTGGTCGGCAGCCAGCACGGCCGAGGGGGAGTCGGGGTCGATACCGCTGAGCGTATTCAGGAGTGTGGACTTGCCGGCGTTAGTGTAACCGACGATAGCCACAACCTTCAACTCTGTTTGCTGGCGCTTCGAGCGATGTCGCTCACGATGGGCGCGGACGCTCTCTAGCTCCACCTTAATCTGCGAGATACGACGGTTGATCTCCCGGCGGTCGACCTCCAATTGGGTCTCACCGGGACCGCGCAAGCCCACGCCACCTGTCGCACCACCCGCACGCCCACCGGCCTGTCGCGCAAGATGCGTCCACATTCGGGTGAGGCGAGGTAGCCGGTACTCCAGCTGGGCCAATTCCACCTGCAGCTTGCCTTCGCGCGTCTGGGCATGCTGGGCGAAGATGTCGAGAATGAGCGCGGTGCGATCGAGAACCTTCACATTCTCGCCAAAAGCCGCCTCCAACTCCCGCTGGTGTCGTGGCGACAGTTCATCGTCGAAGATGATGACGCCCGCTTCAAACTCCTCAACAAGGATTTTGACCTCTTCGACCTTACCCGGACCGATATAGGTCGCGCTGTTGGGCTTGTTGAAACGCTGGATCGCCTGACCGACGACATCGATCCCGGCCGTGTCCGCCAGTCGCGCCAACTCCTCCAGGCTGTCTTCCACAGGTAATAATGGATGGCTATCCCGTAATTCCGTGCCAACCAGGAACGCCCGTTCCTGAGGTGAGGAAGTAAAATACTCTTTTGCTGTCGTAGGCTTTTTCTCCAATTCTGCAGTTAGCGGCTATCCGCTCAATCAACCAGCCCGGCGACATTCATCGCGCGGGGATGTTCGACCTGATATTCGTAACGAATGCTTTTCTTCTCGGCCGGGGCCAGGTCAAGCTGCCACTTCAGAATATGCAGCTCCGAACGATCCATCGGCTCCGGGCTGGTGAGATCGAGCCGAACCTTGATCTGGTCGTGGCGCGAGACGGGATATTGATCCTCAACGATGATGCGAACCGACGTCGCCAGCAAGTTCTCCAGCTTGATCTCGTACCCGTACACGAGCTGGCGCTGGTCGCGCAACAGACGCTTGTCCACATCCCGGCGAACCAGCTCCCGTTTGACAGTGATCCGTTCTTCCGTGCCCAGGATGAGTTTCGCCTCTCCACCGGCAGGGATATAGTCGAGATGATTCCGACCGATATATTCTTCGCCGACATAGAGATTAACTGGTCCAGGCAGCATAGGTGCGCCAAGGATATTCGTCAGCGTGGCACGACGATAGACCGCCTCGGTATGGCGCGGTACAGCCAGGAAATCGAGTTCCGGCGGCAATTCGGCCTGTCCAACAGTCAATTTCTTGGGCGTGCCGTCACCGGGGATATCAACGCTGCCGGAAATGGTGAACGTGACGGCCGTTCCGCTCTCTTGCGTGGCAGCCACCTCGATCTCGGCCTCCATCGGCACAGGCGCGGCCGCGGCCATCATAGCCGGCATGGCCATGGTTTCATCGGCCGCAGCCGATTCCATCATATCCAGTCGCGCGCTCTTGGCCATCGGGTGCGATCTGGCCATCCGTGGCTGAGGCGGCTGGTACTCATTGATGTACCATGGTTTGATCTCCGGTACACGCTGGTTAAGCGCCGGGCGGGCCGTGGATACCGATAGCTGTACGCCTTTCCAATCTTGCCCCGTATTCTGGGTGATCTCGGCCAGACTGGTGACGGCGACTACAGTCTGGCCACCTGACTCATGCAGGCGCATGTCGTACAACGGTCGCCAGCCTGCGGAATGGACAACGTAGCTTAGTTCAACCTCAAAATCACCCGACGAGAGCGCTTCAACTTCCAGCCGAGCCTCGTAGCGTTGTCGCGGACGCGCCGAATGAAGCTGATCCAGCTCGGCCTTAAGCTTGGTTAACTCATCCTGACGAGTACGTTGCTCTTCACCCAACTCCCGTCGATCGGCGCGTAGTCGGGCATCTTCCTCTTCGAAAAAACGCATGAGCACGGTCTGGTTCTCAACAGTAGTTCGGCCACGCGCCAACCCCCAAGCATAGTTATCGGTGGCCTTGCGCATGCCGTCCAGGTGATCAATCGATGCCTGTTTAACGGCCGCGCGATCGTCGAGCGCCCCTAATTCAGCCGAGACCCGCTCGATCTCCTTCTCCAGGGCGACCACCGCCTCCGATGGCGCTTGCACGTAGTGGCGACGATGCACATCCACGCTGCGCAAACGCACCCGAGCCGTGCCCCGTCCGGTGGCGCGGACGGATTCCGGATCAATCGCCAAGGGCAACTCTCCGATGATGATTTGGTGCATACCCTCCGTCATTTCGCAACGGCCGTTGCTGGTTACCTTGGCTCGATCCGGGTAGACGACAGCCGACGTGACAGTAGCCTCAACTGGGATTTCCATACTCTCCTCAATAATGCCCGCTCGCAGACGGGTCGGCAACAGGTATTATGGTCAACTTCAGGTGTATTGGGCGGCGACGGCAGCTTGCTAATCGTATCCCAGGCCATGCTCACGCGCAAAGCGACGCAATGCGGTCAAGGCGCGCTCCGAATAATAACGTCCACGGTCTTCCTTACCCGGTCGAGGCGGTAACGGCGGCAGAATCCCGAAGTTGGCCTTCATGGGCTGGAAGTCCTTCGCCGCCGCATGGGTGACGTAGTGGCTCAGCGCACCCAGCATCGTTGTTGGCGGCATGATAACCGGATGGCGGCCATGCAGGAAACGAGCGGCGTTGATTCCGGCCAACAGACCCGTTCCCGCATTGCCGACATACCCCTCCACCCCAACGATCTGCCCGGCAAAAAACAGATCGGCACGATTGCGGTATTGCATCGTCGGCTGGAGCATGGCGGGGGAGTTGATGTAGGTATTGCGGTGCATCATCCCGTAGCGGGCAAATTCAGCGCCGGCCAGGCCGGGGATAAGCCGGAGCACGCGCTTCTGTTCGGGCCAGCGCAGATTGGTCTGGAAGCCGACCATGTTATAGAGCGTACCAACGAGATTGTCCTGTCGTAATTGAACCACCGCATACGGCCGTCGGCCGGTGCGCGGATCGATGAGGCCAACGGGGCGCATGGGACCGAACGCCAGGGCATCATGACCGCGCGCAGCCAACGCCTCGACAGGCATGCAGCCCTCGAAGAAATGAGGATCTTCGCGCTCAAATTGCTTCAAAGTGATAGTCTCGGCCGCCATGAGGGCATCCACGAAGGTCTCGTACTCCTCCCGGGTCATGGGGCAATTGATGTAGTCACCTTCTTCCTGTTCCCCTCGATCATAGCGGGACTGCCGGAAGGCGATGGACATATCAATGGTTTCAGCCTGCACGATCGGCGAGACAGCGTCATAAAAATAGAGATGATCCTCGCCGGTCAGACGGCCGATATCTGCAGCCAACGCCGATGATGTAAGCGGCCCGCTGGCGATGATGACCGGCGTCTGAGGTATGGCTATCATTTCTTCTTCGACCAGAGAAATACGTGGATGGCTGGCAATGCGTTCGGTCACCAACCGGGCGAAGGCTTCTCGGTCAACAGCCAGCGACGAGCCGGCGGGGACGGCCGTCTCGGCCGCGCAGGTCAAAATAAGCGATCCCAGTCCACGCAACTCAGCCTTCAACAGTCCCGGAGCCTTGTGCGGCAAATCAGAGCCAAGCGAATTGCTGCAAACCAGTTCTGCCAACCACGGTGTTTCGTGAGCCGGAGTCTGAACACGCGGACGCATCTCGTAAAGAATAACGTCGACACCCGCTTCGGCCGCCTGCCAAGCGGCCTCCGATCCGGCCAGTCCACCGCCGACGACAATGAGTTCATTGGTCATGGAGGTATTCTATCACAGAGGAGAATCAGGCCGCCTTCTTCTCCAAACGCTCCAGGCGATGGCGTAATTCGGCATGTGCGAGGCGGGAGCGAGGCGTCAACGGCCATCGCTCGACGAGAGCCATCGCCCGACGCGTCCACTGTATGGCGGCGGCCACATCGACTTCGCGCCATTCATAATACTTGGCCAATTCAAGATGGGCAGCCACATCATCGGTGCTGGTCGAAGCAATTTGCTGCCAGGCAACGACGGCATCCTCACGGCGATCCCGCTGCTTGTAAAGCTTCCCCAACTCATGGAGCGCCTGGTGATAGGCTTCAAGTGGGAGATCGCCATCCAGCGACGACCGTAGTGTATCCTCGGCCAGATCGTGCAGTCCCAGGCCGACCTGCCAGCGGCCGAGGCTCAATTGGTCGAGCGGGTCATCACAGCGGGAAGCCGCCAGTTGGCGAAAGATACGCGAGGCCAGGGTGACCATCGATAACATATCCATTTCGTTATGATAAAAGACCCCAGTCAATCGCCGCGCATCGCCCGAGCGCAGGTAATCGAAGTAAAGCGAGGGAATTAACCATCCCGGCACGTCGTCCTGCGTCCGATGCAAGCCAAGCAAGCTCTGTTCCAGTGAACCCAGGGCACAGGAACCAAGACGTGCCCGGTAAAGGCGGCGCGACGGAGCCAACAGATCGATATGGGGCATTTCCGGCAAGCGGCCGCGCCGGCGATTCATCAGATAACGGTTGCCCAGCAGCGGTACATCAAAGGACTTGCCGTTAAAAGTGATTAGGCCCACTTTATCCGCCAGGATATCATCCAGTTGACGGAGCATCTCCGGCTCGTCATCCTGGTCACGCAGGAAATATTGCCGGACGACCAGCACATCCCCCTCTTCCGTCCGACCATCGATTATCGTGGTGTGCGGCTCAAAGTAGGCCACGCCAACCATGAAGGCCAGGGTGCCGGCGCCGGCCAGGCCTGTCGTCTCAGTGTCCAGAAATAGGAAATTACGGAAATCATCTCCCACGAGCCGGTCTTCAAGCCGATATGGTTCGGCTGCGGCCGGGCCGACCACCAGCAGATCGGCCAAGGTATCATCTCCGTGACGATAATGTAGCGGATAAACATGATCGACGACGAAACAGGCGCCCTCATCCGATCCCATCAGCCGGCCACCCGGCAGGAGTTGTTCAAGCGGGGGTGGCGAATCAGGTGCCTCATTGAGTGTAAATCGACCTCCGGTTATGGGAACAGAGGCCGGCCGGATATGTCGTGCCCCTTTGGTAACACCCAGACGGCGAAGGAGGCTGCCCAATTCATCGGTCATTTGTTCGATTGTACGTGCGCAGGCGGTCTGAGACAAGGATGTTAGCGATCTATTATAGTGAACGTGGAATGGGACATATCTCAGCTACCCTTTCACATCGTTCGGCATTACAATAGGTTTGTCATGGGTGCAGATAATCCGTTTTTCCATCGTGGAGCCATCCGGCACATCGAGGATTTCGTCGGCCGAGAGGCTGAAATCAACCAGATTTTGGGCCTCTTGCGGAATGGTCAAAGCGTATCGCTCATCGGCCCGCGCCGAATCGGCAAGAGTTCTCTTCTCCTGCACCTGTGCCAGCTTACAGTGCGTTCCTCATTCCGGCTCAATGAATCGGACTATCTATTCATAATGCTCGACTGCCAGGAATTGGCCGGTTCGCCACCCGAAGAGGTCTACGAGTTGTTGCTCAGCGGGCTCCTGGAGGCGGCCGAACATGCCGGCCTGGGTCTCGAAATGACAACTGAGCCAGGCACTTATCGTGCGCTGGACCGCGCCCTGCAAAAAGTACATCAACGAGGGACGGCCGTCGTAGTACTGCTGGATGAATTCGAACTACTGGCTGCCAATCGACACCTGTCGCCCTATTTCTTTGCTCGTTTGCGCGGGTTGACTACCAAATATGGCTTGGCCTTTTTGACGGCAAGCCAGCGGCCATTGTTCGCCATCACGGCTGAGGAAGCCGTCCTCAGTTCGCCTTTCTTCAATATCTTCGTCACGCTGCCGCTCGGACTGTTCAGCGAGGTTGAGGCGCGCGAGCTATTTCGCCAACGGCTAACACAAACCTCGGTCAAGCTTTCACCGAAAATGGTGAATTACCTGATCGAATTGGCGGGTTTGCATCCGTTCTTCCTGCATATCGCCGGCTATCATGCCATTCAGGCTGTTATCAACGAGGACATTAAGGCAGACGACAGCCTGAACATCGCCGAGCGAGACTTCTCCCTTCTTGACCATCCTGTGGAAATAGAGGCGGAATCACATCTCAGCTATTTATGGCAGAATTTAACACCCGAAGAACAGCATGTGCTGGCTATTGCCGACGGCCCCATCGAAAGCCTGAGGCAGCTGGAGCAACAATGTCTGCTGCAACGGGTCGATGAGAAGTATTATTATAGTAGCGAGATCTTGCGTCGCTTCGTGCGGCGGCAGGATGTGCCAGGACTGGTGCAGGCCGGGCCTTTCGTCATCGACGAACAGCGTCATCAGGTTTGGGGCAACGGCCGCGAGCTAAGCCTGACGACATCGCAGTTCAGCATCCTGGTGCGAATGTGTCTCCACGCCGGCCAGGTTGTCCGTGGCGAGGATCTGGAGCTGACCGTTTGGGGCGACGTTTTGGTCGACGACCCTGACCGCCTAAAAACTCTGATCAAACGCTTGCGCAGAGCCATCGATCCATATGGAAACTGGATCGTCAGCGAACGAGGAGTGGGTTATGCCCTCCGCGCGCCGGAAGAATAACCGGATCAAGCCGGTGCCTCCCACTACCCTGGTGCCCGTCCAGGGTGCTCTCCACGTTCATGCGACGCCCTCCAGCAATCGTCGTTTCCTGTTGCGCCTGTGGCCCGCTTTATTTCTTCTATACCTGTCACTATCCCTGCCGGCCACCACCGACGTGGCCGCCCAGGATCGGAGCCGCCTGCAAAGCTTTTGGCAATACGCGGCGTCTGGACGACTGGACACAATCGTGACCGCCGATGTCACCGGCGATGGAGTCGATGAGTTTCTCGTCCTCGATGAAAACGGACAACTCACGCTTTTGCTCGCCGACGGCAGTCAGGTGTGGACGCATTTCAACTCCGATCCGGTAGCCGCTATCGGGGTTGTCGACATCCTCGACAACCAATCGCCCGAAAAGGAGATCGCCGTGGCAGGCACGGGTTACCTGATGGTTCTGGATTCGGCCGGCGATCCGGTCTGGCGAATCTCTCTCCCGGACAACACCAGTCCCGTGGCCATCGAGGCCCTGGATTTCCAGTCCGATGGGAACGGCGATCTGCTGGTGCTTCTGGCATCCGGCCAATTGCTGGCTTATAACGCCGCTGGGGAAAATATCTGGCAATTTGCGGGCCAGGAAAACCCCAATATCAATGTGAACCCCCAGATAATCGTCGCCGACTTCGACGGTGACGGCACAGATGAAATCGTCATGGGGCTTTTTACCCCCCGACGCTTCAGTGAAATCATCTATCTGGATAATTACACCATCGCCTGGCGCCAACCCATCTCACGGCGCGTCACGACGCTGACTGAAGCGCCATTCGACGCCAAGACCAGTTATATCGCCGTCGGCACCAATTTCGGCCAGTTGGAGCTCTATTCGCCCGACGGTGTATCAACCTGGTTCCGGACGGTCAACCGACCTATCGTCAGCACCACATTTGTCGAATTGCCCAATGGACCCGCTCTCGTCGTCGGCACGGCTGCCGGCAGCGTCATCGCCTATTCCCGCGAAGGTCGTCGTCTGTGGACTAATCAAATGGCCAAGGACGGCAATCGCGCGATTCTGGCACTGATGCCAGCCAATGGTGGAGCGATGGAAGGGCGAGCTCCACTGGGCGTGATACTGGAGCCTCTACCCAATTCGACCCAGTTAGCCGACATCTATCTTCTGGGAAATAACGGTCAGACATTAGCCAAGATAAATGACACTGATTTGCCCGATCTCACCCAACTGACAGACGTGAACCACGACGGGCATTACGAGTTATTGCTGCCGCGCTTTGCGACCTTGCAACTATTCGGTCTGGGTGTGGGAGACAGCGAATATATCAAGGAGTGGGAGTACACGCTCAATGCCGCGCCGACCGCCTTGCTGGTCGCTGATTTGGACGAAGATGGCGAAGAGGAGATAGTCGTTGGCACGCGCGACGGCCGGCTACACGGCCTGGGTCTGGACAGCACGATCCTCTGGCTCAATGCGCCTGGAAAAGAGATTGCCTATCTTCATACGATCCGTCATTCCCTGACTGCCCCACCCCAAATCGTCGTCGTCAGGCGTGAACGGACAGCGGCGGATCCTTCCAGTGAGACGACGAGAACCAATAGCCGACTGGAGCTTCGCGAGACCACCGGCGAACGCATATGGGAGACTATCATCCCCGGGCAAGTGACGTCATTAGCGGTTGATGATCGTCTTGGGTCAGCGATGTCCACTATCCTGATCGGCACACTGGACGGCCAGATTATCGCCTACGATCTTGACGGAAACAGGCGATGGGAATTCCCCGCGACCGATCTGGCCGGTGGAGTCCGGCATATAGCCTTGTTGGATAATGGCCCTGCGGGGTTAAACTCACTTATCGCCGCAGGAGATCGTGAACTCATCCAACTGGATCTATCTAACGACGGCGTCTCCTCATCGCCATTCGCCACCCTGGATAGCGACATCAAGGCGCTTTACCATATCAGCCTGCCGGGTGGGCCGGAAATGGCTGTCAGGGTAGTCGCCTTCACTGCAGATGGCCGCGTACACGGCCTCAACTATCAAGGGCTTGAAATGAGTCAATGGGATTGGCCCGTGTCATTATTCACACCTCCGAATATTGTCAGACTCACCAGTGCAGGGGCGGCGGAAGCATTTCAGGAAAATATCGCCTCATTCATGATAGCAACTGAAGACGGAGCGCTGGAACAATTGAACCTGGTTGATAACCGGCCGACCATAACCTGGTCGATCGGCGAACTGGGCAATATCCAGGCTCTGGGCTGGGCTGATCTAAATCAGGACGGGCGACCGGATACCGGCCTGGTCGGTTCGCGTGACGGCAACATCCGCCTCTATGAGCAACTGCAAACGCGAAGCCCGCGCCGCATCCTTGAACTATCGCTAACCAGCAGCGTATTCGATGTAGCGCTGCTGAAGCGCACCTCGCGACAGTCCCCTGATTTGCTGGCTGTAACCCAAAATGGCTTGGTCCGCCTATTCCGGGAAGAGGAAAACCGGCCTCCATTGTTGACAAAACCGACCGTGGAAGTGGAACGAGGCCAGTTCTCGATCGGTGTTTCAGTCCAGGACGTGGAGAATGATGCGGTTGCCGTCCAACTGGAACTGCATGATGAAACCAGCGATTCATGGGTTCCTCAGTCAGAACAGCGACTGCCCACCGGAAACGGACAGTTATTTTGGCCGGGTGTCATCCCTCTCGAAGGCACTAGCCGGATCAATTATCGCTTTCGTTTCAGCGACGGATTCTACCGCGGGTATATCACGCCGCCGCTTGGCCCGGAAGTCGTCGCCGGCGCATCGACGAACGAGTCCTTGCTGGTCGCCAGTGCGTCACTCGGGTTTCTGGTGCTGGCCGGTCTGGTCCTGTTCATGCGACAGGAACAAACGCCGGCAGCTCAGGCCGCCCGGTTTTACAAGCAATTGGCCCAAGAGCCGGAAAACACCCTATCAAAGCTCGAACAAAGATATGCTTTGGAAAGCGGATCGCCGGACTTCCTGCTGCAGCTGGCTAATCGCGCCCGGCAAGCCGGAGATCAGAACGTTGCCAACCTGGCCGACGGACTATTCCTGCTGGGCAACCGGCCTCAGGCGGGGCTACCGATCATCACCCGTGTTCTGGATGACGCCGCTAACTCTGACAGGAATTGGGATGGGCTATATCATCGGCGGCTCATATTAAAGACCGGCCAGGCCTTACTCGAAGCTCCTTCCATCACCGAATTAAGCTTGTTACGACCGCAATTTGCCCACGTCCTGACCGCGCTCGCGGAGCGTAAGGAGTGGTCACCAATCCTGGAATCGCTCCTGCCGGTGCTGACGAACATGCGCGACAGCGAACGCGTCGATGCGGCCGATGATCGACTGGTCTATCTCAATCAGGCTGCCGTCCGACTGCGACAGGTGCAGGAGCAACTGGACAAATACCCCTCCAGCATCGATCGAACATTGGTACGTGCTATCACGCGTCGATGGGCGGGATTGCTGACGGCCGAGATCGAAGATCAGCGCGGCCGCGCCGAACTGGAGGTGACACTAAAGACCAAACGATTGGCGCCCAACGGCAGCACGTACGTGGCAATGGAAATTCGTAACTCCGGGCGCGCGGCGGCCGAAAATATCATTGCCGTACTGGATGAGAATCCTGCCTATCTGATCCGTTCGGAGCCGCAAATCATCCCGTTTCTCCCGTCCGGCCGGACACGGCAGGTGCGGTTCGTCATCGAGCCACAGGCGGAAGAACGTTTTCGGGTGGCGATGTCATTGACCTATGACGACCGTAATCTCCACGGCAAGACCGCGGCATTCGGCGACATGGTCTATTTATTGCCGCCTGTCCGAGAGTTTACCCCGACGGCCAACCCCTATCTTCCGGGGACACCCTTGCGTAAGGACAGTTCGCTGTTTTTCGGCCGCGAGGAGCTGTTCGACTTCATCGCTGAACATGCCGGGATGCAGAGTCAACGAAACGTGTTCATGCTGGTGGGACAGCGACGCACCGGAAAAACATCACTTCTCTTGCGGCTGGAGGATTATCTGCCGCCGCAACTATTGCCGGTTTACATTGATTGCCAATCGCTCGGCGTGTCGCCCGGCATGCCGGCGCTATTGCAGGAGTTTGCCTGGCATATAGCCGACGCATTGAACAGCAAAGGGAACAATATCGACGTGCCCGAATACGATGGGTGGCAGGCGGATCCGGCGCGTGTGTTCCAACGCGAGTTTCTGCCGGCCGTGCGTCAATCACTGCCTGCAGACACGATCCTGTTACTAGTCTTCGATGAATTTGAGGCGTTCGAGTCCATGGTCGCGGACGGCATCCTGCCACGCACGTTCTTCCCCTACATGCGCCACCTCATGCAGCATAGCCCCGGGCTGGGGTTCGTCTTCGTCGGAACGCGCCGTCTGGAGGAAATGAGCGCCGATTACTGGTCGGTCCTGTTCAATATAGCCCTCTATCGCAAGATCGATTTCCTGAGCGAGGAGGCAGCATCGCGTCTCATTTGCGATCCGGTTGCTCCGAACATCATCTATGATGACCTGGCGATCGATAAAATTTTGCGCGTCACAGCCGGCCATCCCTACTTCCTCCAACTCGTCTGCTATACGCTGGTCAAGCGAGCTAATCAGCAGAAAACAGGCTATGTGACCATCTCCGACGTGAACGTAGCCCTGGATGAGATGCTGCGGCTGGGCGAGGTGCATTTCGCCTACATCTGGCAACGGGCGAACCTGGCCGAAAGGGCGGTGCTGGCCGCCGCAGCTCATCTGATGGATCGTAACGAACCTCTGCACCCGGAAGTTTTCGCCGAGCACCTCCAGTCATACAGCATCGAATTGGACCCAACCGAAGTGACACACGCCCTCAACGCGCTGGTCGAGCGCGATATCATGCGCGAAGTCATGGAAGAGGGAAAGGCTCTCTATGAGTTGCGCATCGGTCTGGTCGGGGAATGGGTGGCTCAAAACAAAAGTATCAGCAAACTCCACGTCCATCTGGAGAGTTGACGTGATTGTTGCTCCCAAGTCGTACAAGTTGTAGGAGAGTCAGAGGTTATCCTTGTAGCGGCTAGAGTTCTTTTGGCCGCCAGACTCCGACAAGTTCGTACGTCTCGTCCAAATCGATGTCCCGCCAACTCTCGATGGACAATCGTATGCAAGCCAGAGCAGCCGTTGACATCGTTTCGTCACGGCCGCCGAGTTGTTCGACCAGTTCCTCAATACCTGGATTATGGCCGACCATCATCAGGATGGCGATATCGTCATTCGTTCCACGAGCCAGATCGATATAAGTTTCCGGATCGGCCAGGTAGAGGTCCCGCGTGTAAAGAATCTCGCCGTCGAACGATGAAGACTCGGCCACGCGATCGGCCGTCATAGCGGCCCGTTTGGCCGAAGAGGTAAGAATCAGATCGGGGACAAGATCGAGCGAGTTGAGCAGCTTGCCCATGCGAGGCGCATCATGCCGGCCGCGCTCGTTCAGCGGCCGGTCATAGTCAGAGAGGTTGCCGTCGCTCCAACTTGACTTGGCGTGGCGTAATAGTAACAGCGTTTTCATAGGTTTCCCCCGGCGCCATCCTGGCCAATCGAGGGATCAAGAAGGGGCACTCGCGCGCCCCTTCAAATCTGCAGTCTCTCGTCAGACTAGAGTTCGTCGACAGAAGCAATAATCCGGCCGACTAATCCATAATCCTTGGCTTGCCCGGCCGACATCCAGAAATTGCGGTCGGTGTCTTCCTCCACCTTCTCAATGGATTGGCCCGTCTGGCGGGCAAAGATCTCATTGAGACGGCGGCGCATTTTGAGAATCTCCTGGGCTTCAATGGCAATATCAGACGCCTGCCCGGTAGCCCCGCCGGCCGGCTGGTGCAGCAGGAAGCGGGTGTTCGGCAAGCTGTAGCGATTTTCCAGCTCGGCCGCGGCATAGATCAACGCGCCCGCGCTGGCGACCCAACCCGTTCCAATAACCTTCACCGGCGACTGGACGAATCGAATCATATCAAAGATGGTATCGCCGGATTCAACATGACCGCCAGGCGAATTGATGAAGATACGGATCTCATCATGTGACTCAGCATCCATGACCAACAATCGCCTGGTCACATCCATGGCCAGATTCATGTCGATGGGGCCATAAATGAGAATCGTGCGATTCTTTAACAGGCGGTCATCCATAGAGCGGGGATGATCGCCGTTTTTGTTCGGCTTGTCGTCATCATCCTCGTCCGGAACCTCGACCGGCTCGATCTCGGGCATGTCGTCATCGTCGTCATCATCCATGAGGGGGGCGAACCCCAAAAGTTCATTCATATATTTTGTTCTCCTCGGCGTCGAGTTACGGACGCTCCAGGATTCATTATAGGAAAGCTAGAGCGATATACAAACTAGCTACGCAAGTTCGAAAACGCCTTCATCCCGGGATAGATGGCGGCATCACCCAGGTCCTCTTCAATTCGGAGGAGTTGGTTGTACTTGGCCGTCCGGTCACTGCGAGCAGGCGCGCCGGTCTTGATTTGACCAGCATTAAGGGCGACGACCAGGTCGGCGATGGTGGAATCTTCGGTTTCGCCGCTTCGATGGGAGACAACAGCCGTCCAGCCGTGACGTTGCACCAGATTGACGGACTCGATGGCCTCGGTCAGGGTGCCGATTTGGTTCACCTTGCATAGCAGGCTGTTGGCCGCCTTGCGCTCCAGGGCTGTTTCAATCCGTTTCACATTGGTAACGAGCAAGTCATCACCTACGATCTGCAAGCGGTCGCCCAGGCGCTCGACCATGAGCGCCCAGTTATCCCAGTCGTCCTCATGAAGGCCGTCCTCGATGGAAATAATGGGATATTTATCAACCCATGACTCCCAGAAGTCAACCATCTCGCGGCCGGTCAGCGTCTTGCCCTCGACCTTCAGGTGATACTTGCCGTCCTCATAGAACTCGGACGCAGCCGGGTCCATCGCCAGCATGATCTGCTCTCCGGCCACATAACCCGCCTCTCTGATTGCTTCCAGAATCAGGTCCAGCGCCTCGCTATTGGCCGAAACACGCGGCGCAAAGCCGCCTTCATCGCCAACGGTTGTCCCATAGCCCTTCTTGCTGAGAACTTTCTTGAGGCTGTGATAAATCTCCACACCCCAACGCAGTCCCTCACTATATGTAGGTGCGCCAACGGGCATGACCATGAACTCTTGCATGTCTGTCGCGCCGGCGGCGTGCTTGCCGCCATTCATGATGTTCATCATCGGCACAGGCAGAGTCCGACCGCCGACACCGCCCAAATAACGATACAGAGGCAAACCCTGGCTCGCGGCCGCGGCGTGGGCAACCGCCAGCGAGACACCCAAAAGCGCATTGGCCCCCAGACGTTTCTTATTCTCAGTGCCGTCCAGGTCGATCATCGCCAGATCGATGCCCGCCTGATCGGTGGCTTGCCAGCCAAGAAGCATCTCGGCGATCTCGTCATTTACGGCATCGACCGCCTGGAGCACGCCCTTGCCATTGTAGCGCTTCTTGTCACCGTCGTGTTTCTCCCAGGCCTCATGAACGCCGGTAGAAGCGCCGGAGGGAACCATCGCCCGTCCCGTCACACCCTCGTACAGTGTTACTTCGACTTCAACAGTCGGATTGCCGCGCGAATCAAGAACCTCGCGCGCATGTACTGATTCAATGTAGTCCATTGAAGATCTCCTTGGTTTGGTAAATAGCTGAAGAGTTGTTGCGGCACCTGAAACTATACTTAATCCGGCCCCTTCTCGCAAGAATCGCCACCCTG